>SFGN01000002.1 GCA_004556565.1 Lachnospiraceae bacterium | reverse complement strand
TGCCATAAAAATACTCCTTTTCGATAAGAATTGTCATATCTGAATTCTTACCAAAAAGGAGTCATTTTTTACCAGAAACACAAACTTTTTTACACTACCCCAGGTATCGCTCTTTTTTTGAGTTTTAATGTTTGTCTTTGATTCTTATTCTTCATCAGCAGCATCATCTGCCGTGTCGTCTTCTTCCGCCGTGTCATCAGATGCACTGTCTTCCGCTGCAGTATCAGTTGTATCATCTGTTGCTTCTTCATCAACTGTAGTATCCATGATGGTTACTCCCTGCTTTGAGAAATCAACTTTATCCCATACTTTTTCATGTACGGTAATTTCTGTTTCTTCCTTCCACTGCTCAAGCAGTTCATTATACCGATCCTGCTTCCTCTGCTGCACGATGGATTCCTTCTCTGATTCAGTAGCTTCTTCATCGAACAGGCTTTCCAACTGCGCCACATACAAACCGCTGTCTGTCTCAATCACATCGGTAACATCACCTGCGGCTGCCAGTGCATCAACTGTCTGAATCAAATCTTCTGAAGGACTGGTGGATTCGCTGTCAAAAGTCAGGGTCTGTACCGTAATATCCTGCTCTGAAACAGCTTCCGCCAGTGTATCAATGTCCCCGCCTGCTTTCAGGTCATCAACAAACGCCTGAGCCGTATCCTTCAGTGCCGTCTTCTCATCATCCGTAAGTGTGACAGAATTGCCCTCCTCATCGGTAATCGTGTAAGAGAACAGGACATATTTCATGCTCTTCTGTGCCGCCTCTTCATCAGAAACTTCCGTATCAACATCCGCCACCATCGCATCATTCATCTTATTCTGAATCTGGATCAGAGTCAGCAGTTCTTCCACATATTTCTGATATCCGGATACTGCTTCCTTGGCTTCCAGAGCATTATTCTCGTCAAAATCTTCTGCTGCCTTTTCAATAGCTTTCTGTTCGTCATCGGAAATAGACACGCCGTATTCTTCTGCATGCTGTTTCATAAGATACATATTCTCTAAGGTTTCCAGAACACTGTCTTTTACAGAATCCTCATAATCAACACCTTCGTCTATCTCCTGTGCCCAAAGCTCTTCTGCAGTCATTCCCATCATAGCAGCATAATATGTCTCATACTGTGCCTGCTGCATCCTTGCATAAAAATTAGCAACACCTACGGAAATTTTATCCTCACCGACCGTTGCAACCGTTTCATCCGCATTTAAAGATGCACCGCACCCCGTCATTGTAGAAACCGCCAGCATGCCTGCTGCCGCCATAATCGCTATTCTCTTACTCCACTGTCCCATAATATCCTCCTAAGTACCTTTCCTTAATCATTGTAATCACATTAATCATTATAATTAAATCATGATTATCCGGGATTTAGCCCCAATATTTATCTATTATAATCTTTTTTTTCTATTCTAACAAGTCTTTTATGTCATTTAACAGCTTTTTCACAACTTCCAGCACATCTTCTTCTTTTTCTTTTTTCGATCGTCCGTTTTTCACATAGACAAAACAAGGGACAGGTTCTGTTTTCAGACTCATTGACCCCCGGTAAGAAGAAATGAGCGCAGGAACCTTGTCTGCACAAACCTTTGCCCGCTCATACATCGTAAGACGGATTTCTCCGCCTTTTTGTTCCACGCTTGTCACATAAGCAGAATGTGCCAGGCTTTTCAGCATAGCTGCTGAAAGAAGCTTCTGAACCTTTCTCGGAATATCTCCAAAGCGATCGATCAGTTCTTCGATCATGTCATCCATTTCTTGTTCGCTCTCAATAGATGCAATCCTGCGATAAATATCCAGCTTCTGATTTTCATTCGGGATATAGCTGTCAGGAATATAGGCATCCAGATTTAAATCTATTGTGGTTGTAAATATATCCTCATCCAGTTCACCTTTTTCCTGTTTTACAGCCTCACCCAGCATTTTGCAATACAAATCATAGCCGACAGCTTCCATATGCCCGTGCTGCTCTGCACCCAGCAGATTCCCTGCACCGCGGATTTCCAGATCCTTCATCGCGATTTTGAATCCCGAACCAAGATCAGTAAATTCCCTGATTGCCGCCAGACGTTTTTCCGCCACCTCCCGGAGCAGCTTATCTCTTCTGTACAAAAGAAATGCATATGCCATGCGGTTGGAGCGTCCTACGCGGCCGCGGAGCTGATAGAGCTGTGACAGCCCCAGCCGGTCCGCATCCTGTATGATCATAGTATTTGCATTGGAAATGTCGAGACCGGTCTCAATAATCGTCGTTGTGACAAGCACATCCGTATCCCCGTTAATAAAATCATACATAATATTTTCAAGCTGTCTTTCATTCATCTGTCCGTGTGCATAAGCAACAGCCGCATCCGGCACCAGCTTTTGAATCCGTCCGGCGACATCGGCAATATCACTGACCCGGTTGTACACATAATACACCTGCCCTCCACGGGAAAGCTCCCTTTGAATTGCTTCTCTGACCATTTCCTCATCATACTCCATCACATAAGTCTGAATCGGCATTCTGTCCATCGGTGCTTCCTCCAGCACACTCATATCCCGTATTCCGATCAGGCTCATATGCAGAGTCCTCGGAATCGGCGTCGCAGTCAGCGTCAGGACATCCACATTTTCTCGCAGTTTTTTTATTTTTTCTTTATGGGCAACACCGAATCGCTGCTCTTCATCTATCACCAGAAGTCCAAGATCTTTGTACTGTACATCTTTTGACAGGACACGATGTGTTCCGATCACGATATCCACCAGCCCTTTTTTCAGGTCTTCCACCGTCTTCTTCTGCTCTGCGGACGTCCGGAACCTGCAGAGCAGGTCAATCCTCACCGGATAATCTTTCATCCTCTGTATAAACGTATTATAGTGCTGCTGTGCAAGGATGGTCGTGGGGACGAGGTATACTACCTGTTTTCCTTCCTGTACTGCCTTAAATGCCGCGCGGATCGCGATTTCTGTTTTCCCGTAGCCCACATCCCCGCAGATCAAACGGTCCATGATTTTTGTGCTTTCCATATCCCGTTTGGTGTCTTCAATCGCCTGGAGCTGATCTTCTGTCTCCTCAAACGGGAACATTTCTTCAAACTCTTTCTGCCATACGGTATCCGGCTCATACACATAACCATCAGCCTGCTGACGCGCGGCATAAAGCTTAACCAGGTCTTTTGCCGCGATCCTCACGGCGCTTCTCACCTGGTTTTTTGTCTTTGTCCATTGGGAAGTCCCCAGTTTATTCAGCTTTGGTTTTTTGGAGTCCGAAGTTCCGAACTTCTGTATCATGTCAAGCTGAGTCGCAGGAAGATACAGATTTCCACCGCCGGCGTAACTGATTTTCATGTAATCTTTGGTCACCTTATCGACCTGTATCTTTTCAATTCCCTGATATATCCCGATACCATGGTTTTCATGTACGACGTAATCACCTACCCTCAATTCGGAAAAGCTCAGAATCTTCTGTCCTTCTTTTGCCTTACGCCGTTTCTTTTTTTTCTTTCTCCCAAAAATATCCGTCTCTGAGATTACCATAAATTTCAGCATAGGGTACTCATATCCCTCTGCCACGTGCCCGTAGGAAACCATGATTTCACGCGGCTTCACTTCCCGCTCCATATCATCACAGTAAAAACTACTCAGATCATAATCTCTCAGATCTTCGGCGAGACGCTTTGCGCGGGTATGGGAGCCTGATAAAAGAACCACACGATAACCGTTCCTTTTCAGCCTCTTCAAATCTCTGGTCAGTGTTTCAAAACTGCTGTTGTACGGCGTGATTCCCTGTACACCGACACTGTATGTCTTCCTGATTTTCAGCCATCCGATCCTGGATTCCAGAAGCGTAAAACACAGCCCGTAAAAGCGATTCCACTTTTCCAAAATTTCTTCCGGTGAAAAAACCGTAAGATCATCATCAGCCCCAACTGCCCCGGCTGCTTCTCTGCCGGACCGACTGTTCAGATATTCTTCCGAAACTGCTTCCATCTGTTCTCTCAATCGCAGCGGCTCATCCAGCATCAGCAGAGTTTCCTCCGGCGGAAAATAATCCAGAAAGGAGCAGGGCGTAAAATCACCTTTAACCTGTTCATCTGCCGGATAAACATTGATCTCGTCCATATTTTCTATGGAGCGCTGGCTTTCCACATCAAAAGTACGGATCGAATCAATCTCGTCCCCCCACAACTCCACTCGCACAGGAAATTCTTCTGTCAGCGGATAAATGTCCAGGATTCCGCCCCGGACAGCAAACTGCCCCGGTCCTTCAATCTGTGCCTCTCTCTCATATCCCATAGATGAAAGTTTTTCCTGAAGTGATGAAAAATTCAGTGTATCTCCGGTTTCCAGGTGTACACGACAGCTTTCCATCATATTCAAAGGAGCCAGACCGTCCAGAAAAGCATCCGCTGTCGTGATTACAGTGATTCCGCCATCACCGTCTTGTTCATTTCTCCTGCACTCCGACAGGACACGCAGCACCTCCATCCGGCGGCTCAAAAGATATTTTCCCTTGATATCCGCATGATAAAACAGCAGGTCTTTTGCCGGATAATCATATACCCGGTCATCAAGAAACCGGTATTCCTCCATCACCTGTTTTGCCTTCTCGTCATCGGAAAATACAAGCAGCCGGTATCGGCATCCTTCCCCGAACGCACACATCATATGAGTTTTCTGCGAATTAACGCAGCCCGCGATCTGAAGCATCCCATATTCTTTTTTCCGAATCCGCATAATTTCCCGATAGTCCGCAAGTTCCTGAAGCGGTGCCAATAATGCTTTCACGTTTCTTTTTCTTCCTTCTTTTTTCTGTTATATTCATTCATGGCTGCCCCGATATTCCCTGGAACGATCATTCCGGCTGCATCGGCGGCAGCATGATAGCCTTCTTCCATCTTTTCCTTCTCTGCTTTTGAAAAATGTCCGAGAACATAATCGGCAAGATCATAATTTCCGGGCTTTTCTCCCACTCCCACTTTTATCCTCGGGAATACCTGGGTGCCGATGTGAGTGATAATGCTTTTTATCCCGTTGTGACCGCCTGCGCTTCCTTTTGCCCGGATACGGATCTGACCAACATCCAGGCTGATATCATCATAGATTATCAGAAGTTCCGTCTCCGGGTCCGCTTTATAAAAATCAAGAAGACTTCGGACGCTTTCCCCGCTCAGGTTCATAAAAGTCTGAGGTTTTGCCAGAATGACGCTTCTGCCCCCAATCATGCCTTTCCCGATGAATGCCCTGTGCTTTCTTATATCTACAGAAATATTGTATTTTTCCGCAAGGACATCTATGACTTCAAAACCGGCATTATGTCTTGTTCCTTTATATTCCGATTCCGGATTTCCAAGCCCCACTATAATAAACATTTCATCCATCTCCAATCTTTCGCCGTGAATTTTACCGTTACTCTTCAGAGCGTACTGCTGAAAAGTAACATATTCTGCTTCTTTTGCTCATACAATGATAAAAAACGTATCAGGAGGTTCCTTATGGGTTCAAAAACCAAAATTATTGTTCTGCATATGAAAGAAATCATATACACCGGCATCTTTATTGCTCTCGGCATCCTGCTCATCTTTCTGCTTGCCGTCATGTTCGGAACCGGCAGGAAGACTGACACAAATGATCTACAGAAACGATATCATCCCGGAGTCTACACTTCCTCCTTCAGCCTGAACAACACACAATTTGAAGTCGAAGTTACCGTAGATGAGTCAGAAATAACATCCATCCGGTTCGCCAATCTGGACGACAGCGTCGCCGCCATGTTTCCGCTTGTTCAGCCTGCCATCGAAGATATTGCCGAACAGGTATGCGAATCACAGTCACTGGAAGGCATTGCACTGTCCGAAGAAACACCTTACACTTCCCAGGTTATCCTGGATGCCGTTGCCAATGCCGTAGAAAAAGCCGCAGTCAAATAGGCTGCGGCTTTTTGCTGCCATACATCCGAAAGAAGCTGCCGGCGGCGGCTCCTTTCGGATGTATGGCAGCAATATTGGAAAAACCTCCGGCGGAATCCCGCCTTTTATTCTTATCCCTCAACAATCAGATACTGACCATTCGGAAGAGAGAATACCTCCGAAGCATCTTCCAGTTCGTCCTGCCCCATGCAGCTCACATCCACGCCATTCTCTTCAAAATATTCCCTGACCTCATCAAGCGAGTCAACAACTACTGCCATGCACTCCTCCAGAAATGCCTCAGCAGCCTCCATAGTCTCTGCCACAGGCTCATCAAACAGCTGTGACTGGTTTTTTAAAAAAGTTAACAAACATTCTTCGCTATATTCATTCATGTGCTTTCCCTTATTCCTTTCGTACCTATAACAATTCTTCTATCATTGCATTTATCATTACTTTATCTATTTATCTGTCTGAATCATATTCTTAAGCTCTCCGGCCGAATCCGCTATCAGGTCTGCCCCTGCCTCCTTTAGGCCTTCCCTTCCGCGGAATCCCCATGAAACACCGATTGTTTTCATACCTGCGGCTTTCCCGGTCGCTATATCAACCTCAGAGTCTCCGATATAAACTGTCTCTTTACATCCTGCTCCCAGCTCCTCTGCTATCATCAGAGCCGCTGACGGGTCCGGCTTTCTCGGAACACCCTCTTTTTGCCCCTGAATCAAGTCAAATACGTCCGTCCCAAATACCGTTTCAACGACCCGGACGGTCTGTCTGTGCGGCTTGTTGGACAATACGGCAAGCCGTATCCCTTCTTCTTTAAGTTCCGCCAGGAGATCCCTGATTCCTTCATATGGCTCGACAAGCCGGGTACAATTCTCATCAAATACCCTTCCGTATATTTCCATCCCTTCGTCAATACGTGAAGCTTCCGGGTCTCCTGCCGCCATCAGCGACTTCTGTACCAGTACTCTGGCCCCATTCCCGACATATGCCCTGCACTGTTCCTTTGTAATCCGGGAAAGATGCATCTCCCTGAGCGTCTCATTGACTGAATATGTGAGAGATTCCAACGTATCCGTCAATGTCCCGTCCAAATCAAAAATACATGCCCTGCTCATGGTCATTTTTGTCCTTTCCTATCGATTTCCTTTATCCTTTGACTATGTTAATGATAGTATGACAGGAACAAAATTTCAACAGGAAATTTTGTTTTCTGCCATGTTTTTTCCATACTTGTAACGGTGTAAACTTTAACTAAGCTTTCCCGGCACGGCATCAGTCCTTTCCTCAGACTATATGAGATAGCGCCGCATGACCTTCAGAGCATTTTTTTCCAGACGGCTCACCTGGGCCTGAGAAATCCCTATTTCTTCCGCAACCTCCATCTGTGTCTTTCCTTCAAAAAAACGCAGACGGATAATATACCGTTCCCGCTCATTCAAACAGTCCATCGCCGCCTCCAGCGCAAGCTCTTCCACCCAGTTTTCTTCCTTGTTTTTCTGGTCGCTGACCTGATCCATCACATATAATGCGTCACCCCCGTCATTATAAACGGGCTCATACAGGCTGATCGGAGCCTGTATCGCATCAAGTGCAAATACAATGTCCTCGCTTGAGATTCCGATTTCATCTGCGATTTCCTGGACAGTCGGATCTTTCATGTGTTTTTTTACATAATTTTCTTTCGCATAAATAGCTTTATATGCAGTATCCCGCAATGAGCGGCTTACCCTGATGGAGCTGTTATCCCGCAGATACCGTCTGATTTCACCAATGATCATAGGAACAGCATAAGTTGAGAACTTCACTTCCCGGTCAGGATTAAAGTTGTCTACCGCTTTCATAAGTCCCACACAGCCGATCTGAAACAAATCATCCGCATTCTCATTGCTGGAAGAAAAGCGCTTAATAACACTTAATACCAGCCTCAGATTTCCTTTAATATATTCCTCTCTCGCAGCTTTATCCCCTGCCTTTATACGAACAAACAAAGCTTCCTTCTCCTGTTCACTCAGGAGAGGAAGCTTTGCTGTATTCACACCACATATTTCTACTTTATTCAATGCCATCGTCTGAATCCTCCTGCCAGATTAGTAAAAATAAATCTAGTAGAATTCTTCTCATTTGGCCGCTGCGTTATTCCTTTACAGAAAAAATTAAAAAAGTTTTAGTCCTTGACAAATCAACCTTTTGCTACTTTTTCAAATTCTTCAGTAATCTCTTTTTCCGGCGCCGGCGTTGCAAGACTGACTATTACATTCAGGACAATCGCAACAAGAAATGCCGGAAGCAGTTCATAGATGTCCCATGCGCCGCCCATCGGACGAACAAGATATTTCCATATAAAGATCATCGCCCCGCCGGAGACCATACTCATCATTGCCCCATAACGGTTAGAACGTTTCCAGAATAAGGCAAGGAGCATAACCGGCCCGAATACCGCGCCGAATCCTGCCCACGCAAAAGATACGATTCCAAATACAGAGCTGTTAGGATCAGACGCAAGGATGACACCCATGACAGCAATGATAAGTACTGTGCCTCTTGCCGCAATAAGTGATGCTTTCTCATTAATACTCCGTTTAAACACCTTTTTCAGCAGGTCTTCTGAAATACTTGAGGACGCAGCCAGAAGCTGGGAATCTGCAGTAGACATCGTACATGCAAGAATCCCTGACATGATAAGACCGGCAACAATAATGCCGATAACACCTGTTTTGCTCATCAAAGTAGCGATTGTAATAATCAGCTTCTCAGAATCTGAACCTGTAAGTGTCTCAATCATACCGCCTTTACTCAGGCTGTATCCGATAATACCGATAAGAATGGCAACTCCCATGGAAATCACGACCCAGATAGATGCAATTCTTCTGGAAATCTTGATTTTTTCTTCATCCTTGATCGCCATAAACCTAAGCAAAACATGAGGCATGCCAAAATATCCAAGTCCCCATGCCAGCGTTGAAATAATTTTAATCGGACCGTAATCCGCTGCCATGCCTTCGCTGTGGATACTGGTCAGTGACAGATATCCCGGCAGCTCTGATGCATTCCTAATTACAGCATCCATACCGCCCGCATTGCTGACGCCGAATACTACCACAAAAACCAGTGCCGCTGTCATAACAATACTCTGAATAAGGTCTGTCGTGCTTGCTGCCGAAAACCCTCCCAATGCAGTGTACAGCACAATTACAACCGCACTGACGATCATTGCCGGCAGATATGGCACGTTAAACAAAGTTGAGAACAATTTCCCACATGCCGCAAAGCCGGACGCCGTGTACGGAATAAAGAAAATCACGATAAAAGCCGCGGAAATGGCAACCAGAATCTTGCTCTTGTCACGGTATCTGTTCGAGAAAAATTCCGGAATCGTGATAGCATTCCCCGAAGCCGCCGAATATCGGCGGAGTCTCTTTGCAACGATCAACCAGTTCAGATATGTACCGATTGCCAGGCCGATTGCCGTCCATGCGGCATCCGCCACACCTGTCAGATATGCAACTCCTGGAAGCCCCATCAAAAGCCAGCTGCTCATATCAGATGCTTCAGCGCTCATGGCTGTCACGATCGGGCCAAGCTTTCGTCCCCCCAGATAATAATCTCCAGCGGAGCTGTTCTTTTTCATAAAATAGATTCCCACGCCAACCATACCTGCCAGATAGAGGATGATTATTGCAAAAATCCCTATGGTCCTGCTGTCCATCTTTTTCTTTCCTCACTTTACTGTTTATTTTTATCCTTTGGATCGCGATGATTAACTTTCCGCCGAATATAATTCAATATTGTACCATTGTAAAGTGTTCAGGTAAAGAAAAACTTTTCGTTATCTGCATTTTTTTGTAACAGCTCAGCCATAATCGAAATAGCGAGCGAATCATGCTTGCATGGATGAGCGAACTAATTCGATTATGAGTTTAGCGCCCGATAATGAGCAAAAACAGCTGCTTTTGCAGCGGGGAAGCATCACAGATGCGTTTTGCGAATGGCGCGGGCTGAACTGTTACAACTATACAGCCATAATCGAAATAGCGAGCGAATCATGCTTGCATGAATGAGCGAACTAATTCGATTATGAGTTTAGCGCCCGATAATGAGCTCGATTATGAGTTTAGCGCCCGATAATGAGCAAAAACAGCTGCTTTTGCAGCGGGGAAGCATCGCAGATGCGTTTTGCGAATGGCGCGGGCTGAGCTGTAATTATTTTTCTGTATGAACTGTAAACCTGCAGTATTTATTGCTCGTATCTCACCATTTCCCGTTTCAGCCGCTGCATGATTTTCTTTTCCAGCCTGGAAATATACGACTGGGAAATACCCAGAAGATCAGCAACTTCCTTCTGAGTTTTTTCCTCTCCCTCCGGATTATCCAGACCGAACCTCATTTTCACAATCGTTTTTTCCCGTCCGGAAAGCTTGTTAATTGCATGAACCAGCATCCGCCGTTCCGCTTCATTTTCCATGTCCTTATAAATCGTATCCTCATCTGTGCCCAGAATATCGGACAAAAGCAGTTCATTGCCATCCCAGTCTACATTCAGCGGCTCATCTATTGAAACCTCCAGTTTTGTCTTGTTGTTTCTGCGCAGATACATCAGAATTTCGTTTTCTATACATCTGGATGCATAGGTGGCAAGCTTAATTTTCTTTGTCGGATTAAAGGTCTGGATTGCCTTTATCAGCCCGATTGTCCCGATGGAAATCAGATCTTCCACTCCGACTCCTGTATTGTCAAATTTTTTTGCAATATATACGACGAGCCGCAGATTATGTTCTATCAAAAGCTTCCTCGCCTCTTCGTCGTCGCCTGTCCCTAGTTTCCCGATTGCCTCTGCTTCCCGTTGTGCATCCAGGGGCGGCGGCAGGACATCCGTGCCCCCGATGTAATGAATTTCCTTTTGGCCCGGAAAAATCACCCCTCCGATTCCCGAAATAATATTCCATTGAATGTGCGGTGCTGCCGCAGACATCCTGATTCTCATTTTATCTCCTCCTGATTTTCATTTATTTTATTTCATCCGCGGGAAAACGGACGTTGCTCAGTGCCCTCCACGCCTGAAACAATGTACTGCCCGATCTTCTTTAAGAATATCCGGATTTAAGATCATCAGATATTCTCCCTGTGCGGATGGTTCATCTTTACTTACCCCAATCAGCGGACGTGACACATAATACTCTTCTTCCCCGTTCCCGATCCGTATGCTCATTTTATCAATCCGAAAAGACGGCATGATACCCGTGCCGTTTATGGAATGATAAGGAATATAGCGGAAACCCGGGTATGAAGCATCCTCCCCTGTGAATCCTCCGCCGATTTTTTCAGCCGCCGTTTGTCCGATTACACAAACCGGCTCTTTTGAAAATGAATCCGTCAATGTGTTTCCTGTGTCAATCAATGCTTTCATCGTTAATTCTCCCGCATGACTGTAAAGCGTCACTTCACAGATATTTTTCATACGTTTTCCCGTCCGGTACAGGAAGCCCCAGCCTGCCTTTAAAAGATAATATGCTGTCACTGCCACCGTAAAGAAAAGACTTCCCGTCCTCAGCAACGGCCTGGCCATCTGCAGGATGCCTCCCATTAGCACAGAAACAATATACAGACAGATTATGGCCCTGAACCACTGCACGAATCCCGAAACTTTTAATCCTGTTTTTATCATCACTGCATTTACGACGAAATGAAATAAAAGCTGTTTCATAAGAGGCGGTATCGGCAATATTATCACAGAACAGGTCATAAGACTTCCGATACAGGCTCCTGCAAACACCCTTCCGGTGCTTACATCCAGCCTGAGCATATTTTTCACCGAAAGCAAAATGATGGAATCCATCATAAAGTTGATAAAAAAGAACACATCTATGTACAGTTCATAGTACATGCCCCTCCCTCTTTTCTGAATTTTCAATAAGTGGAATTTCTCTGAAATGTATGTTTATTGAATCGTGCATCAATAAACTATCCTGATTATATAGAAGAAGTTATCCGAAATTTGTCAGACCGGGAAATGAACAAAAGAAAAGTTTCCAAAAATTCAAAAATGGTCCACCGGACCATTTTTTCATATGCATTGCAAACAAAACCGGGAACATGATGTTCCCGGCATATTGTACTGATTATATTCTGATAATTTTAAATTATTATTTTTTAAAGAAGTCCGGAATCTTAATGGACTGTTCTCTTACCGTTCCGGTAGTTGTCCTTCCGGTCTGCATTGTACTTGTACTGCCTGATGTTCTCGTAACAGGTCTTGCACCCAGCCTGCTGTCCAGCCCTGCGCTTCTTGTACCTGTTTCACTGCTGCCCGGCATCATAGATCCTGCCTTCTGCTGTCCTTCCAGCCTTGCTTTCAGTTTTGACGCACTGCCGCCTACATTATGTAAACCGGTTGCGATAACTGTGATCGTAGCTTCATCAGACTTGCTGTCATCGTAAGTAGCACCAAAGATGATGTTAGCGCCTTCTCCTGCCAGCTCCTGTACATATTCTGCTGCATCGGATGCATCCATAAGAGTGATATCTCCGGATACATTAATAATAACATGGGATGCTCCCTGAATGGTTGTCTCAAGCAGCGGACTTGCAACTGCCTGTTTAACAGCTTCAAGTGCCTTGTCATCGCCGCGTCCTGCACCGATTCCGATATGAGCGATTCCTTTGTCTTTCATAACCGTCTGTACGTCCGCAAAATCAAGGTTGATCAGAGACGGTACGTTAATCAGGTCGGTAATCCCCTGGATACCCTGCTGTAATACCTCGTCAGCTTTCTTAAGTGCTTCCGGCATTGTGGTTCTTCTGTCAACCACTTCAAGCAGTTTGTCATTCGGGATAACAATCAATGTATCTACATTCTCTTTCAGTTTATCAATTCCGGCCTGAGCATTTGCCATACGGGTTCTTGACTCAAAACGGAAAGGCTTCGTTACAACACCTACAGTCAATGCACCCTGCTCTTTTGCGATACGTGCCACAACAGGGGTTGCTCCTGTTCCTGTACCGCCGCCCATGCCGCAGGTAACAAATACCATGTCTGCGCCTTTTAATGCTGCAGAGATCTCTTCAGCACTCTCCTCAGCCGCTTTCTCCCCAACTTCCGGCTGTGCACCCGCGCCAAGTCCTTTCGTCAGTTTTTCTCCAATCTGCATCAATGTTGGTGCCTTGCAAAGCTGAAGTGCCTGTTTATCTGTATTAATCGCAATAAATTCTACACCTGCAATCTGCTCATCAATCATTCGGTTCACAGCATTATTACCGCCGCCGCCGACTCCAATAACAATTATTCTTGCAGCTGCTTCTGATTCGTTGGTTTTAATTTCTAACAAGAGTAGTTCCTCCTTTGTCACATCTTACTAATCTTTTTATACATCCCTATGACTGCATAATACAATCCAATAAGTATATAATAAAGTCTTTTCCGCAAATAATCAATAGATTTTTTTTGATTTTCTGATTTTTTTAGTAACAGCTCAGCCATAATCGAATAAGTGAGCGAATCATGCTTGCATGAATGAGCGAATCATTATGAGCTTAGCGCCCGATAATGAGCAAAAACAGCTGCTTTTGCAGCGGGGAAGCATCGGAGATGCGTTTTGCGAATGGCGCGGGCTGAGCTGTTACTGATAATCCTACTGTTCCTCCTGCCCTGCCTGATCTGCTGCCGCAGTGTCAGGCACAAAACGGATGGACGAAGAACCGTCATAATTCTCCAGGTGAAGTACACCGCCCTGTCCGCCGTACAGTTCAAACATCTTCTGCAGGATCGGGGGTATCTGTGCGATTTTCTCTTCATACCCGCTGTCCCCTATCTGCGCCCGGATTCCGCCGAAATGCAGAGTCAGGTCACCGCCGTTGCAGCTGATTTTATCCGGTATCAGGATGTATTGTTCCATCTCTTCCGCAGCTTTACTTATTCCCTGGAACACATCATCATCTTCGACCGGAAGTTTCTCTCCCATCTTTACCTTCGATGCATCAAAAGACAATCCTTCAATATAAGGCACGCCTCCTATAATATCCGCGGACTGAAGCGATACGATCCCGTCCATGTCAAAATACAGCAAGGATCCGTTCCAGTCAATACGCCCGATAAATTTTTTTTCTGTCACATTTACTTCTGCCTCCCACGGGCTTCTTAGCTTAACAGAAATATCCGCCATCGACGGAAGCAATTCCACACCGTCACGGTTATATTTCCACCACAGGTAAATGGTATTTGATGACAGCTTATCTTCACCAAGCCAATCCGCGATTTCCCGGTCTGAGCTGTATTGATTCTTGATGATTTCTATCTTTCTCAGCCGGAATACGAACAGCATCAGGCAGGCGAAAATGAAAAAAACAAGCAGTAAAAAAAGCAGTGCGGCTCTTTTCTGTTTCCTTCTTTTTCTTTTTCCGGACATTTTCTTCTTCTGTGCCATCCAAATGCCTCCTTTTCATTTATCTTTTTATCTTACCAGATTCGATACACTCAGCACAAGCCCCATTTCCAGCAGAAGGAAAAGGACCGATGTACCTCCGTAACTGATAAAAGGAAGTGTAATTCCTGTATTAGGAATAGAATTTGTCACCACCGCAATGTTCAGGATGACCTGTATCATCATATGTGCCATGGCGCCTGACGCGATCAGCGCTCCCAGCAAATCTTTTGCGCGTGATGCGATTACAAAAAAGCGCCAGATCAATATCAGGAAAAGAAGCACGACTGCCCCGGCACCCACCAGCCCCAGTTCTTCACAGATAATAGAAAATATCATATCATTCTGTGCCTCAGGAAGAAATCCAAGTTTCTGTATACTCTGTCCGAGCCCCCGGCCGAAAAGGCCGCCTGATCCAATGGCATACAGCCCCTGCAGGGTCTGATATCCTTTTTCATATTTTTCCGGATTTCTCCAGATGGCGATCCGCTCCAGGCGGTAGCTTTCAAGTGCAAGGAAAATCCCCATAAATCCCAACGCCGCCGCCCCCATCCATAAAAACTGGGCATACTTCGGACTTGCCACAAAAATCAAGACAGCGGCTATACCAAGAATAATAATCGCGGTGCTTAAATTACTGGCACCTACAAGTGCCACAACCGGAATCGCCGGGAGAATCACCTTCAATAGCGTAAGTATTTTCCCCATCTTTTTAACATTTTTCGTGACCAGGCATGCCAGAAAAAGAATGATGGCAACCTTTGCGAATTCAGACGGCTGAAAAGAAAGAGGGCCCAAAGACAACCATCTTTTGGACCCATTATACTCATCACCCACAAAAATGACAGCAACGGAAAGGCAGACCGCAGCCAGATACCCCGGAACAGCCAGCGGCACCCATGTATGATAATCTATCTGCGCTATCAGAAACATTCCGATCAGTCCCAATGCTGTCGCAAATCCCTGTTTTTTCAGGTAATAAAAAGGATCTTGAAACTTCACCTGTCCGTTGTATGAACTGGTGCTGTATAAAAGTATCAGACCGATCACTACCAAAAGCAGAATTACAACAAGAAGTGTGTAATCATAATGTCCTTTTTTTTCATGACGTTCCGGCGAATATCTGTCTTTTCCTGCATCCCCGGGCATAACATTCCTCTCCTTATAACTGATTTACAAGTTCTTTGAATTTATCCCCGCGCTCTTCATAATTACGGAACATGCCCCAGCTTGCACAGGCCGGAGAAAGCAGTACCGCATCCCCCGGCTCTGCAAACTTTACGCAAAGCTCCACTGCTTCTTCAAATGTATCGGCAAGCACCGTATCATAAAATCCGAGACGTTTTGCCGTTTCTTCAATCTTCTCTCTCGTAGCCCCGATCAGGACCAGTTTTTTCACTTTTCCGTCAAATGACCGGATCCATTCTTCATAAGAAGAATCTTTATCATAACCGCCGCCGATCAGTACCGTCGGTCTGTTCATGGCGCCTATCCCTTTGATTGCCGCATCCGGATTCGTACCTTTAGAATCGTTATAATATGCAACACCGTTCTTTTCAGCTACGAACTCAATCCGATGCTCCACTCCGCCAAATGCACAGACCGTATCGCGTACAATCTCGACCGGCACACCGTAGGCCAGAGCCATCGCAGATGCTGCCATGACATTTTCATGATTATGTGTCCCCAGAATCTGAAGTTCTTCAACATTGCATATTTTAACAGGCTCCGGATTACGGTAAATAATATCCCCGTTTTCCAGACAAATCCCTCTTTCCAGTTTACGCCGGCTGCTGAAATATAGAACTTTCGCCCGGATTTCTTCTCCGATTTTCCTGGTGACCTCATCTTCATAATTTAATACACAGATATCCTTTTCCGTCTGATTTCCGGTAATATTTTTCTTTGCATCAATATATGCCTGCATCGTATGGTGGCGATTCAGATGATCCGGCGTAATATTCAATATCGCGCCGACTCTCGGAGCGAAAGTATGTATCGTTTCAAGCTGAAAGCTGGACATCTCCGCCACGATAATGGAATCTTCCGTTGTATCTCCTGCCACGCCGGCATATGGTATTCCGATATTCCCAACCACAAAAGTGTTCTCCCGGTAGTTTTTCATAATTTCCCCGAGAAGCGCCGTCGTCGTCGTCTTGCCGTTCGTTCCCGTAATTGCCAGGACATCCCCTTTTCCGCAAACATAAGCCAGTTCGATCTCCCCCCACACCGGGATTCCTTTTCCCTTTATCTCTTCCACGATCGGAAGATCTGCCGGCACGCCCGGACTGATGACAAGAAGATCCAATTCATTAATAATCTCTGCCGGGAATTCACCTAAAATAACCTGAAGCCCAGACTCTGATCTGTCATCATTCTTGTTTTTGCTCAGAATATCCATTCTGATTTTATCTGCATCCAGTGATGCATTCCCGTCATACAGGATCACATCCGCGTCCTTGTTTATTAAAAGTCCTGCAGAAGCAATTCCGCTGATTCCGGAACCAAATACAAGTACTTTTTTTCCTTTAAAGTCCATAATCTGCTATACCCCCATCAATGCAATCAGGCACAATATCGCAGTTACAATTGAGAATACTGCGACGACCCTTGTTTCCGACCATCCGCACAGCTCAAAGTGATGATGGATCGGCGCCATCTTAAAGAAACGTTTTCCCCCTGTTTTCTTAAAATATACGACCTGGATCATAACTGAGGCCACTTCCACCACATAGATCAGACCTACCAGAATCAAAAACAGCGGCATCTGAAGCATGTATGCAGTACCCGCCACAAATCCACCTAATGCCAGTGAACCGGTATCCCCCATAAATACACTTGCCGGATATACGTTAAACAAAAGGAATCCAAGCAGCGCTCCGACAACCGCACAGGTGATCGGTTCGATTCCGCTCCGCGTTCCCACCGCAACGACCGTGAAAAAAGTTGCCACAAGAACAGTCACACTTGATGCCAGGCCGTCCAGACCGTCCGTAAAATTCGTCCCGTTCACAGTGCCGATGACCGCAACAAATAACAGCGGGATTGCTGCCCATCCGATATCCAGATATTTCCCGCCGGAAAACGGAATCAGAAGCGTCAGCGGCACATCAGCTACTTTTACAAGATAATACGCGAAAACCGCAGTCAGAATAATCTGAAGAGCCATCTTCTGTTTCGGGAAAAGCCCATCGGAACGTTTCATGACAACTTTAAGATAATCATCAAGAAATCCAATCAGTCCGAATCCTACCGTCAGAAACAGAATCGGAAGGATTTTCGGGTAATCCTTAATATAAAACAGCGACGTCACGGTGACGCTGGTCAGGATCATGACGCCTCCCATGGTAGGCGTCCCCGCCTTCTTCAGATGAGACTGTACTCCTTCCTCTCGCTCCGTCTGGCCCATCTTCAGTTTTCTGAGAAAAGGAATAACAACAGGTCCCATCAATACGCTCAGAGTAAACGATATCAATACCGGAATTACTATATTTACTGTTACATTATCTGCCATATCCACACCTCTATCTCTTTTGTCTGCCACTAAGTATAACGCATACGAAGGGGTTTGTAAAGCAGACATTCGGAATCCTCTGTCCACTTTTCTCATGTCCCCGTACTGTTTTCTTCCTCTCCCAGAGCCTCTGTTTCTTGTTTTTCTATGCCAAGATAAGGCAGGATATTATCATAAATACTCCTCAGGACCGGGGCTGCTATCGTCCCTCCGTAGTAAACTCCCTGCGGATTATGGATCACCACCATTCCGATCACCGCCGGATCATCTGCCGGTGCAAATCCGACAAAAGAAGCTATATATTTGTTTGCGCTCCTCGGCAGTGTCTGAGAAGTCGCTGTTTTTCCGCCGATACGGTATCCTTCTATATATGCTTTATTTCCCGACCCTTCCGACACCACGCTTTCCAGAAGCATCCGCATGGTCGCTGAAGTTTCTTCCGACACGATCTGTTTCTGCTCTTTATATTGGAGAGTTTTTAAAACATTTCCTTCCTTGTCAAGAATGTCGGCGCCAAGATGCGGGGTCACCCTGACTCCGCCGTTGATGATTGAGGATATGGTTGTCAAAAGCTGGATCGGCGTTATCTGGAAAGACTGCCCGAAAGTCATAGTTGCCAGCTCCACCTGACCGATATCTTCTTTTTTATGCATGATTGTTCCCGCTTCCCCCGGTAAATCCACGTTGGTCAGTTTCAGCAGACCGAACTTTTCAAAGTAATCATAAAATGATTCTGCACCGAGACGCAGACCGATTTCTATAAATACCGGGTTGCAGGAATTCTGAATACCCTGCACAAAAGTTTCCGAACCGTGTCCCCCGACTTTATGGCAACGGATTTTTCTGTCTTCTACGATCCGGTATCCCGGGCAGGAAAAAGTATCGTCAAGATGCACGACCCCTGCCTCCAGACAGGCGGCTGATGTAATCACCTTGAACGTAGATCCCGGCTCATAAGTATCATTGATACATCCGTTCCGCCACATCCGGTTGAGTAAATCCTGCTTTTCTTCATCGGAAATTGTTCCTGTATCCTGTCCTGTGTTCAGTGTAAACGGGTCATTCAGGTTAAATTCCGGTACATTTACCATTGCCAGGATTTCCCCGTTTTTCGGATTCATCAGTATGACTGAAACACTGTCCGCCTGTTTTTCTTCCATCACCTTAAGCGCAGCCTGCTGACAGTATGCCTGAATGTTGTAATCCAGCGTGATCCTGAGCGTCTTACCGGCCACCGGCTCGATTCGGTCTTCCGCAATTCCCTCCAGTTCAATCCCTCTTGCATCCGTGACTGTCAGAATAGTTCCGTTTATCCCCTTTAAATACTCTTCATATTTCACTTCCAGACCGATGATTCCCTGGTTGTCACCGCCTGTAAATCCAAGAACTTTTGACGCGATCTCATTATAAAGATAATATCTGCGGTAATCCTCGTCGACCTTCACTCCCGCCAGCCGATAATTCCTGATGCGGTCACCCACCTCTTTTTCAACATTTGTTTTTACTTTCTCCATTGAAGAGACCTTTTCCACCCTTTTTCTGACATCCGATTTCTCCATCTGCAGCTCCTGTGACAAAACCTGTATGACCTTTTCCGGCTCCTGGATCTGACTGTGGATGACAGAAATGGTACATACCGTTTTATTTGCAGCAAGGACAACACCGTTTCTGTCAACGATCTCCCCTCTGGCTGCTTTGATTTCCCGCTCCCGTTCATGAAGATCCTCTGCTTTTTTCTGATAATATTGGGCATCGAAAATCATCAGATACACCAGCCTGCCCATTAATGCCAGTATCATGGCACAGGCCGCCAGAAATACTACCAGAATTTTCTTTCTGTTATACGTCTTATTTTTCATACTTTTCTCCGCTTAAATATCCTTGCCCGCATATTGCAGAAATGCAGCTGCACTGCGCCCGCTCAAGCAGACTCAGGCAGCTTTTTTTGTATATCGGGGCATAAAAAACCTTACAAAAGACATTTTTATAACATATTGTGTCTTTTATAAGGTTATGCAAATTCTTCATTATTTTTCATCCCGGTTCATTCAAGCAGATGGCGCAAATCTCCAGAATCTGCTGCTTTTATTCTGTCATTGTACCGGTGGCCCAGTCATCCAGGTCGGGTGTATAGGAATCATCAATATAAGAGCCGGACGGATTATTATATGTGTCTTCATAAGCGCTATCATAATCCACATAATCCTGCTGTTCCGGAAGCTGTGTTCCTTCCACAGCCGACGTATCTTCACCTTCTTTTGTAATATTCAGATACGGGAAAGCATTTTCCATAATCCTCTTTGCCAGATCAAGAACATAACGGCTGGTGGACTGATCCGGCACATTCGGTTCATCTATCACGACATAAATTACAACCTCCGGATTATCCTGCGGCGCATATCCGATATAAGAAAGAACATATTTTTCCTCTCCTCGCGGAAGTTTTTCAGCTGTCCCTGTTTTCGCCCCGATATCATAGCCTTCCACATCGGCCGGTGTGCCGGTCCCGTAATCCATGACCGCTTTCATATACTGCCTTATTTTAACGGATGTCTCCTGAGAAATTGTTTTACGAAGCAGGACAGGGTCCTTCGTCTCAATGACTTTCCCATCCTCATCCTTAATCTGTTTCACTACATGGGGTTCATAATAATAACCTCCGTTGATCAAAGAAGAAAATCCCGCAATCATCTGTGTCATTGTCACATTAAAGCTCTGTCCAAAGGAATTTGTTGCCAGGTCTACAGGTTTCATATTATCAAGCGTAAATAGAAGCGGCTCCGTATATGCTTCACCCGGCAGATCAATGCCTGTATATTCTCCAAATCCAAAAATATGCTGATAACGGATAAAATTCTCTGCACCGATTGATTCTACCATATCCATCAGCGCAACATTACAAGAATAAGCAATTGCATCCATCACCGTCTCAGTCCCGTGCCCGGTACGAAGATGGCAGTAGATATCGTGGTCGCCCACATGTTTATATCCGCCGCACACATATGTCTCATTTCCGGTCAGCGTCCCCGTTTCCAGGCCTGCCGCTACTGTAAATGGTTTCATAGTTGACCCTGGTTCAAAAGCATCACTTACGCAGAAATTCCGCCATAATCTATACTTTGCTGTCTGTTGTTCTTCCTGCGTCAGATTCTTCCAGTCTTCCTCCGTCAGAAGCTTACACACTTCTTCCGTCCATCCGTCGGATGTGTTTTCCTGATACAGATAATCGATCTTTTCCGGATTATTCAGATCAAAATTCGGGTAAGATGCCTCTGCAAGAATCTCTCCGCTGTTCGGGTCCATTATAATAACCGCAGTATTTTTACTGCCCGGCTCGCCTTCCCTGACCTGGCCTGTATGTTCCTCGTTAAACTCCCTGATGCATTGTTCAACAATGCTCTGCAGTGTCACATCGATCGTAGTTACGATTGTATTCCCGTCTTTTGCCGGTTTGACCGTTTGCTCCATGGAAGATTTTCCGGTAAAATATCCGTACTCTCTTCCGTCTGTCCCGTTCAGGACATCGTTATAGGAAGCCTCCAGCCCGCAAACCCCCACGTCTGTGTCCCCCGAAAAACCAAGCACATCACTTGCAAGCGTACTATACGGATACACTCGTTTGTAATCATTTTCCAACCAGATTCCAGATACATTCGGATAATTTTTATCATCTTCATCAATCTTTTCAAACTCTTTTGCATCCTCATAGCTGATGCCGGTTGCCATGATATTATACCGGCTGTCTATACCATCATTCAGCACTTCATTTATCTTTTCGTCTGAAACATGAAAAAAGTCCCTGAGTATATCAAGCGTTGGATTGACGTTATCATCATTATCATTCATTACATATTCATCCAGAATCACATTATATACGCGTTCGCTGGTCGCCATCTTTGTTCCGTTGCGGTCAACGATATCCCCTCTTTTAAACGGAATCAGCCTGCTGTCATACCCGCTCTGATCCAGTATAATTTTCGTATACCCACTTTTTTCCTTTACGCCAAGAATCATTACTCGCACCAAAGGAATCGTAAATGCCGCTATGATAATCACAAAAATGAGCACCAGTTTTGCCTGCATCAATGCGGGAAATCTTTTTTCAAGAGATCTTAATCTATTGTTCTTTCTTTTTCTTTGTGCCATATTATATTTCCTTATTATATTTTTATAATTCGTAACAGTTCAGCACGCGCCATTCGCAAAACGCACCTCCGGTGCTTCCTCGCTGCTTCGCATCTATTTTTGCTCATTTTCGGGCGTTAAGCTCATAATTAAAGCGGCGTGCTCTTTCATGCAAGCATGATTCGCACACTTTTTCGATTATGGCTGACTGTTACTATAATTCTATGTAACAATTCAGCTATAAGCGAAATTGTGAACTAAAAACACCTGTATAGATGTACACACAATAACGATTATAGCTGAATTGTTACTTTTTATTTTTTTGCGTCGATATCCGATATCCGGAGTACTTACTCTGTATAATTTCCGGATTTTGCAAGAACACCGTCCTCCGGTATATCGTCATACTGTTTTACCGTATCGCCGGTTATTCTCTCATATTCCACCACCTGTCCCTGAGAACTGTGGACCATTCCGAGCTCATGTACGGCACGGTTTCGGATCGCTTCAAGATTCACAGAATCTTCAGCCGCCTGATAGGCTGTATCATTCAGCTCTGTCAATTCCGCAAGTTCAGTCTGCAAACCGGAAATATTCTCGGAACGACTGAGTACTTCCGAACGCAGCCTGAGATATCCCGCGCAGGATGCAACTACGATAACAACTGCCACCGCCAGAAAAATTCCATATGTAAAGTTTGCCCACATTGCTCTTCTGGCGATTCTCTTTTTCCTTTCTCTTTCGCGATCCTGTCCCGGTCTCCCTTCCGGAACATTTTCAGGCACAGCTTCAGGCATCCTGACTGCATTACCAACCACATACATGTTTCCCGTTTTTACGATGCGCTGTTTTCTTCTGGATAGCTTTCTTTTAGTCTCTGCCATATACCTGTGCCCCTTTCTTTCCATCAGGCTCTCCCCTTCCTGATGTTCTATTTTACATACTCCCTGTTTTTTCAACAGCGTTCAAAAATACGAAGCTTCGCACTTTTTGAGCGGCTGTTTTCTGCCAGTTCTTCTTCACCCGGAAGAATCGGCTTTTTTGTAATAACTTTTCCTTTTGGTACATTCCCACATACACACACCGGAAAGTGGGGTGGGCAGATACACGGGTTTTCATTTTTCCGGAAGGCACTTTTGACGATTCTGTCTTCCAGTGAATGAAAAGTAATAATGCAGATTCTGCCTCCCGGATTCAGCATATCTATCATCGTGTCAAGAGACTCTCTCAATACCTCAAGTTCACGATTCAATTCAATTCGGATTGCCTGAAAAGTACGCTTGGACGGATGTCCTGCGTTCTTCTGGAATTTCATCGGAATTGCACGCCGGATCACTTCATTTAACTGCCCTGTTGTTTCAATCGGATTTTTTTCGCGTTCCGTCACAATATGCTTTGCTATATTCTTAGCAAACCTGTCTTCACCATAATCACGAATCACACGAAAAAGTTCCTGCTCGCTGTAAGTATTAACAATGTCTTTTGCGGTCAATTCCTGCCTTTGATCCATCCGCATATCCAGCGGTGCATCTGCCCGGTAAGAAAATCCCCGTTCTGCCGTATCGAGCTGATAAGACGATACGCCCAGATCAAGAACGATCCCGTCCACCTTGTCAATCCCAAGCGAATGGAGCACCGGCTTCAAATCACAGTAATTGCTCCGTACAACTGTGACCTTCTCCCCGAAGCCGCTCAGTCGTTCGCCCGCCGCCTCAATGGCAGCCGCGTCCTGGTCTATCCCTATAAATCTCCCCTTGTCACTTAAGTGCCTGCACACCTCGAAGGCATGTCCGCCCCCTCCAAGCGTCGCGTCAACGTAAATGCCGCCCGGCTTCACTTCCAGACCATTTACCGTTTCTTCTAATAACACTGATGTGTGCCTGAATACCATAATATCCTCCTGTTACCTGTGATGCCTGTCCTTCTGCCTCCCTCTGCATCAGATGCGGATTCCGATGGACTCCATACGCTCCGCAATAGCATCCAGTTCTTCTTCGCTGATGTCTTTGCTGTCATCCCACAAATCTCCGTTCCATATTTCCACACGATCCTGAACTCCCACAAGAACTACGTCCTTTTCAAGATTGGCGGCCTTACGAAGTGCCGGCGGGATCAGAACTCTTCCCTGTTTGTCGAAAGTTCCTTCTGAAGCACTGCCAAAGAAATATCGTTTGAATATTCTGGCGTCTTTATTCATGCGGGGTAAGCTTTCAAGTTCGGCTACGAATTTGTTCCATTCGTCCTGAGAATACACAAAAAGGCATCCTTCCAGACCATTACAGATAACGAAGCTGTCTCCCAGATCGTCTCTGAGCCTGGCTGGTATAATTAACCGTCCCTTTTCATCAATCGAATGTCTGTATTCTCCCAGTAACATTTGAACTCCTTCTTAAAAATCGGCTCCCTTCGCCTCCATTTTCCACCACTTTGTTACCCTAACTTACCACCTGCCACCATTGTATACCACATCAATCTGTTTTTCAAGCACTTTTTCTCATTTTTACCAAAAGTATTCCTATCATGATCAGCGGTTGTCAAATGTCCATTCGTGCAAGCACGATGTCCATTTTCCCCGTCGCTATGACTCAAAAATGATCCACCGGACCATTTTTTCATATGCTTGGCAACTCAAAAAAGGTTCACCGGACCATTTTTTCATATGCTTGGCAACAAAAAAAGAAAGAACAATGCACCTTAAGGTTCATCATTCTTTCTTTTTTCATATATTTCTCATATGTTTCCCATTGTTCCGGGTTTTATTCACTTTTTACCGTTCATATTCTGCCAAAGAAGCGGGCCGTCCCCCACTTTACTCCACAAAGCTCTGATGCCCGGCTTTATTCAGATAAGTTCTGCAGATAATCGTTGATTGCATCGTAGTTCACTTCTACAGACTCACGCTCCTGGTTTGATGTGTATGTATCATATGCAGAGAACCCGATCCAGCACACCAACGCCAACGCTGCCAGTGAAAGCACACACTTTCTCAGCAGATTCATCATCTTCTGCTTCTTCATAATCTGCTTCTTATTTGCTTTCATTTCTTTATTACGATCTACTTTTGCCTGACTCATTTTTTCTAACTCCTTCTTATGTTATTGCTGCCTGTTATGAAAATGCACGTTCTGTGTCCAAACATATTGACAGTATAACACAAACCGCGTCAAATCACAACAATTATTCCGCCGTCATTTGCATACATGCTGCTGATTCCTGCCGTATCCAGGATTAAAGAAGATTTTACATTCAGCTTTTCCAGCAGCATCCTCTGGACTTCCTTAGCCCTCTCCAGGCAGTTACAGTGAGAAATCGCAAGTACCTTGTCCCTGACATCGCCTGCTTCCGAAACGATCTGATCGGCCATCTTTGCCAGTGCTTTCTTCATGCCGCGTGCCTGCCCAAGCTGGCAGATCGTCCCCTCCGGCGTGGAACCCATCACCGGCTTGATGTTAAGCGCACCGGCCATAAGTGATTTAATTCCGGTAAGTCTCCCGTTCTTCCTCAGTGTATCAAGATTCTCAAGCACAAAATATGTGTGCTGGCTTTCGATATAAGCTTCCACTGCATCGATCACCTGCATAAAATCCATACCCGCTTCTTCGCATTCCTGTATCTTTAAGGCAATCAATGTCTGCCCGACAGATGCCGAGCGGGAATTAAATACATAAATATCTTTTTCGCCGAACTCTTCATGATACAGGCTCTGTCCAAGCCTGGCACTGTTATATGAACCGCTCAGCTCCGCAGACAGCGTCACAGCATAAACGTGCTCAGCATCTGTACAATAACTCTGCATATATCTTTCAGGCGAAGGGCAGGAAGATTTCGGGCACGTACTACATTCTGCAATCTTTCTCAGGAAATCTGCCTGGTCAAATGACGCGTCATCGACAATGTTCTCAGAACCGACCTGCATACTTAACGGAACATTCTCAAAATTACCGGATTCTTTCATCTCCTCCGTCAACTCTCCACAACTGTCAACAATAATTTTATAACTCATATCTGGTCCTCCCCGGCCGCGCTCTTATTTTCTGTACGATGAAAACAGATATCCATAACCTGCCATCTGCCGCAAACTCCGTGCCTCATACTGCGGGCCGCCATTTCACGTAGTTTTCAATACTAGATAAACTATAGCATACTTTCTTCTATATGAAAAGTGTTTTTTGGCAGGGAAGACTCATTTTGTGTCATTTATTTTATTTCCAGAAACACCTGTTATCTGGATGCCATTTTCGGATGAACCGGTTTTCCGTGCCCGAAAAAGCGGTCATACCACACAAGGAAAATATATACTGTCCAGATTTTTCGGCTGTTATCTGTCTTTTCATTTGTATGTTTTCCATTTTTATGCTCATCCAGCATTTTAAGCAACATATCTGTGTTAAAAAACTTTTCTGCTGCTTCTGAGCAGAACATTTCTTTTACCCTGTTGTAATATTTATCTTCTTTCAGCCACACACGTATCGGAATCGGAAATCCCAGCTTCTTTTTTTCCGCCGTTTTACTGCGGATAACCTTCTCAGCCGCACCGCGCAGGGCAACTTTTGTCTTTGGTGCACGGACTTTATAATCAAGCGGCAGCGTCTGAGCCAGCTCCAACACCTTCTTATCCAGGAAGGGGACACGGACTTCCAGTGAATTTGCCATGCCCATCTTATCTCCTTTCATCAGGATATCATGGACAAGCCAGAGATGAAGGTCTACATACTGCATCTTTGTCACCGGATCTTTTCCTTTGACTCTGTCATACAGAGGCTTTGTCACCTTCTGGATTCCGGGTCTGCATCCTTTCTTCAATACCTTGTTTGCCTCACGCTCCGTAAAAATGTTGGTTGCATTGGCAAAATACCTTTCTTCCAGAGTCTTTCCGTGACGCATCAGGAATCCTCTTCCCTTCATTCCGCGGGGAAGACAATACTCTGCAAATTTCCCAAGGAAACGGCGGATTCCCATCGGAATCTTATTAAACCCGGTATGTTCCAGCGGCTCGCAATAAATATTGTATCCTCCAAAAAGCTCGTCCGAACCCTCTCCCGAAAGGACGACCTTGACTTTTTTGGACGCCTCTTCACTGAGGAAATACAACGCAATCGCAGCCGGGTCGGCGACCGGCTCATCCATATAGTACTGGATATCAGACAATCTGTCCCAGTACTCATCCGACGTAATCACCTTAGCGTCATTCTGCATGTTGATACTTGCGGCGAATTCTTTCGCATCCCGGATCTCACTGTATTTTCCTTCATCAAATCCGACCGTAAAAGTATGATCGACTTGTCCCAGATACGTGAGGTAACTGGAATCCACACCGCTGGACAGGTAGGATGCAACCTCAACATCGCTGATTTTATGTTTTTCAACGGATTCTTTCATGACCGCTTCCACTTGATCCACTACTTCATCAAAAGATAATTTACAGTCTCCGGTGAAATTCGGCTCGAAATAACGGGTAATCTCCATCTTTCCGTTTTCGTAGGTAAAATAATGCCCCGGCTGAAGGCAGAATACACCTTTGAAAAAGGTCTCATTTGTCGGCACAAATTGAAAGGACAGATAATTGCCCAACGCATCTTCGTTGAAAATCTTGTCAAATTTCGGATGTTCAATAAACGACTTGATCTCCGAACCGAACAGGAGCGTCCCGTTCATCTGTGCATAATAAAGCGGCTTAATGCCAAAGATATCTCTTGCGGCAAACAGTCTCTTCTTTCTGATATCCCAGATTACAAACGCATACATACCGCGGAGACGGTCCACCAGTTTTTCGCCCCATTCTTCAAACCCGTGAACCAGCGTTTCTGAATCCGTGTTGGATACAAATACATGCCCCGCTTCTATCAGTTCCTTCCTCAGTTCCCGATAATTGTAAATTTCCCCGTTAAATACAAGAACCAGGCTTTTATCTTCATTGTATAATGGCTGGTCGCCCACGGAAGACAGGTCAATAATGCTCAATCGTCGAAATCCCAATGCCGCATCTTCATCCACATACTTCCCTTCGCTGTCAGGCCCCCTGTGAACAATTGTATTCATCATGCTGACCAGTACTTCTTCCCGGTCCTCAACCTCTCCGACAAACCCGGCAAATCCACACATACTCATTCTCCTCTTTCAGTAATTCAGCTTTGTTTCCAATAGCATACCCAGTATTATATCTTTTTTCTTGTATAAAAACAACTTTTTTCATTTACTTTTCATGATAATTTGGTATAATAGTATCTGTTGACGGGGTATGGCTCAGTTTGGTTAGAGCGCGCGGCTGGGGGCCGCGAGGTCGCAGGTTCGAATCCTGTTACCCCGACTTGAAGGAAAAAGCCTGTTTCCGAACCGGAATCAGGCTTTTATTTATGTTTTTACAATATGATTTTTTAACAGTTCAGCCATAATCGAAAAGGTGTGCGAATCATGCTTGCATGAAAGAGCACACCGCTTCGATTATGGACTTAGCGCCCGAAAATTTGCAAAAATAGCTGCAAAGCAGCGAGGGAGCACCGGAGGTGCGTTTTGCGAATGGCGCGTGCTGAACTGTTACATAATTTTTTATTAATTTCATATGCTTCTGAACATCACGTTCTGCACAAGGTATGTATGCAGGAATTATTTGCTGTTCCTGCTGCAGCGGACAGTCAGTCGGAGCTAACCGCTTAATGTACATGTATACAAAGTCAGATTCCAGCCACTGTTCTGCATTTCTTCAACAGCAGTAGGCTCCAGTGTTAAAACTTCCTCTACCTGATAAGGATACCGGACTCCGTTCATATCTGTAAAGATAACCGCATCACCTATTTTTAAATTGTTCAGTGTCCCGAAGTGCCGTGTATAATTATGTCCTGCAATGACCATATCATTTGATATGACTGAGCCATAGCTGCGGCATGGTGCGATTTTCAATTTTTCATACTTAATGGATATAATTTCCATATATCTTTCAAAATAAAGGATCAATATTTTTTATACACACAAAACTGACAGCAATAATTTATGCGAATGATTGTCAAATAACCGTGCTATAATTAAGTTTACAGCACGGTTTTATTTGCGAATAAAATCTCTCTTGTCTTTTATAATATAGAACATTTTTCATTTTTTCCCATACCATAATATCAGAAACAATAATGAAAGGAGCTGCTGTAAATTGGCAACTTATCAGAACAATTCCCGCTATTCCAGACCAGGAATGGGTTATCCTCAGCGTTCTTCCTGCAATTCTTCACGGTCATCATCGGAACGTCCGCATTATAATACGGCCCACCTGTCTTCAGAACGTTCTTCTGCACCCTGCGGAAATTCTGAAAGCAATACCTGTTCCTGCAGGGAAAACCGACCACGCACCCCCCATATGAGTGACCCATTGGCCAGCCTTCCGGCAGCGATGGCATATGTGCCGTGGCAAAACTGGCGTGATATTTACGATATTGAACAAGGATTCAGATGTGGAACTATTTTCAAAGAACTAAACAAACCGTTTCTATGGAAAGGGGGCTTTTGCCGATGAATGAACATCCAGGCAGAAAAGAACTGCTGAATCGGATCAACGAAGTAAGTTTCGCTGTAGATGATGTAAAATTATATCTTAATACACATCCGTGGGATGATGAAGCACTTGCTTATTTTCAGGAATACAGCAAACAGAGGAATGAAGCGTTGAGAGAGTATGCCAGACTTTACGGTCCCCTGACCGTCGATACTGCTGTATATTCTTGTTCTAATAAATGGGACTGGATTGATGAGCCATGGCCATGGCAGGAAGGGGGATGCTGACATATGTGGAATTATGAAAAAAGATTGCAGTACCCGGTAAAAATCACACAGACCAATCCAAAAATGGCGCAGGTCATCATCTCGCAGTTCGGCGGACCTGACGGCGAACTGGCAGCTTCCATGCGTTATCTTTCCCAAAGATATACTATGCCCTACAAAGAAGTAACAGGGACGTTGACTGATATCGGGACAGAAGAGCTCGCGCATATGGAGATTATATGTGCGATCGTCCATCAGCTTACGCGTAATCTTTCCCCTGAGGAACTGGAGAAATCAGGTTTTGACAAATATTATGTCGACCACACACTGGCACTCTGGCCGCAGTCGGCGGGCGGATCACCCTGGACAGCGACTTATTTCCAGTCAAAAGGAGACCCTATTACCGATCTGCATGAAGATCTTGCAGCAGAACAAAAGGCGCGCACCACATATGACAATATTCTGCGTCTTGTAAAAGACCCGGAAGTCTGCGAACCGATCCGTTTCTTAAGAGCACGGGAAATCGTCCATTATCAGCGTTTCGGTGAAGCTATCCGTATCGTACAGGACAATCTGGACAGCAGAAACTTCTATGCCTTTAACCCCGAATTTGATAAATAGCAGAGTATAACCGATGATTTCTGCGGCAATCCGGATATGGCATATGGTACTCCCAGTGCATAGCCTGCAGAATTGCCGTCCGAAGACCTTGCCTGATTAACAGCAATTAAAATGCCCTGCCCGGATATAATTCTATCCGGACAGAGCATTTGCTGTTTTATATTATTTTTTTGTTCTCCAGAAATATTTTTCTTGTGATGAAGTTATAAACCATTACTACGGCTGTGGCACCGATTTTAGAAATCATATAGAAAATATGAAGTTTATCCACTGCCAGCCACATAATTAGCTGATTTATCCCCAGCCCTATTACACTCAAGACCATGAACACGGTTAAATCCTGTGTTTTATTTCGTTCCCCGGAAACCCGGAATACCCAGGTGACGCTCAGTATATAATTATATACAACAGATACGCAAAATGATATCATGCTGGATATCAGATAATTAACCCCAAACAACTCGGTCAGAGCTATCATAATAAGATAATCAATGACAAAGGCACTTCCGCCTACCACACCGAACCGTATAATCTGTCCAATCAGTTTTTTCATTTTTGACTCTTTCATTTTATTTAACACTTTCTTCACTACTATTACAGGACGTTTTTCAATATTTAAATCTTAGTTTTGTTCGGTTTAGTCCCCGGCTCCTGTTTCATCTCCGGTTTCGGTTTCATCTCAAGCTCCGGTCTCATTCTCTTTGACTTCCGGACGGTTAATCCCGTCAATAAACCGCATGATAATTGTTGCACATTCAGCACGGTTTGCATTTCCCTGCGGATTTATTCTGCCGTTATCGCCTTGTATCAGCCCTCGTGCCACAGCCCATTGCATTGCTTCCAAAGCATAATCATTTACATCATCGGCATCTGAAAATCCACTCAAATCTGCTCTGACTGTCGTAGGCTTTTTCAAATAATTAGCGTAACGGTAAATCATAACCACCATCTGCTCACGTGTGATTAAATCGCCAGGTCCGAAACAGCCGGTCGATGTGTATCCTGTGATGACACCTACAGAATCGCTGCTCGCCCATATGACCGCATCGGAATAAAATTGACCGTCAGGAACATCAGGAAATTTTGCCTGATATTCCACTTCCGGTGAGCCTGACATCCGGTATAAAATAGTTGCGAACTGTGCCCTGTATAATTTGTCATCAGGGCCGAAAATCCCTTCGGAAAGCCCTGTCATGATTCCCTCACTTGCAGCATAAAGCGCAGCTCGCCGGAACCAGTCTCCCATCCGGACATCCGAATAGGAATAATTGCCTTTTTCGCCGTGATCTGCAGGATAACCGATCAGATAGTTCATATCTACATTGCCTTCGATTCCGTCGACTGTTCCTTTGGATGTGTTCTGCCACATTCCATAAATTCCTTTATAGTCACAGGTGGTATTGTACTGAGCCACCCATCGGTGCCAGTTCAGAAAACATGGATCAGTCAGGTAATTGTTCCACCAGTTCAGATTTGCATAAACGCCTACCGGATAACCTGCATTAATAATTTCGTTGCAGAAGGTTGTCGCAATTTCTGCCAGGTCATCATCCAGCATTCTGCTCTCTTCCATATCAAAATATACCGGATAAGATAAATTACGGTCTTTTATCAATCGAAGTACATGATGTGCTTCACTTAATGCATCCTTATTGCTTTCTGCATATGAATACAGGTATACTCCGTATGGAATTCCCAGCCTTTCACATTCTGACACATTATATTCCCAGTCCTCATCATCCTGCATGGTATAGTTAGAACCATATCCGCAGCGCAGGATTACAAAATCAATTCCGGAAGCCTTTACTTTTTCCCAGTCGATCGGCTGATACTGCGGTGTGCCGGGTTTTCCCACACTATTATGCTCACTGACATCAATTCCCCGGAGAGTAAGGTTCAAATCCGAGGACTGTATCCGGATTTCGCCGTCCTCTTCTTCCATATCTATAATATTTCCATCCTCATATCTCCAGCTGTTTTCCCCCTGTCTCCCCTCATCGGAAAATCCAACTGTTTCTTCCTGTACCGATGTCTGAACCGACATCACTGTTTCCTCCATTGCCATCACCATGCTGCTCTGTGTAAGGACAGCCGAAATGGCAAGTAAAACTGAAATCACTTTCTTTATTATTATTTTCATACGCTTGTACTCTCCTTATCTCTTATCTAAATTTTCTCCCCCTCTTATATTAAACTCTTGTCACTTTCATCTTCATCAGGATTCGTCCGATTATGTTTCTTCAGAATTCATTATTTTCCTGATCATCCTTCTGACTCTCCTCATCACCCCAGCTCTGCTCATCATCCGGTATAATCCACCTTTAATAACACTTCGTTGCTCTGCTTTACCAAAACAGTACGGTATTAAGGTTGAATCACTAAGTGATCAATACATTAGTATCTTTTCATAAATCTCTGAATCATAGCCGCGCATTCCGCACGGTTTGCCATGCCCCGGGGCGTCAGCAATCCTTCTCCGTTCCCTTTTATAATTTCACAACCGACTGCCCACTCCATTGCATTCCGGGCAAATTCCGTTATTAAATCATAATCCGCAAACTGCATGATATCTCCATTGACTGCTGCAGTATAGTGTTTATATTCTGCATAACGATACAGCATGACCGCTATCTGTTCCCGCGTGATCTCATCTGCCGGACCGAAATATCCGTCCTCATACCCCCTGACAATTCCCGCTGATGCCGCCCACTTCACAGCTTTTGTATAGAATTCTCCTTCTGGGACATCAGGAAATATCCAGGATTCGGATGTGCCTTCGTTTTCCGGGATGCTGTCTGTCCGGATAGTGTCCGGCTCTCCTTCAAACCGGTACAGCATAACCGCAAACTGGGCTCTTTTGATTGTTTCTGTTCCGCCGAATATCTTTTCATCCAGACCGGTCATGATACCATACTGATACAGATAGGCAGCACTCTCGCGGAACCATTCGTTTTCTGACATATCTGTATAGGGAAGCTCCGATGTAAGCCATATGTCACCGGTCACTTCCTCTAACATTTTCCGCATATTCAAAAGGCCGGCCGCCGTCTCTGTGTCAAATCCAAAAATGCCGATGTCTGTCGCAGAATTATGGAGAATATCTTTCATTTCGTTCACTGTCACATCCGGGAAAACAGAACAGACCAGGGCGGCTGCGGCTGTGACCTGGGGTGCCGCCATTGAAGTACCGCTCATCACACCATATTCCCCATCCTTTTTTGTGCTGTAAATATCTTTCCCCGGAGCGGAAATATCCTTCAGCAGCCCATAACAGGAGGAAGAATTTCTGGAATTATTCTCATCAACCGCAATCACACTGATCGTACTGTTATAGTCGGAAGGCACAACACTAAGCTCTCCGGAATCGGCAAGTGCATAATTTCCTGCCGCACATATGATGATCATTCCTTCCTGAGCAAGTGCATCACATTCTGCTTTCAGCATGGTATCGTCAAAAGAATTATATTTCATACCAAGACTAAGATTCAGGATTTTTGCCCCGTGCTCTTTTGCATATTCCATGCCCTCAATCAGATATTTCAAAGAAGTTTTCGTATCTTTTGAAAAAATATCCACGACCATCAGGTCGATAATGGAATTGTCCCCGGCACTTCCCGCCCCGGCAATCCCTATTCCGTTATTTGCTTCCGCGGCAATCAGCCCGCTGACATGTGTTCCGTGCCCGCCGCCGGTTTCACTTAAAGTTCCTTTTATATATCCGTCACCAAGAAGCGGGCCAAACGTTCCTACCTCATCCAGTAACTCACAGCTTTCGCCGGTATTAATGACATTTTTCAGATCCGGATGTGCAATATCCGCTCCTGTGTCGAGCACCGCCACCTTCACTTTTTTATGAGGAACGGCCTTCAATATCTCCCATGCGCGCAGGGCATCCGTCTGTTTCAGATATTTCTGTTTATCAAAAAACTCATCATTTGCCCCGGTGTTCTTTGCCGAAGGAAGGTGCGTTTCTTCATCAAGTTCCTCAAAAAGCTCTATCTCATAATCAGGAGTCGCCGCCAGCACGTTTTCTTCCTCTATGTATCCGGAAACCACATCCTTCACTGACACAGATTCCGGAACATCAATCGATAAAATGACAGCAGATTCTGTCTGAGAAATAATTTCCGGATTATCTCCGCCCTGCTTTTCAGCCAGCATCTGTATTTCCTCTTCAGAAATATCTCCTTTACAAAGGACAAGAATCTCACCATCGACATATGCCGCCTCAGAAGAGCTTATCCTTCCGGCTGCCTGTTCCCACTGCAATACATCAGTTTTGTTTACTGTCTCTGCCGCCCGGACGTCAATTCCCGTACCGGGAGCGATCGCCAATATAAGGAACAGTGACACTGCCTGTTTTCTCATTGATTTTTTTGTACACTTATGCCTGATTCTATGATTATACATACTCCTCTTTCGTCCACTTTTAGAGCTTTGCTCTATTTAATATTTCTGCTGTTACTCCAGATAAAACTGATACAAAAATCTCGTGAAAATTGCCGCCGCTTCTGCACGTACGGCAGTTCCCTGTGGGTTGAGCCTTCCGCTGCCGTCACCGGAAATAAGTTCTGAACCGACAGCCCAGCTCATTGCTTCCTGTGCGTATGGAGTAACCTTCGAGCCATCCGGGAAATCTGCAAGATTGCCTCTGGCACTTACATCGTATCCTGCAAATTTTGCATACCTATACATCATCACGGCAATCTGTTCTCTGTTGATCGCATCTCCGGGGCCAAAACGTCCGCTGTCCGTATATCCCGTAATAATATTGTTTGTGCTTGCCCACATAACCGGAACCGTAAAGAACTGGTTGTTAGGGACATCTTTAAATCTGCTTGAATCATATGGCGTCTCACTTTCCGGAGCAGCCAGCCTCCAGAGCATAGTTGCGAACTGTCCGCGGACAATTTTCTCTCCGGGAGCAAATGTGTCAGTTGACTTACCGGTCATGATTCCTGTCTGATACATACAGGCGACCGAGTTAAAATACCAGTCTGCCACAGATGCATCTTTATAAGGAAGAGGCATATAATACGCAATATCTGCACATTTTGCTGTCCCATCACTCTCATCGTCAAGTATCGCCTCAAAAGCACTTGTTCCATCCGTTTTCCATGCTGAAGGCATCATTCCCGTTACGGTTGTTGTCAGAGATTCTCCTGCCGCAAGCAGCTTTTGATTGACGGCAATCGTCTGCTGTTCTTCCACTGTGCTGTAAGTAAAGTCATCTCCGCTCCATGTCCAGTCGGTTGTCCCTTCCATATTTCCGCCTATAAACATCTGAAGAATCACGCCCAATGTACCCGGATCATATTCTTCATTCGTACCATTGTAGACAACAATCTCAAAAACCGCTGTTTTTCCCGCCGTCACCTCTGTCTGCGGCATCATCGTGACAGAAAGTCTGCCTGCCGCCTCTGACTGAAACCCTGCTGCCAGTATGGCTGTCAGCATAAACGCAGCAGCAAACAAAAAATTCCGGAATCCTTTTTTCATGATAATCTCCTCCTGTTATCAAAATAATCCACTGGTTAAAACTAATCCGGCTGCCGTAAATTTTCGGCTGCCATGCCGGCTTAATCCCCTACGTATCTCTGCATGAACCTTGTAACCATCGTCGCACAATGCACACGGCTTGCCTCTCCCTGAGGATTTAAATATCCTTGATCCCCCTGGATCAACTTCTCTGCCACAGCCCACTGCATTGCCTCTTTTGCAAATTCATTCACGGCAGAAGCATCCGGATATTCAGAAATATCTGACTTAGCTGATGTATCGTATCCCTTCATTTGTGCATAACGATAAAGAATCGTAGCAATCTGCTCACGGTTTATCGAATCGTTTCCCCCGAACATGCCATTTGCATAACCGGTCATGACATTGTTCTCATTCGCCCAGATCGCAGCAGACGTATAAAACGAACCTTCCGGAACATCCGGAAAACAGGCTTTATATTCTACTTCGGGAGAACCATCTATTCTGTACATGATCGTCGCAAACTGTGCACGTTTCATTGTATTCATAACCCCGAATGTCCTGATATCCATTCCGGTCATGATTCCATGTTCAAAAACATACTGCACATATGGAAAATACCAGTCGCTTTCTGATATATCAAGAAAACTATTGATATTTACCGGTGTCCTTCCCCGGCTTACTACTGTAAGCCCCGATTCTTCCATATATCCGTACATCGTTCTGCTGTTATAAATACCTTCGCCATTCTTGATATCGGCAAGCCCGGTCCTGTCTTCATTGATAATTCCGTCTGTCTGGACTTTATAAAATCCATTCACTGCACTGCTTTCCAGAAGCATATAAGAACTGCAGCTCTGGCTTCCTGTCATATATAAGACTGCTGACGTTTTATCCCCCTTTGCATATATAGACAAATCAGTATTTTTCCCCGGGAAAATGTCTTTTATAGCGAGCACCTCGGCATACTGATCAAAATCCCCCGCCCGTTCATCCAGATTCCATGCAATGTTAGCCGCTTTTTCTCCCCAGTAGGGATCAGACGCATATTTCACATTGATGCCGCTTCCCTTATTTCCGAGAAATCCACCGAAATAACGGTCATCTTCCGGGTTCAAATACCCTTTGGACATCCAGTGGGAAGCAAATTCCTGTACGCACTGCCGGGTACTCTCAAAATAACTGGCACTTTGCCCCGGAGAAGAATCAACGGCATTTAATCCAAACAGGTTATTTTTATTCTGACAGATACTGCTTGTTCCCCATCCGCTCTCATTGGCGGCAATCCCTGCCATCAGCAAGGCGTTGACTCCATAATTATCCTGTGCTGCTGTCATTGTATCGCCGATCCCGTTCATTTTGGAATTCAGATATGTATTCGGATCTGATTCAAAATAATAACGAATCGTCTCTTCAATTGTTTCGCTTAACTGTACTCCGGAATATCGTGAAGCACTTCTCAGCGGAAGATACTGGAAATAATTGTAATACGGATCATCCGGATTAACCGAATTGCTTCTCCTGCATGCTGCATAATCTTCCAGCATCACTTTATAATCCGTATAAAAATAGTGTCCGTCATAACTATAATATGTAACGTTCTTTTTCAGATAAGCCGGCGCAGGACCTGTTTTCAGGCTTCCTGCATGGCCTGAGGAATTCAGATTATAACACAGCCGGTGTATCAGCCAGTTTCCTGATACCTCATAACAGCTCAATGTTTTCACATCACTTACATTAAGTACCTGCACATCACTCTCCGGCACAAGCCCGATGACACCGGAAAGCATGAATCTTACATGGTCACCTACCATGCCCAGATAAGCCGCGTCTGCTCCATATGCCCCATTGGTATATCCGTTCACCTGCCCGCCCGATCCACTTGTCATACCTTCTATTATGTATCCCGTGGTTGCATTTCCTTTTGTATTAAAATTAACAACTTTTGCTTCATTCTCCGAATCTGAAAACGGTGAAACAGTTTCTTCTACTAATCCAACTTCTGGTTCTATCTCATAAATCTTACCATCTTCATCCATAGTGGTAAATGTCTGAGCGGCAATGCTTTCTGCCTCTGCATTTTCGGATATTTTGCTATAACTGTCCGATGCATTGACAATTCCTGCCGCCGAAAACACTGATATGCCCAGAACACTTATTCCCGTCAGTAGGACTGTTCCCAGCACTCTGTTTATTCTCATATACATTTGCTCCTCTCTTACGGAAGACTTCTATTAATACTTTGCCGTACATACACTGCATTATACAGATTATTTGCAATTGATGCAACTGCCAAAAATTTCCATTAAAAGCTGCGTTCCCGTAAAAAAAAAGTAAAACAGGCACACATGACGTGTGCCTACATAAAACATATTATATATGTAACAGTTCAGCCATAATCAAAAAGGTGTGCGAATCATGCTTGCATGAAAGAGCACGCCGCTTCGATTATGCGCTTAGCGCCCGAAAAAAAAGCAAAAACAGCTGCGAAGCAACGAGGAAGCACCGGAGCTGCGTTTTGCGAATGGCGCGTGCTGTACTGTTACTTATATATTATAAAGTGTTATACACTCTGCAGACTGTATTCACATCATCATCCAGTATCAGGTTTCCATGATGAAGAAGGATTGCGCGGCTGCACACTTCCTTCACCTGACTCATACTGTGAGAGACAAACATCAATGTTGTCCCCTGTTCCAGCATTTCCTGAATCCTTCTCTGACATTTCTGCTGGAACTGCCAGTCTCCGACAGAAAGAATCTCGTCTACAATAAGGATATCCGGTGTATAAATTGTTGCCACCGCAAATCCAAGCCTCGCAAACATACCGGAGGAAAAATTCTTGATCGGCACATCCATAAACTGACCCAGTTCGGAAAAATCAATAATTCTCTGCATATTTTCCTGCAGCATTTCTTTTGGATATCCCAGGATCGCACCGTTCAGAAACACATTTTCCGTAGCGGTCAGGTCCATATCAAACCCGGCACCCAGCTCAATCATCGGTGCAACTGTTCCGCTTATAGTCACGCTTCCAAGCGTGGGTTTTAATACTCCTGCGATTGTCTTGAGAAGAGTGCTTTTGCCGGATCCGTTCTTTCCCACCAGTCCGACTGCCTCTCCTCTTCCGACCTGAAAATCAATATGGTTCAGTGCCCAGAATTCATCATAGGCAACCTGGCCTTTTACCTTTTTTATTGCAAGCTCTTTCAGGCTGTCCATCCGTTCCCGGTACAGCCGGAACATAACCGAGACATCATTTACATTAATGATCGTATCACTCATCTTATCTTCCTCCCATACCATTATACTTTTAATATAAATGTATCCTGCTGTTTATAGAATACATAAAGACCTGCCGCCATCGCCAGAATACATGCGATGATACATTTTATATGGAGCATCGGCTCTGAAAGCGTCCCGTACATGACCATACCTCTGAGAATCGTGATAATATTTGTCAGCGGGTTCAGCTCCACGATCGTGCGTACCCATCCCGGAAGAATCTCCACCGGATAAAATATCGGTGTCAGATACAGCCATCCGGTAATCAGGATTCCGTACAGATGCTGCAGGTCACGGAAGGAAACCACCAGTGCGGACAACAAAAGGCCCATGCCCAGCGAAAAGACGAATACATATAATATCGGTATTAAAAAGAATAAAATCGTCCAGCTGATTTTTGTCCCCGTCACCACAACAACTATCATCAATGCGATAAATGAAGTAAGCAGGTTTACGCAGCATGAGCAAACCTTGGACATGGGGAAAAAGTACTTCGGGACATATACTTTTTTAATCAGAGAAGCATTTCCCAGAATTGAACTCATTGCCATATTGCTGGCTTCATTGTAAAAGTTAAAAATCACCTGCCCGCACATAAGATATACCGGGAAATTCTCGATATTCGCGCGGAACACGCTGGAAAAAACAATGGTCATTATGATCATCATTCCCAGCGGATTCAGTACAGACCACAGGATTCCAAGAAAAGAGCGTCTGTATTTGATTTTAATATCTCTTCTTACCAACTCTTTGAGCAGCTCCTTATATGCCAAAAAGTTATGTATATAAGTCGACAATCTTCATTACCTCCAATTTTTCAGTTCAATACAGAAATCTTGCCGGCAGCTTTCCTGCCCACTAAAGCATCGGCCTCGTCCGGCGCATGCCTTGAGTTTTACCGACATTTATAAAGATTTAATTCCTTTCCATTTCTGATCCTTCTCAGAAATCGTCAGTTCCATTCCTTCCGGAATCGGCCAGTCAATTCCGATATCCGGGTCATTCCATGCAAGTCCGCCTTCATCGTTCGGATGATAGAAATCCGTACACTTATATGCAAACTCTGCGGAATCTGACAGCACGAGGAATCCGTGTGCAAAATTTTTAGGAATAAAAAACTGTTTTTTATTCTCCGCAGAAAGAATAACTCCGTGCCACTGACCGTATGTGGCAGAACCTTCTCGCAGATCCACAGCCACGTCAAATACTTCCCCGCTTACAACGCGTACAAGCTTATCCTGGGGATAGTTGATCTGAAAATGCAGCCCCCGGAGAACCCCCTTCTTCGAGCTGGACTGATTGTCCTGAACAAATTCCATGTCAATCCCGGCAGCTTTATAATCATTGTAGTTATATGTCTCCATAAAATATCCGCGTTCGTCGCCGAACACCGCCGGAGTAATCACTTTCAATCCTTCAATTTCACAAGTTTCAACCTGTATCTTTCCCATTTTTCTGTCTCCTTATTATAATCCGTTTGCAACTTCAACAAGGTATTGCCCGTAAGCAGTCTTCAGAAGCGGCTCAGCCAGCTTAAGAAGCTGTTCTTTTGTGATGAATCCGCGTTTGTAGGCAATCTCTTCAATGCAGGAAATATAAAGCCCCTGCCGTTTCTGGAAAGCAGCAACGAAATCTGCCGCCTCCAGCAGAGAATCATGGCTTCCGGTATCCAGCCATGCAAACCCTCTTCCCATCGTCTCAACATGCAGGTCACCCCGCTCAAGATACGCGTTATTTACACTTGTAATCTCAATCTCGCCCCTTGCTGACGGCTTTACATTCTTTGCTATTTCTACGACATCGTTATCATAAAAATACAGTCCCGGAACCGCATAATTTGACTTTGGATGCTCCGGCTTTTCTTCGATGGACACTGCCATTCCGTTCTCGTCAAACTCAACAACACCATACTCTCTCGGGTCGCGCACATAGTATCCGAAAATGGTCGCTCCCTTTTCTCTGGATGCCACTTCCCTCAAAAGCCTGGAAAAGCTCTGCCCATAGAAAATATTATCTCCTAGAACCAATGCGACATTATCATCCCCGATAAATTCTTCTCCGATGATAAACGCATCCGCCAGCCCTCTCGGATATTCCTGGACCGCATAGGACATTTTCAGTCCCAGATGCTCCCCTGTCCCGAAAAGCTCCTGAAAAGTCGGAAGATCTCTCGGCGTGGAGATGATCAGTATCTCCCTGATTCCTGCCAGCATCAAAGTCGACAGCGGATAATAAATCATCGGCTTATCGTAAACCGGCATAATCTGCTTGGAAACCGCTTTCGTCAGCGGGTACAGCCTTGTCCCTGAGCCTCCTGCCAATATAATTCCTTTCATAAATAACCTCCTGTCTGGTACATTCCTCTCTAAATCTGTTTATCTGATTGTTTTTGTTTCTGATTCTGAATCTGCAAAACACCGGCTATTTCAGCTATCTGTCTTTTTCTTACTTCCTTCTGACTTTATACAGCAACCCGATGTTCCGATTGATTATAGCACACACTTAACATTTATCCAACGTTTTTTTAATATTTCTTAAAGGTTTTGTAATTTTCCAACTCTTCGACTGCTCCATCCGGTTTATCGTTTCCCGAAGCTTAGTAATCTCCTCCTGCTGCCTCTGAAGCTGCCCGGAAATATCCTGGTTCGCACTTCGCAGGGCAACGATCTGATCATTCAGCATCGGGCAAAGTTTTCTCAGATTTTCCAGCTCTCCTAAAATAGCATCCGTAACAAACAACGGTCTTACCGACTGCTGATAATAATCCTTCGGCGTATAATGGAACTTCTTCTCAAGCAAGTCTGCAATATCCGGATTTTGCATCAGTTCCTCCAGTTTCTTAAGCCCGAGCACCGGGTTACTTTCCTTTTCATGGATGCATCTGCATAAGAGAAACGCCTGCTCACACAGCAGCTCCTCATGAGTCGAAGAATCATGATTTACGAAATCATCCCGAAAGATTTCTTTGAACATTTCATCCGGCATGTTATCAAAGAAATGATATCGGATATTCATATGTTCATTGAAAAACCGGCGGTTATTGTCATCATTCCATGCACTGTTCTGCACTTCCGTCCTGCGGTATTTAACCAGCGGTTCTTCCAGAAAAATGAAATCATATTTCAGTATTGCCCTCACAAAGAAATCAAAATCATGCCCCTGCATGTAGGCAAGATTAAAACCGCCGGTCTCATCAAGCACTTCCCGTTTCATAAGAAGCGTCGACTGGATAAGCGTATTCCCATAAAAGAAGAAATGCCGTATCCATCCCTTTTTCCCGTCCTCGCGTCCGTTGTAAATCTGATAAAGCACATCCTGTGACTCATTCACGATTTTCCCATTCCCGTCTATAATATCCAGCTTTGTAAAACAAAGTGCCCCTTCTGGATGTTCCCTCATGTACTGAATCTGTTTTTCCAGTTTACGCGCACACCATACATCATCACTGTCGAGCCTTGCCACAAATTCTCCGGTCACATTGGCAAATCCAATATTCGTTGCCGCACAGATATGCCGGTTACGATCCTGCAGGCACGGTCTGATCCTGGGCTCACGCGCCGCATACTTTCTGATAATCTCCGGGGAAGAATCCGTGGAGCCGTCATCCACAATGATCAGCTCCCAGTTCTCATATGTCTGGGCAATCACACTTTCTATGGACTCCCCTATAAAATCCTCATGGTTATAATTCACCATTACGATACTGACCAACGGCTGCTTCATATCGCTTAACATTCTCCTTTTCCAACAGTTTTTCACTTGTATTCTTTTTATCAATCCTTATAATCAAAGTTCGTTTAAAAACCCATCCAGGTCTGCGAACTGATTTTGTGAATCTTTTAAAAGCTGTTCCCTCAGCTCAGCGGGAAGCCGCTGTGCCTGCCCTGCCAGACGGTCAACATCCGCCCCTTTTAACTGATCCAGAGTCACATAAGAACCACAGCCATTATCCTCCAAAGTATGAAGTGTTTTCGCATCATATACGACAGGCAGGACTTTTTTATCCTTCAGCCATCCCAGTATAATGCTGTGGAAACGAGTCCCGATTACGATTTCTGACTCGTCAAAAAGACTGACTGCCTCTTCAGGGTTATTTTCATACACATATTGTTCAATCATCGTCCTTTTTCCCGGGCTGATACAGTCTATGATTTCAGCAGCCGCTTCCGGGTCTCCCTGCGATTTACAGAAGGATACAAATTTCACACGGTATCCGGAATCAATATACTTTTCCGTAATTCCCGCCATAAAATTCCGGTAGTCCTCTGCATACCCGCAGATTGCAAATGCACCTCCCCGGTTCTTCATCTGAATCGCTGATATGAGAACCTGCTTCTTTTCATCCCCTTTTTGTATATACGCGGACGGTCTGTAATTGAACACGACGTCCGGTGCATAACGCACATTCGGGAGAGCCTCAAATAATCCGTATGAATATCTGTCACGGAAGCATACCCCGTCGTACCTTGCCAGAAGATTATAATAGTTCTGATAGAAGCTTTCATCGCGATATGGCCCGAAATTCGCCCCGCACACATACATCCGTCTGCTTGTATCTCTTAAAACATAATCACTCATGAAAGACATCTGATAATTCTCGTGCTGGGTATATACTGAACCGCCGATATGGACTACTGCATCCGCTTTCCTTACCATTCTCCTGAAAAAATCCTCTTTTCCATGCTTCACAACATTCAAGACCTTATTCCACACGACCACCTGCCTGTCATTAAAGGAATACACTTTCAGATTTTTCAGTCCCCGGAAAGTCGTTTTATAAGACTCATGTGCCAGAACCCGGAACTGAACATGGGGATATCTTCTGCAAAGAATCCAGACCATCAGGTCATCCCCCAGATTCCCTTCAAGATATGCATATACCAGTACTTTCTTTGCCATTCGCGCCTCCTAACTCTCTTTTGCAGTATGCCGGTATTTCTTTTGCTACTTTTTCTCGCGTGCTGCTTTCATCCGGTTTCGTTGATTTCTGAGCCAGAATTTAAGTATCCCGGCAAGGGACATGTTTTCTATCACTTCTCTGTCTTTTTTAAAAGCTTCCAGCTCCCTCTTCAGGTACTCCTCACTGCCCAAAGCCCTCTGCATTTCAGATTTTATTTCCTGTACTGACAATCCGTCCGCCACAGTCCGGTCCAGAGTCTCACACATATACTGATGATAATTCTCAATACCATGATTCATAAGAATCGTATTATATTCCCTGACATAAAAACTCAGGTTTTCAAGTTCTGTCTGTGCAGTCTCGTCAGACATAAGTACAGCCGGATAGAATCCCGACTGCTGTACAGCAAAGGGATACAGCCGTTCAACCGCGCAGGCCAGTATATTTTCTTCATATTCTGCTTCTATCTGAAACTCTTTTGCTTTCCACTGTCTGCTAAACAGCGGCTTCAATGCCTCCGGGCGGAACCAGAATACAGTTTCCAGCGGGCAGACCGGCGGCCTGTCTTCAGAAACAGGAACATTGATTCCCAGCTCCTGCATTAACTCTTTTACCTTCGGGTAATAATTTCTCCATTCATTACCTATATTCGTAAAATATGGTCCGTGATTCGGCGGAGGCGGTGCAAGAAATCCAAGCCTCGGATTCCGGTGAAAGGCCAGAATCACATTTCTGACAAAATCTTTGCCCGCCAGGACACTTCCGAAGCATCTCTTCTCATATCCCAGAATCACCGAACTTGCACGGCTCTCCATATCCTGTACGAAACAGGCAATACTGTACTGCATGATCACATCTTTCATCCCAACCAGGAGGGCCGCCACATCCCCGCCTTCCTGCATCACTTTTAGTTCCAGACGATTACAGCTCAGTCCTTTGAATACCTTTTCTGCTTTTGCTTTCTTTTCCGGAGTATCCGTTATGATATAAACATCTGCCTGCTCCGGCATAGAAGATGCATATGAAAAAGACTGCTCAAAAAGTTCTTCATACTGCAGATACAAAATCAGTGCAGTCTTATTATCCCGCAGCGCAGATTCACACCCTCTTACATCGGAATACTTTTCCGACAGCACAAAATTCAGATTCAGATCTTTCACGATATCTGCATGATTATACCTGCTTAGTATTGATTCCCATATAAAATCTGTGTCATAATCGGTTTCCGTTTCCAGAAAATCGAAAAGCTGACGTGTCTGTTCCCCTGCCGTCTGACTCATAAAGTCTTTCGGCTCGTGAAAAAACATCCTTCTCTTAAAAATCGGACACCGCCGCTCTGTAATAAGCTTTGTCGGACACATCATTAGCGGATAACTGCTGAACCCGCGCAGATCCTCCATATCGACCGACAGGGCACTCTTAAATCCGAGATCTTCGAAATACTTTGTGAAAACCATCTCATGTTTTCCGACCGATTCCCAGTAGCTGTGAATCATCGGCATATTCTCCCAGTATTCATGAAACTCCCTGCTCTTCACCAGGCTTTTCCGGCAGGCAATAAAATGGGACTGGATATGATCCGGAATATAGCCGTAACAGCAGCATCCGGAAGAATCACGGTCCTGTCTGAAATACATGGTCATCCCCCAGAAGTCCACGTCCCTGGCATCCATCCTGTCAAACGTTTCCTTCAACGGAAAGACTGGACCCATGATTGTACTATTAAGAAGGATCACCTCATCATACTGCTCCAGGGCTTCCCATCCATAATGCTCCAGGGCTTCTTTATACGCCCACACATCAAAACCGGTATTATCCCTGACAAAAAGCTCTCCGTATTCCTTCAGAGTCTGCTCACCTTCTTTTGTCGGAGCACCGTTTGATACAATCAGCAGATCAGATACGTTCTTTTTTAAATCCTTAAGGAAATAAGGAACATACCGGTCTACAATACCTTCTTTATCAAAGAAAAAATAAATCGCCAGCCGTTTTGGATTCTTTTCGATTTTCATATCTTCCTCCCGCCAATACCACTCTCATTCTGTAAATTATACCATATACACAACATTTATCCAATGCTTTTTAAAACTTTCAATTATCAGAGTTAATGTTTATGCCGGACAGCATTGACACATTTTTCATGCACAATTATTTATAGTACAGATATTTTAAAAAAACAAAACCCCTGATGCTGCCTGCCGGATGGGCAGACAACACCGGGGTTTTGTTTTTCATATATAACTAATTCTTTTAATCATCTTCACCCGCTACCGTGATATCCTCTGCACCCTCATATCCTCTGAATATTTTCCATTTCTTTTTCAGTGATTTGTACAGTTTCTTAGGGAGATGCCGTTTCAGTCCTTCTTTAATCCGCAGCTTAAGCACTGCTTTAAAGGAACCGCGGGTTGTAAGAATCTGATTCAGTTTGCTCACCATTTCATCATGGTACGGTCCGAGTCCGTTGCTTCCGAGAACCCGGTTATATTCTTTCACATAATAATGCAGGTTGTTGAATTCAATTGCACCGAATCTATCCGTCATGCCGAATGCAGGATAATAACCTGACTCCTGCACAACAAACGGATAAATACGTTCAATCGCATGTAAAAGCGTCCCGTCAATTTTGTTCGGCTCCGGCGGAAAATCTTCATATTCCCAGTCTTTCGCGTACAGAGGCTTCATTGCCTCAGGACGGAACCAGAACATAGTCCCAAGCGGTGCGACCGGAGGGATATACGGACTCATCGGAACAGTCAGGCCAAGATCTTTTGCAAGCTGTTCCGTCACATTATAATTCGGCCCCCACTCAAATCCGAGCGTAATAAAAAATCTGCTGTGGTTCGGCTCCGGCGGGCACAAAAGTCCCAGGCGCGGATTTGTTGCAAAGGTATTGATGACATTTGCCACATATGCCCGGTTTGAAAGTGTATTTTCATAGCATTTATAGGCAAATGATGCCCCTATCGTCCCCGGTTTGATCTGCGCTGTCTTCTTGTCGTGTGCAAAGCATGCGATATCATAATCCATAATGACATCCTTCACGCCCACAAGCAGGCTGCTCACATCGCGTCCACGGTTCTGAATGACACGTACTTCAAGCTTGTTGCATTTCAGACCCGCAAATACTTTTTCTATCGCTTTCTTCTTCTCCTCTGTGTCTGTCGTCAGATAGATATCCGCCTCTTCCGGCATAGATGAGACATAATGGTACGACTCTTCAAGCAGATCTTCAAAATAAAGATGCATCACAAGGGCCACTTTATTTTTCTTCATCTGCTCTTTCAGCACTTCTTTGTTATACTGGTTGGTCGGTAAAATGTAGGTCAGGTTCAGATTCTTCATGATATCATACTGATGATAGTCTTTCAGAATTGTCTCCCAGATAAAATCCACATCATAATCCGTTTCATTGTCCAGATATTCAAATAATTCGCTTGTCTGCTCTCCGGCCGTATTCCTCAGATAATCTGACTCCATGTGGAAAAAGCTGCGTTTTTTAAAAATCGGACAACGACGTTCAGCCAGAAGCTTCTTCGGACACATCATCAGAGGGTAGCCGCTATATCCGCGCAGATCTTCACATTCCACAGATACGGTCCATTTATATCCTTTATCTTCAAATGTCTTCGTAAAAATCGATTCATGCTTTCCGACTGCCTGGGCATAATCTTCAATCATCGGCATGTTTTCCCAGTATTCCTGAAAATCCCGGCTGCCGACAAGGCTTCTTCTGCAGGCAATCCAGTGTGACTGGATGTGGTCAGGAAGATAGCCGTAAGGAGAATAGCCGAACGGGTCGCCTTTAATCTTGAAATACTCTGTCAGCCCCCAGAAGTCCACGTCTGTCTTGTCCATTTTGGCAAATGTTTCTTTAAATGGATATACCGGACCCATGATGGTATTGTTGAGCATGATTACTTCGTCATATTCTTTAAGCTTTTCCCATCCATAGGTTTCCAGTGCTGTTTTATATGCCCACACATCAAACCCTTTATTCTCCCGCACCATGACGGTTCCGTATTCTTCCAGCTTTTCCCGTCCTTCCGGCATTAATTTCCCGTTACATACGACAAAAATCTCAGATACGTTTTGCCTCAGATCTTCAAGAAAATACGGAACATATCTGTCTACAATTCCTCGTTTATCATAAAAAAAATAAATCGCCAAACGCTTTGCATTTGTACTGTCAATCACCATCGCCAGTTCTCTCCCTTTTAATCTTCCATATAATCTTCATCCATTTTAGCTATTACCCTGTTGTTTGTCAACCGTTGTCTGTGTGACCGGACGTTGACAAAAAAACACCCATTACAGCAGAGCTGTAACCCCTATTCTTTCTTTTCTTCCAGTGACCATTCCCCAAACATGGAGTATTTTGTCGTATAAAACGTGCCGTGCAAGTACATTGCCGCATCATACGTCCGATCCTTCAGTGCCAGTTCCACCATATTATTATCCTCTCCCCCGGGATAGAACCGGGGATCTATCACCGTAATGCTCTTGCAGGACAGTGCCAGATAGGACAAAGTACGATAACACAGGGAATCACAGATAACCAAAAGCTCAGGGCCGTCAGAATTCAGATTTTCTATCCGGTACGCCGGATAGCCATATTTCAGATAATTTGTAATCCAATAGGTGTAAATTTCATTCTCACCGCTTAGCTCAAGCTGTCCGTCATAACCATTCATCAATACTTCTTCAAAACTGCCGGTCTGCTCCCACTGCCCGTTCAGGTCATACATCCTGAAACTGGTTTCCCATCTGGGAAGGTACTCTTCAAAAGTATCAACACCGTTATAATAAATACCGGCCGACTGAGCCAGGTTTCCGAGGAATTTATGGGAATGTACGTAAAAACGTTCATCTTCCGGCTGAATCACTCCGGATATTTCAATCTGATAAAGCTCCTGCAATTTATCTGCTATCTTTCCCGCCATCCAGATTTCTGCCTCGGTAGTCGTATGGATATCCGTCTTAAAAAAGAATTCTGCCGTTGAAGGGGCAGCTTCCCCTGCCAGGATCTCTGTCTCATCCATGCAGACAATTCCCGCCCGGTCAGTCACTTCCCGGATCGTACGGTAATACTTTCGTACTTTCAAAAGCTCTTCAGGGTCAGTTCCTCCCGGCTCTTCCCTTGCCGGCATCTGAATATACAACAGGGGGATTCCTTTCCCATCAAGAATCGATTTCAATTCTGCCATTTCATTTGCAAACGGCAGGACATCCGTGTCTTTCGTCACATAATCCATCAGACCGTTTTCCGTTCGGACAAAATCCATATCGCCGATGATTTCCCTGCCAAGCAGTTTCTGGGAAAGCCCGTATAAGTCAATCCATTTATTTCTGTCAAGGAATCCGACCCGGTAATCCTCCTCCAGCCGGGCTCCGCCCTCAGCAAAATATTCCGTATCACTTTGGACTGTCTCTTTTATCCGGGGCAAAAGTGTTTTCAAGTTCAAAAAACCAATAATGAATATTCCCGCCAGAAAACCGATAGAAGTAAGATAAGATAGTTTCTTCTTCATAAGTGTGCCTTTCGTATTTTAGAAGTTGAAATATATAAACGGATTATAAGAGCTGTTCACCATAAATCCCACGCAGAACGCAAACAGTACCAGATAGCCCAGCGCTTTCGTCAGTTCAGCCGGAACTGCAAGCCTTGTATTCTCCAGCTTCTTTCCGAGATTTTTGAAAACCGGTGTGCTGCACAAAATACCCACAGCGAGCAGAATCCACAGATCCTTCAGGAAAAAAACAGAGAGGTTATCCACGATTTTACCTGCCGGAAGCAGCATTTTCCCGATATAGCAGACTGCCTGTGAAAGAGAGTCCGCACGGAATAAAACCCATCCCAGTATGACACAAAACATAGTGAATACCGTATAAGGGATTTTCCACGCCGTATGCTCTATCCATTTCGGAAGTTTTGTGAGCTTTTCCACCGCCAGTATGATGAAATACCACCAGCCCCAGAAAAGAAACGTCCAGTTCGCTCCGTGCCAGATGCCAGTCAGTGTCCACACTACAAATAAATTAAACAGAAGCCTTGACTTCTTTTTTACGCGTGAGCCTCCAAGGGGAAAATAAATATAATCCCGGAACCAGGTACCAAGTGATATATGCCATCTCCGCCAGAACTCCGTCACTGTTGCCGATATGTACGGATAATCAAAATTTTCCAGGAAATGAAACCCAAACATCCTGCCCATTCCGATTGCCATGTCCGAATAGCCGGAAAAGTCAAAATATATCTGTAATGTATAGCAGATCGCACCGATCCATGCAGAAGCAGTGGACAGCCCGTCCGTATGTCCGAACATATAATCCGCCACAGGTGCGAAAGAATTTGCGAGAATCAGCTTTTTGGAGAGTCCAAGGATAAAACGCTGTACTCCTGCCGAAAAATCTGCAGCGGTTTCCTTTCTTGTCCGGATTTGTTCTTCAATTGTACGGTAACGTACAATCGGACCTGCCACAAGCTGCGGAAAAAATGCAATATACAATGCAACGTTCAACGGATTTTTCTGAGCCTCTCCGTCCCCCCTGTAAACATCAATAACATAAGAAATCGCCTGGAACGTGTAAAATGAAATTCCGATCGGAAGCGAGATATTCCATTCCCCGGTATCAATGCCCGCGATTCCAAACACAAAATTCATATATTTAAATACAAACAAAGCTGACAGGTTGCACAAAAGCATAAGTATAAGCAACAGATATGAAATGCGTTTATTCTCTCTGAAATTTCCAACCAGAAGGCCGAACACATAATTCACCAGGGTAGACGCGATCATTACAAACACGACACGCGGCTCACCCCAGGCATAGAAAAACAGACTGGCAAATACCAGCCATACGTTCTGTGCTCCCCTCCAGGGTTTCAGAATCAGATTTCCCAGAATTACAATCGGCAAAAACGCAAATACAAAAATACTGCTCGAACAAACCATTCTTTTCTCCCAAACTCCAAAAATGTCCACCGGACATTTTTCTCATGTGCATAGCATCCTACAGGACCTGCCGCCGGCAGCACCCGCCGGATGCTTTGGCAACAAATCAGGCAGGCACGTATATGCGTCCTGCCTAATTAATTGTCATATCTCTCATCAATATTATCCGGTATAATCCACCCTAAATACCGCGGCACCGCCGCTGCGGACGACTGTCGAATTATTTTCCGTTGTACATTTCCTCATAGTACTTCTGATAATCTCCGCTTGTAACATTCTTCATCCACTCTTCATTTTCAAAGAACCATTTGATCGTCAGGCGGATTCCTTCTTCAAACATCGTATCCGGTACCCAGCCTACCTCTGCCTTGATCTTATCAGGCGCAATCGCATATCTCCTGTCATGCCCTTTACGATCTTCGACATAAGTAATCAGATTCTCACTTACCAGTTCCTTTCTCGGATCTCCCTCAGGAAGCATCTCCTGTAAGGTGTCCAGAATAATGTGGATAATCTCAATGTTCTGTTTTTCATTATGTCCGCCGATGTTGTAAGTCTCGAAAAGTCTTCCCTTCTCCTGCACCATGTCGATTCCTTTTGCATGATCCTCAACATACAGCCAGTCACGGACATTTTTTCCGTCCCCGTAAACCGGGAGCTTCTTTCCCTGCAATGCATTATTGATAATAAGCGGGATCAGCTTTTCCGGGAACTGATACGGTCCGTAGTTATTGCTGCAGTTTGTAATATTAGCCGGGAATTTATACGTATCCATATAAGACTTCACAAGCATATCTGAAGAAGCCTTACTTGCGGAGTACGGGCTGTGTGGGTCATACGGTGTTGTCTCATAGAAATATTCACCTTCATTTTCCAGAGATCCATATACCTCATCTGTAGAAACATGGAGGAACTTTTTGTCTTCTTTAAATGATCCGTCCGGAAGCTCCCATGCCGCCTTAGCCGCATTCAGCATCACAAGCGTACCGAGCACATTTGTCTTTACAAACACATCCGGGTTCTTAATACTTCTGTCTACATGGCTTTCTGCCGCAAAATGAACGACCCTGTCAATATCATTTTCTTCAAAGATTCTATTAATCGCATCTGCATCACAGATATCCGCTCTGACGAATGTGTAGTTTTCCCTGTCTTCCACATCTTTTAAATTCTCCAGATTTCCAGCATACGTAAGCTTATCCACATTGATGATGCGGATGGTGTCACCATATTTTCTGAACATATAATGGATATAATTGGAACCGATAAATCCTGCTCCTCCGGTTACTAAATAAGTTCTCATGTCCGTCTCCTTTTAATTTAATATTTACGGCACAGTGCCGTATTTTTCATGAAAATGTTTTATTTATCGAACTTTCGACATAATCTTCTTTATCTTCTCTGCGTCTCCCCAGACTCCCGGTGAATCATAAGGCCTGTCCGGGAACGCGCCGTATTGCGGGCGGATTTTAAATCCATTCTCCTTAATAAAGGACTCTACTTTCTCACCGAGAGAAAGCGGCACACCTGTACAACAGTTGATGATGCCGTCAATCTCATCCTGTGTGGATGCCGCGGCGATCTGATCCGCCAGTTCGTCCACGGTAATAAAATCAAACTGATTCTTGCCGGAAGTGAACGGGAATGTCTCTTTTCCTTCCTTTTCCCAGCCGACAATCTTGGCAAAAATCGAATTGCTCTTCGCATCATCTCCCAGAATGTAGTATGCTCTCAGCCAGTCTATCTTCACATCTTTTCCTTCCGCAAGCAGGAATGTCATCTGGCGCAGCGCATTTTTGGCAATTCCGTAAAGGGAACGCGGGTTGGCCGGTGTATCTTCGGTAATCGCGCCCTCCCAATATCCGATCTCATGCATAGTTCCCATCACAGCAAGCTGTGGAAGCCCGCCTTCAATCATATTTTTAATAAATGTAAAATGATTCGGAAGGTCTGTCAGGTGCGTCTCCGAATTGTGGACGAACCCATTCCGCCATGCCATATGGATGCACACATCCGGTTTGCCGAACTGCTCATAAATATCCGCATCTCCGCTGAAAATCGGAGTTTCCACAAACTTTGCCCTCTCATCTACCCCATCAAACACGAAGTCTGATGCAAGCACCTCATGGCCCATCTCCAGAAGCGATTTCACCACATGTCTGCCGATATATCCGTTTGCCCCAGTTACCAAAACTCTTTTCTTCGTACCTATCATGAAATGCCCAGTCTCCTTTTTTCTTAATCCTCTGTCAGTCAAATATTTCTCAAATGCCGGTATCCAGTCTTTCATACGATACCCGAACTCTTCCTGCAGTTTCCGATTCTCAAGAATCGAATATGCCGGTCTTTTTGCCGGCGAGCCATATTCCTCCGTTGTAACCGGAATCACCTTCGTATCTCTCCCGCACAGCCGGAAAATCATTTCCGTAAATTCAGCCCAACTGCAGCTTCCTTCGCATGTCGCATGGTAAGTCCCGTAATTATCAGAAGAACACAGAAGGTCAATGACTTTGACCACCTCTTCTGCACTGGTCGGTGTTCCGATCTGGTCACAGACCACCCGCACCGAATCATGCGTCTCGGAAAGCTTCAGCATAGTGTTGACAAAATTCCTGCCCTCTCCGTACAGCCAGGCCGTCCTGACGACAAAATATTTTTTTGCTATATTCCGGACAAATTCCTCTCCCACAAGCTTTGTCTTCCCATATACGGACTGGGGATTGTATGCATCCCCTTCCACATACGGTGATTTCTTCCTTCCATCATACACATAATCAGATGAAATGTGTACGAGCACGGCATCCACGGCATTCGCCGCCAGGCTTAAAAAACGCGGACCTTCTGCATTGATAAGGTATGCCCTCTCTTCATCAGTCTCGCAGGCATCCACCTGTGTATGTGCCGCACAATTCACGATTACATCAGGACGGATATCGGACACTTTTTTCATCACATCCGCTTCGTCGGTAATATTCAGCTCTTCCACATCTGTATTAACAATCTGAACATCCTGTCTTTGGCCGTAGAACTCATTCAGTGCAATGCCAAGCTGCCCACGGCTTCCTGTAATTAATATTTTCTTCAAAATACTGTCTCCATTATTTTCGCATATTTGCATACCGGCAGAATCTGCCGCCGGCGGCTTCCTTAAAAATACATGGCAAATAACAAACCGTTTAGGAGTACTATTTTGCTCTGCCATGCTCACAAACATAAAGCTTTAAAACTATATCCAAGCCTAGCCTCTTTTATTCTACAACAGATTCTGCTGTCTTGCAAGATTACTCTTCTGTCATTTGTCTGTCCTTCTTTGTTTCAATTTGTCCGGAAATTTCATTACAGCTGCATGAACATGATACAGTCCAAACGCACAGACCGCAATCGGCACACAAAGAGCAAAAAACATCAGATAGCTGTCACGTACAGTGAAATAATATCTGTCTACCCGTGCGATAACCTGGTCGATAATCACATGATGTACCAGGAAAATCGCATAAGAATATTTACTTAAAACACTGCATATGTACTCAACCGGCCTGAATTTTACAAATTCAGATACATAAACCAGCACAATAAAGGATGCGATTCCGACAACCGTAGTCTGTATCGTTCTTGGAATCTCCGGCTGTAATATCTGATTCGCAGCAACAAGAAGCAGCGCAGCCAAAGCTGCTTTCCAGTTCACCTTTTTTCTATATTTCACAAACATCATTCCGAAGACCACTTCCGGAAGCCGAACCAACACACAGGTTGACAGCACTAAAGGAAACGGCCCGTACCTGCACAGCACTGCTCCCCCTGCATAGGATATTGCCGTCAAGACCAGCAAAAGAACCGGCTTTTCATTTGCCAGCTTTCTCAGAAGCGGGAACAGCAGATAAATCAAAACAATAACCCCAAGGAACCACTCTCCGAGGAGATAAAAAGTCTGGATGCCGTTCGCGACCAGAAGCCCGTCAAACCCGATGACGGAAAAAATGATTCTCCATGGAGCGATCGTTCCTGCTCCGGGAATATTTTTATATACCAGCACATAATATGCCAAATAAACCACATATGCAATCCAGAACATCGGATAAATAGAAAGGAATCTTTTCTTGAAAAATTTCTTTAATTCACATCTTTCTTCATATACATACATCAAAGCCGCACCGGAAATGATGAGAAATAATGATACTCCCCAGTCGCCGATGTACAATCCTCCCACCTCTAATGTAAGAACAGCCTTATTTTCCTGACCCATCCACAGATATCCCGCATTGTAGTGGGTGATCACGATGGAAATTGCTGCTATAGCACGTACAAAATCAAGATAAAACAGTCTTTCTCTCTTCATTCGCCACTCCTTTTACTCTACTGTATTCTTTTTTTCTTCTCTCCTGTTGATTTTCTGTTCAACTGTCCAGTCCTGCGTCTTTGACTTTCCGCCGGTACTGTTCATCCGCTTTCATCAGCACCATCTCAAAATCCTGTCTGTTTTTCTGCACAATAGAAGACAGGATCACTCCGGAAAAGAAAGAAATAATTGCTGCCAGATATACAAAACCGCACACGATCAGTGTCGGAAAATTCGGCACCAGCCCTGTCCTGAAATAGATGTCAAGCACCGGAATCAGAAAACAAGTGCTCAAAATCACCAGCACCAGAGATACAAAAGAGAAAAATGGCAGCGGCTTATAAACCCGGTAAAGCCTTTCCACCGTTCTGAGCACTTTCATTCCATCACGAAAAGTATTCAGCTTTGATTCACTGCCCTCAGGCCGGTTTCGGTAGTCAATCACCACATTCTCCACATGCATATTTTTATCAATCGCGTGAATGCTCATCTCCGTCTCAATTTCAAATCCTTTTGACAACACCGGAAATGTTTTTACAAAATTATAGCTGAAAGCCCGGTATCCTGTCATGATATCTTTTATATCACTGTGGAACAGCATATTGATTGATTTCCTGACAATAGAATTGCCGAAATTATGAAACGGACGTTTATTCTCCTGAAAATAAGTGGAAGACAGCCTGTCGCCGACGACCATATCCACATTTTTCTCCAGCACACATTCGACCATTTCCGGTCCGAACTCTGCCGGATATGTGTCGTCCCCGTCAATCATCACATACACCTGGGCGTCAATTTCCCGGAACATCCGCCGTATTACATTTCCTTTTCCCTGAAGGTATTCATGGCGGACAACCGCCCCTGCTTTAAAAGCGATCTCTGCAGTACCGTCCGTTGAATTATTATCATACACATAAATAACCGCTTCCGGAAGCACCCGCCTCCAGTCACAGATAACTTTTTCAATCGTTTTGCTTTCATTATAGCATGGTATCAAAACCGCAATTTTATCCATTTTCTTCTCCCTTGTCCACTGATGTATTCCACATCGCAGACAAAATAAGCTGCATGTCCTGACAGACTACGCACTTATCTTGTTTACGATGTACTACTTTAATCTTCTGTAGGTTAATAGTCAAGCCTGTAAATATAAAATCCGTTCCACCAGTAAATATTTTCAAATGTAATCTCGTCTGTGCTCAGGCTTTCAAGCTGTGTACCGGACAGCACATATTTCACATCCAGTTCACGCATCATCTCCGGAGTTATATTGAGCTGAAACAGGTCTGCATATACAAGTTCAAATGTATCTCCGTCAAAATCCGAGCTGACCGTCTGTGCCCAGATATGGGCATAACGGTTGTAGATTTCATCATTTTCCCCATCATTATCAATGCTCTGCCATCTTTCGAGATTCGGATATACGTTTGTAGAATTGATAGTACGCGCTCCTGCCATAATCGGAAAGTTACCCATACTATAGTTAGTGTTACATACCATCCACAGCGCATCCTTCGACTCATCATCTACAATTCGCTCAATTTCCTTATAGAGATCATTTTCATAAATAATCGTAAGTCCCCTGTGGACCGGATTGACCGTCATGCCTGCAGTTGCCGACACCCCGGTACAAAGCAAAAAGAATAACCATGTATTCTTCCGGTTTGCCTGAAGTAAAATTGAAGCACACATGGCAAACACCAGAATCAGGGCAATATAAACCCTCTGAGCCGTAAAATATTCATCCCTGATATAATTCTGGACATAGACAATCCCAACAGAAAAAGCTGCTGAAAACAACAAAAACCGTGCAGGTTTGACCTTCTCCATCCGGCTGATGGCATACATCAGAATCAACAGGTTCAGCCAGGTGAATGCAATGACCTCCCGACCACTCTGTGAAAAAGACATCAGTGTAACCTTTGACAGTACTTTCGGCCACCCAAAGATTCCATAACTTCCGAGAAAAGCAATCCCAAGAAGCAGGCTTACAAGCACCGGATCCGTTTTTCTTCCTGTTTTTCCGCCTGTTCTTACACTCATTCTTTCCCTTTTTGTCTTTATCAGTAGATAAACTGCCAGGATAATTCCCAGTGGGAACAGGGAAAAGAAAAAGCATTCGTTCACAGTTTCATTGCCGGCAAGTTCCTCAAACGGCAGCCAGAGGCACGTCAGAGAATTAAACATGACCCTCAACATCCCGCCTCCGGTTTCAGTCCGGCTTCCGGGATATGCCGTATTTAATACAGCCTTAATAGTATCTTTGGATTTCCACAAAATCGGAAGCAGTTCAGCGGCGAACAGCCCCACGGAAATTCCCAATACGCCCCAGTCCTTTTTGGTAAAAGTTCCTTTTTTGTAATCCCGGACCACCACACCGATCAACAGAAATAAAAAAGCATACACAAACGGCACCTGCCATGCCGGATAAAACAGAAGTACATATGCAGTAGCCAATACGCTGAGCAGCGCTCCATAAGCAATACGGTGCAGATATTTCGTGTCTTTCATATACAGGACTGCCACTACTACCGCAAGCTGTCCGTAAATCAACATTTCCACAAGACCGTTAATTGCGAACCACCACTGTACTACCGGCGCCGCTGCCATCATAACGGCATAGGAAAGCGACAATAATTTTTTCCTGTTAAACAGACACATTCCCAATTCAAAGGATACCAGAAGGAGGACAATAAAACGGGAACACCAGTAAAAGGAAAGCCCTTTAGCCGGGGAAAGAAACAGATACCCCCAGTGGAATGGCCGGAACAGAACAGTATAGTATGACACCGGCTGCCCATATACGATATACATGTCCGTCTCATCACCGCGGACAATATCCGAAAAATAGGAAAATCCGGACTGATACTGGGACAAGGCGAATGGTGTACTCACATTCCATTCATCGCTGCGCACCTGTCTTGAATATCCAAGTATATCCCCTGCATCTTCTTTCGGCACATGAAGCTCGTCCGCCCACATAGCAACTGATGAGCCGCTGAGTTCTAATACGAAGCACATCACAAGGACAAGTACTGCCAGCAGGTAACGCCGGCGGTAAATCAAATCTCCCGCTTTCATGGTGAGATTCTTTATCATTGAGTTTTTATTTCGGGATTCCTTCTCTTCCAACATTTTCCGTACCTTTCCTTTGATTATGACTGAGTCATTTACATATGGTTTCATTGTATCTGTTTCATATCTTTTTGTCAATGCACACAGAAACTCTGAGAATCAGTTCACAGAAGCTCTGAGAATCAGCAGATAAACCCGGCTGCTATGAGAGTCAGTAAAACAATGACGCCCGGACATAAAACCCGAACGTCATTTTCATTCCTACATTTCTTCTATCTGCGATAAAAACGCCACATATCTTAACATGATTGTTATTGCTTCCGCACGGCATGCATTCCCCTGTGGATTCAAATACCCCTGACTGCCTTGAATCAACCCGGTTCCCACAGCCCATTCCATTGCATCTATGGCAAACGCGGATACATTTGCCGCATCCGGATAACCGGAAATATCAACTCTCTGACTCGTATCAATATCCATGGCATATGTCAGCCTGTATAAAATTGCCGCCACCTGTTCTCTTGTTATCCTATCATTTGGTCCGAATCTTCCTGTATCGGTATAACCGGTAATAATCCCATGTTGTGCGGCCCATAATACCGGTTTTGTATAAAATGTATCAGACGGAACATCAGGGAATATTGGTTCATAGGATGCTTGCTCCGGCTGTCCCATCAGCCTGTAAAGTATTGTAGCAAACTGTGCTCTCACCAACATGTCTGCACCGCCAAATGTCCCGTTCCCATAACCTGTCATAAGCCCGGTAACATATCCCCAGTTTGCTTCATCATAATACCATAAATCAGGAGTAATATCTTTGTAAATCTGTTCTATTCCGTATACTGTAATATCACAGGATACTTTCAGATCACCAAGCGTTGCTGTGACAGTCGCTTTTCCCGGCCAACGTGCAAATACTTCACCAAGCTTATTTACTGCCAGAACATTTTCGTCCGAGCTCTCCCACACAATATTTTTGGCATCTGTTGTACGTTCCGGTGTAAAAATAATTTCAAGGGGAATTTTCTCTCCGATTATCATTTCCCGTCTTGCAGTCTTTAACGAAATGTCCTCCAGCGGTATAGCATTTTCAACCACACAAACATCAAATGTCGTCTGATACCAGTTACTATAAACAGTGATTGTCTGAACCCCCAATTCGTCTGTCATCTCAGAAACCCTGTAATTTGTAGTTTCTATCAAAGTCCCATCATTCAGCTCTGCTGCTATGACAAGTCCTGTCAGATCCAGTTCTTCTCCAAGAATATAGGTATCCTTATCCGGTCCTTTTAAAACCCTTATTCTATTACACCACTCACCGCTGCCCATAACAATTACATCAAATGAATCACTCATTTCCCAACATTTAACGTCGATTGTCTGAACTCCGGACTCACGTTGTAAAGGAGATACTCCATAGCTGAACAATTTCCGCTTGATTCCGCTGTCATAGACTGCATAAACCTCCATTCCGGTTTCATCTAATTCCTCACCTATTTTATACATATATTTTTCCGGAGGAATGACCTCAAGTCCCACCATCTTATTTAATTTGACTGTACAATAATATGAATCGAGCACATTTCCATATTCGTCATAAGTATAAAGCTGCACCACACCATCCTCCTTTGGATACAGGAAATGCTGCAGCTCATAAATGTCCCAACTCTCACTGTATAACTCTGAATATTTTTCCCCGTTATACCATAATTCCGTCCGCTTTATGTTGCGGTCTTCATTATATATTTCAAGGAAAGTCTTTATTTTTTCATAAGTCATAAAATCACAGACTGAACGTCCTTCACTTACAGTATCCTTTTCTGCTGGATACTCATAGGCCCAGAACACCTCTATTTTTTTGTTTCCCTGAAGGAATTCTGCGGCAAATGTATCAAATGTATCCATTTTTTGATCCAGAAATGCAATCCTGTCTGTCATCCATGTTTTCAAAGTACTCCGGGCGCTTTCATAAGATTCCAGCCTCCATAAATCAAGCGATGCCTCTGCAGATTCTTTAATTTCTGCCGAAAGGGTATCTATGGAGTCAAGCATATTCTGAATATAAGTATCACGGATCTCCCAGTAACGGTTATATACTTCTCTTAGGAAATATGGATCTTTGACTAGTTCCTTATACCACTGATTTTCCTGTGCAGCTGCGCTGAAGTATAAAGTCTGCCACTGATTTACAGGTAAATCGGAGACCGGGGATGCTCCGCTGCTGCAATCCATATCCCACACCGGTCCCATCTTGAATTTCTCTCCGTGCTGCTTATACATATATGTACTATTCTTCATGGAATCTATATTGAAGAAGATTTCCTGAACAATCCAGTAATCCACAAGGGAATCCATATCAAAGAAATCGCTGTAATGCATCACTTCGCCATTATATTCCGTCTTGTAATCATCCGCGTATACCGCATCTTCAAATGCCTGTATATATGTCCGGACATAATTCATCATATCCTCATTTGTATTTGCATATTCAGGCTCTTTAAACATCATAGGCTGGTTTTTGTCTGTATAGAAGATTGAGACTTCATCCATATAAGTGTCCAGTTCAAGGATGTATCCCCCTTCAATATCCGGTATCTGATAATACTCGGATATGGTATATGTACTTCCCGCATAATCCACCTTATCAGACGTGATCCATGTAAGATTCTCCGTCATCTGCTCTTCCAGCGCATCCTGATCCTCATCTGTCAGACTTTCAGCCTTTACAATTGCTTTCGCCGCATCCGCAGCCACATCTTCCCAATCTGTGACATCCACACGTCCTTCTTCCGAACGAACCTGTTCGCAAAGCTGATAGTTTCCGACATATACACCGTTTAAAACCACATCAGCCAAAACAGACTGCATATATGGAATCCCCATATCTCCGGAAAGATCATATGCCAGCTTATTCCTGATAAAACTCGTGTCATAATAATTAGCAAGAAGTACCCAATGTTTACTCTTACCAAAGCCAAATAAATCTGTCCCTTTATCCAGTTTCACTTTGTATGGCTTCTTTGGAAGTGACCATGTTGAATTTCCACGCCCCCGGACTCCTGCCGTACCATTATAGAGAGTGGTTGTTTCAGAATTATAGGTTTCATTTCCCTGAATAATAAATTCTGACGTTATATAGTTTTCTTTATCCCCAATCACCGCTCCGTTCTCTGTATTAATATAAATAACCGGCAGCCTGCTGAAAAACACCTGTTTACTCAAACTGCTGCCCTTGGAATCCTTCACTGTTACGGAAATGAATTTCTCAAGATCCTCCTGCAACGGGGTATATGCAGCGTCTCTTCCCTTTATGACTCCGTCCACCTTCCACTCATAACTCAGATTTCCTGTCATTCCAGTGACTTCCACACCAAGCTCTTTCCCGACAGCAGGGTACTCTGACGTAAAATAAATCTGACTGTCTGCCTGTGCAGTAATTGAATCTGCCCTTGTATCCTCTGATTCAGACACAGTAACCCCCAATACTTCTTCTGTTTCCGAAACCATTTCTTCTGCGGATACCGGTCTCACATTCCCAATTCCCAATATGCCGGTCATACACACGGCCATTAATAAAGAAATAACTCTATTTTTCACTTCTTCTCCTTTTCCCCGGAGAGTCTGTTACCTATGGTTCTCTCCGAATGTAATACAACTGAGGTCAGAGAGAAAACTGTTTTTCGTTGTATCTCTCTGACCTGTTATGCCATGTTGTTCTTTGTCACTTTTCCTGATATCTCATTATGATTGTTGCACATACAGCACGATTTGTATTCTTCTGGGGATTCAAAAGCCCCCCGTCTCCGCTTATAATCCCGTTTGCCACAGTCCACTGCATAGCATCATATGCATAAGGACTGACTTTTTCTGCATCCGGATAAATGCCCAGATCAACTTTCTGGCTTACATTCTGACCTTTGAATTTTGCATAGCGGTGCATCATGGTTGCCATCTGCTCTCGGGTGATCGGATCAGCAGGACCAAAAGTCTGAGTTGTTGTATATCCTGTTACAATTCCGTTCCGGTTCGCCCAGATAACAGCATCTGCATACCAGTCACCTGCATAAATATCCTTAAAAGTATTAGTAAATGTCACCTCCGGTGAACCTTCCATCCGGTAAAGCATCAGTGTAAACTGAGCACGTGCAAGATTCTCTCCTGCCCCGAAATATGTATCTGTCATACCAGTCATGATACTCTTATCAAAAACATACTGAACCGAGTTAAAATACCATGAATCACTGCCTACATCTGTAAAATGCATCTCTTTCGGAGGATCCTGCTCTCCCGGGTTCTGTTCTCCCGGGTTCTGTTCCTCCGGTTCCTTTGTCCATTTCGCGTAGAATACATAATCTCCGGTACTGCCTGCTTTTATTCCTGTTGATTTCTGCGTCAGTTTACTGTCCGTATACCAGCCATCGAAAATATATCCTTCTCTGGCAGCTTCCTTTAATACAATTCCTGTAGTATCCGTCCTGTAGGATGACGGATTATCCTGATGATTGGTTCCGCCGTTCAATTCATAGGAAATTCGATATTCCATCACCTGCGACGGGTTCTTTATCCATTTTGCATAAAATGTTTTTTCTCCGGTACTTCCTTTTTCAATTCCCGTTACCCGCTGCGTCAGCCCGATATCCGAATACCAGCCATCAAATGTGTAACCTTCTCTCTGCGGTGCATAGAGTAAAACATCTGTTTCTATCGTATATTCAGCAGGATTTTGATTATTATTTTCTCCGCCGTTCAATTCATAAGAAATCTGATATTTCACTGCCTGCCAGTGTGCATATAATACATGCGGCTGATCAGATTCCACAACAGTTTTACTGTTAATTTGTTCTCCGCCTTCAGCCGATGTATACCACCCTGTAAATTCATATCCGGTTTTTCCCGGGATTGGCAGTGAACCATAAGTTTCTCCGACCGTTACCGTTTTTGATGACGGGGATACGGTTCCTCCGTTTGCATCAAATGTTACTGTACTCAAAATCGGTGCAGGCTCATTTACTGTAACTGTGCAGACATCACTCAATCCATTTTCCGTCGTTACGGTAATCTTTACAGTTCCTGCATTATTGGCCGTCACCACTCCATTGTTTACAGAAGCTACTAAGGGGTCATCTGATGACCACTCCACTTTCATATATGTCCCGTCCGGAATTAATGAATATGTTAGGGCTGCTGTTTCACTTATTTCCAGATTCAATTCTTTCTGACTGATGATAATGCCCGTCACCGGCACCTCATATGGAAACGGGACGATTTCCTTTTCCGTCGAAGTGAGATTCGGTGTCTGGCGAATAATATATTCCAGATTTTCCCCGTTCTTCCTGCAGCCGTAAATATATCCGGATGACGTATCAGGTTTATACGCGATTTCGTCCTTCTGCCCATCCAGGGAAACCCTGTGAATCTCTTCCGATGTGTTGTAATATAACATATTATCATAAAGAAAGAGTCCCGAAAACATTCCCGGCCAATAACTGCTCTGACTTCCCCATGCAAACCAATAGGACGGAATCTTCTTAACATCTGTAACTACGCCGGTGGTCAGATTCCTTTTCTTTATCCCTTTTTCCTCCATAGAATCATATTTCAGATAATATGCATCATCTCCATTGAGAATGATCTGTGAATCCACACCTCTCCAATAAGCGTCTGAGTACGTTGTATCCGTGCATTCAATTCCTTTTGCATCCCATTCCTGATGATCGCCGCTTATTTCCTGATCTGTCAGCAAAAACAAGTTATGTGAGACTCTTCCCAATCTGTCCCATGTCGGGTCATCGAACGTAGTGTCCATATGATAATATTCACCGTTCACTTTTACAATATTCCATGCATGATTCATTTCCCGGCTTTCTGTCACAAAGCTTTCCACGCCGACCAGATTTAAAATATATACTGTCAGAAATGCGTATGCATTGCAGACTCCGATCTCATTTGCCAGAAGACCGCCGGCACGGTATGAATCGGTCGGCACTTCACCAGTACCATTCATCAGTTTTAAATAATTTTCATAATCGTATTCGTACTGATGAACCATATAGTCATGAAGAAGCAATACTTTTTCCTCATCATTTCTTCCTGCCGCAGCGATCAGTCTCAGTTCTTCAATCTTACGGTCTATGAAATCAAAATAATCCCGTGTCTCACTCAGACTCATCGAATTTGAAACTTCAATAGATATATATGTATTATAACGTGGATTATATGTATAGCTGTACGATGCCCAATCTATCCCATTTGTTAAATGAGGAATATAGAACATCGTCTTATAATAGTCCGGATACTTATCTTTATCAATATTAAGGTCCGACACATCCACTGTAATCTTTGAGCCGCCTTTGAGTAACTCAGTTTTAATCCTGTCACCGATTATCTGATACGCCTCATATTCTGTCCCGTCAAAAAACTCCGGTTCTGAAAATGTCTCAATTTCAGGTTCAACCGGAATTCCAACTGTCTCCGGAACCGTATCGAGCAGATACGGTACTCCTGACGTTTCCGTTGAAAACGGTTTCTCTGTAACTTCCGGCCGCATCTCATGTGCATATGCTGTCACCGGAATCGCAGTCACCATCAAAAGAAAAGAAAGCACGAGGCCTATTATTCTTCTGCACCGCTTCAGATTCTGATTGTTCATACTGTTTCCTCCATTTTTCATTTTAATCACTGTTTCGCCAGAAAAAGAAAAAGCAGATACCGGGTGCTCTGAGTCGGTATCTGATGATTCCATTCCTGTAACTGGCACTTTTATGTATTTAGTATATCATGCTGCTGCCAGAATTAAAAGGATTTTCATTTTTTGCTGTACTTTATATTTCATTTTGTATTACTGTTCACACTCAAAAAAGGGCCACCGGACCTTTTTTCATATGCTTGGCAACTGTAACTCCGGATTCTCATAATTAGTGATAACAACCAAAATGTGTTGACATGACATAAAATACATGTTACATTTTAACTAATAAGTTGAGTTGTTACTGTTAAATCAGGCAAGATCAGGATATGAGTATTCTGGTCTTTTTTTGCTTTTAAGGAGGTGAATTCCATGTAAAACACATTTTAAAGGAAAAACAATAATATAAGGAAAGGTATGAGAAAAGACAAAATGAAAAGTAAGATAAAGAAAATAATGAAACAAATACTTTTGTCGGTCTTAATCGCAGCGATGGTCGTGCCGCCCGTCTATGCTCAAGATGAGCCGGCTTCCCAAAGCAAACAGAGTTCAAAATTGCTTCCTACAATATTGCCGCAAAAGGAAGCAAAACAACTCAGATCGGTCAGCTGTTAACAGATGAAGGCATTGCCATTGCCGGATTCCAGGAAGTTGATTACATGAATGGGCGCAATAATAAAGATATGCTGAAAGAAATAGCAGAGGCAGCAGGCGACGGTTATGACTACTATTTTCAGAAAGCCATCAACTATTCCGGCGGTGAGTACGGCATTGGTATCGTCACAAACGGTACGTTAAGCAACAAGAACAGCGCTTCTCTTGAAACAGGCGGTTATGAAGGACGCTGCTGGCAGCGTGCTGAAGTTACGGTCGGCGGAAAGGTAATCGCTGTGTACAACACACATTTAACATGGGAAAATCAGGATGTCCGTATGCAGCAGATGAGAGATGTCTTAACAGTTATGGAAGAAGATGAAACTCCATACAAAGTCCTTACCGGAGATTTTAATGCCCAGGAAAGCAATGACGAATTTGACGCTTTTCTGCGTGAATATACGATCGCAAACGGAAAAGACGGTCTGTGGTTAGATACATATATTCCATTCGATGCGACAATGAAAACGAACGCAATTGACAACATTATTACAACACGTAATATTAAAATCAAGAGCGTGGAAGCAAAAGAAATAAGTGATATAGGTTCAGACCACCGGGTTCTTATTGCAACCTGTGAATTGCTGGATGAAGAGCAGCCTTCTACCCAGCTGCTGGACAAACAGATCAGTAAAGCAGAGGCTATGGCAGGACAGACAACTGTTTATACAGAGGAGAGCCTGGCTGAGTTATCAGCAGCTATCGAAGCTGCAAAAAATGCAGACACATCCTCACAGGATACGGTCAATGCGGCTGTAACTGCATTGAATGACGCAATGGCCAATGTGAAAAGACTGCCTGTTGAACGCAGCACACCGGTGGCATACTGGGATTTTGACGGTGATGAGCCGTTAAAGGATAAAACAGGCCGGGGAAACGATGGCGTTGAAGGAGGAACGATTTCCTTCCAGCCGGGTCTGGCTAACTTAGGAAACGCTTTATGTACCAAAGATGGTTATGTTGTTGTTGCCAAAACAACAGATGACCTGAACCTGGGGACAGAAGATTTCTCAGTCGGCTTCTGGTATAAGGCATCCAATCCGGGTGAATGGTCAGCAGTACTCGGTGATAAAAACTGGAACAGCGGCGGAAATCCGGGAATGGCTATCGTCCAGGGGCAGGGTCAGTTCTACACATCCTATGCTGCAAACGGCTGTGCACGGCAGGAAAATATTGTTTCCGGAACAGCAAGTAAGGTATATGATGATAAATGGCACTATATTGTTGCTGTTTTAGACAGAGACGACAGTAGTTTACTGTATGTTGACGGTGAATTGATTGCATCAACCTCCATCGCTTCTACTGCTAACAATGACGCGACGGTATCCAATCCATTTTATATCGGTACGGACGCTTCCACTGTATACGGAATCGACTCTCTGATCGATGATGTGAAAGTATACCGTAATGTCCTGTCTCCGGAAGAAATTATAGATGAATATGAGTTAAACCGTGATCAATCCGCATTTACTCTGGAAGAACTGATTCAGAAGACAGAAACAGAATTAAGCACCTTAGTCATTGATCCGACTCAGACAACAAATATGCCTACCTTTGAGTCTGCCGACGGCCAGTACATTTCCAGACTGTACTGCAGCGAAAATGATTTAACGATTAATGACCAGGGAGAAATTCTCCGTCAGCCACTGACAGATAAGAAGGTACAGGTTTCCTACATCGTGCAGGAGAACAAAGAAGGGGTTTCCGCTGACGACGGAACAATCGTGAAAAACAAATGGGTCACAGTAAAAGGAAAGACCACAAGCGGTTCTAACAAATTGCCGGAAGTCGTTCCAACCATGCAGGAATGGTGCGGTGCTGACGGCGGCAGCTTTACCTTTAACGAGAACAGCCGTATCGTTGTCTCTGCAAATGACATGGGAACTTTACAGACAGCCGCTGAAATCACAAAAGATGATATTCAGGAATTATTCGGTGTGTCCTTAGCGATCGTTACGGATGAACCTAAAGCCGGCGACCTTGTCCTCACGTTTGAAAATGGGGATGAAAAGTTAGGTGAACAGGGATATTCCTTAGAGATCGGCGATTATGTTACGATCAGAGGAACCGCTTACAGAGGCGTGTTCTTCGGTACACGAAGCTTATTACAGGGAATGCTTTCCTCCGGAAATAACAGCATTGCCTGCGGAACAGCAGTGGATTATCCAAATTACGAAATCCGTGAATTTATGCTGGACCTTGGCCGGTAATATTTCCCGATGTGGTATCTTGAGGATATGATCAAATACGCTTCCTGGTTCAAGCTGACAGATTTCCAGGCACATATCAACGAGGATACATTTAATGATTATTCCGCATTCCGGTTAGAATCCGATATTCCACATCTGACAAGCACAGACGGATATTACACGAAGGATGAATATCGTGATTTCCAGAAGCACGCTCAGAATTACGGAATCCGGGTTATCACAGAGATCGACGGACCTGCACACGCACGCCGATTTATTGAATTAGGCAACTATGAAGATTCTCCTGAAAAATATAAGAATCTTGGACTTGACGGAACTCACTTTAATTTAAGTAATGACAGCGGTGCAAGAGACCGCGTCCTGGGCCTTATGGATGAAATCCTGGAAGAATTTTTAGGCGGAGACGATCCTGTTATTATCACAGACGCTTTCAATATCGGAATGGATGAGTATTTCGGTAATCAGGACGACTTAAGGGCGTACGCCGTCCATATGTATGACCAGGTTGTCAACAAGTATCATAAGACAGCCTTTGCCTGGGATTCTAATGCATCACTGGCGAACGCATCCTACCCGGCAGAAAGCTATCCTATGGATGACATCGTGATCAACTTCTGGAAATGGGAAGAGGTTTCCGGAGGTATGAAGGCATTGATGGACCAGGGATATAAAGTAGTCAACGGTGATCACCGCTGGTACATTGTTCCGGGTGCACAAATCGGCTTCTATGATTATGCAAATGAAGAAAAACTCTATAATGAAGTAAGCGCCGGCAACATGGTCGGATGGTATGGAAACGGAACTATTTTCCCGGAAGGACATCCGAGTATTGTCGGAGGAAATATGCTGATCTGGAATGACCGCGGAATGTTTGCAGGTTATACAGTCAATGATATCTTTGCAAGACAACGTTCACAGTATCCGTACTTATCACAGGCTTACTGGTATGGTCATGAGGAAAACGAGGCTTTCAGTGAATTTAAAGAAAAAGTAAATACGGTCGGTGTCGGTCCGGGATTAGATAACTTATACAAGGACATTGATTCCCAGGGTGAAGTCGTATACAACTTTGATATGGAAAGCCTTGAAAACAATGTGGTTAAAGATAATTCCGGAAATAATTATGATGCCACTGTTGTAAACGGCCAGCTGACAAACGGCAAAGATGGAAAGCAGTTGACCTTCAATGGAGACGGATATATCGAAACACAGCACAAGGCTCTTAAATGGCCTTATACAGCAGTCTTTGACCTGACGATCGATACAGATCAGACAGGTGATATCACCCTCTTCGAGGAAATCATGCCGGAACAGGAATGTGTAAAGAAAGACGGCAATGAAACCGGACAGGAAAAGAGCGTGATCGTCCTGAAAGAATAGGAGGACGGCACTTACCGCCTGACTTATTCACGTGAAGGATTCGATTATGAGCATGACTTCACATTTGAAAAAGGGCTCGTTTACAGAATTGCATTCTCTTCTGATGAGTCCAAACCGACCGGCGGCGAATATGCAAAATGGAACCAGCCGAACACCCTGTATGTAAATGGTACGTTGGTTTCCACACTGCAGGGTCCTGCAAAACCGGATGATTTTACAGGAGGCTCATGGTGGGTAGACTCCCCGTCAATCAATATGCCGCTTGAGAAGATCGGACAGAATCTGGTAGGAAGTATTGATAACTTCCAGTTATATAATCGCTTGTTAACAAGTGAAGAAATTGCTGATCTCGGTGGCTTTGATTCAACTCCGGTAAAGAAGAACCTGGCACTGAACAAGCCGATTGAAGCTTCCAGCAGCAAGAATGATTCATTGGTTGCCTCCAATGCAAATGACGGCGATCAGGCTACTCGCTGGGCATCCAATTATAACAGCAGCACAAATGATCCGTTTGATAAAGAAGAGTGGTTATGTATCGACCTGAAAGATTCTTATGACCTGGGAACAGTTAACCTTTACTGGGAGGACGCTTACGCACAAGAATATACAATACAGGTCTCAGAAGACGGTGACACCTTCACAGACGTTCTGAATGTTACTGACGGCGACGGCGGAACAGATGTCCTGGATCTGAAAGGAGCAAAGGGAAGATATTTCCGTATCTACTGTACACTTTCTGTACCGAGCGATGATGACTGGAAATGGAATTATGGATACTCCTTATTTGAAGTTGAAGTATATGAAGGCGAAGAACCAACCGCTAAAGCTGATAAGTCTGACCTTGAGTCATTGATCAAAGAAGCTGACGCGCAGGAGCTTAAAGATTACACAGACGCATCTGTAGATAATTTCAACGAAGCTCTGGCAAATGCAAAGAAAGTGATGGAAAATGATACTTTGACAGAAGCTGATCAGCAGATTGTAGACGATGCAGTAAAAGCCTTGAAGGATGCGATCTCTGCTCTGAAATATAAAGATGCTGATTATACAAAAGTAGATGCGGGTATTGCAGAAGCAAACGCACTGAACAAAGACCAGTATACGAACTACTCTGCTGTTGATGCTGCAGTGAAGGCAGTTGTAAGAGGCAAGAACATCACTGAGCAGGATTCAGTCGATGCTATGGCGAAAGCTATCGAGGATGCAATTGCAGCTCTGACTTACAAGGATGCTGATTATACTAAGGTTGACGAAGCAATCGAAAAAGCAAATGCACTGAACAAAGACGATTACAAGGATTTCTCTGCTGTTGATGCTGCAATACAGGCAGTTGTAAGAGGCAAGAACATCACCGAGCAGGATGCGGTTGACGCTATGGCGAAAGCTATCGAAGATGCAATTGCAGCTCTTGAAGAGGTTGAGACTCCGGTTGTACTTCCGTATGAGGATGTAAATGAAAGCGACTGGTTCTATAACTATGTATATGATGTATATGTGAAAAAACTTATGACCGGTCTGGAGGAAACCGTTTTCGGACCTGGCAATGATCTTGTAAGAGCACAGTTTGCAGTGATTATTTATCGTATGGAAGGTGAGCCGGAGGTAATCTTCAAAGATACCTTTGCAGATGTCAAAGACGGGAATTTCTACAGTGATGCAGTAATCTGGGCAGCGGAAAATGGAATCGTAACGGGATATACAGCTACCGGCCTGTTCGGACCAAACGACAAGATTACCCGTGAACAGATGGCTGCAATCATGTTCCGTTATGCGAAGTACAAACAGCTTGATACAGCCGAAAGAGAAAACCTGGATGATTTCACAGATGGAGAAAAAGTACAGCCATTCGCAATAGACGCTATGGAATGGTGTGTAGCGAAAGCAATCATCAGCGGTAAAGGTGAGGACGATGCGAAGTACCTTGATCCGCAGACAGGCGCAAGCCGTGCGGAATGTGCAACGATCATCAGCCGGTATACGGATATGAAATAATAATTCAACTGAATAAAATCAGGGAGCTGTTCTCCGGCAGACAGATAAATCTGCCGGGGAACAGCTCCCTTCTTTTTCCTTCTGCTTCTATAGTACTCTCCGTACCATCACAATACTCTCCGTACCATCTTAACTGTACCTGTATAATAAATGTCTGTCTCAACCGTTCCCGCACTTGGGTTCAATGCGTGAATCACTTTATTGTCTCCGCTGTAAATCGCCACATGATCCACATTCCCATAAAAGACAAGATCTCCCGGCTTTGCTTCTGAGAGCGGAATCTCAAATCCATTCTGTTCCTGACTGTAAGTCGCCCTGCCAAGATAAACACCGAACTGTTTGTACACTGACTGAACAAATCCGGAACAATCTGCTCCTGTGACCAGGCTGATCCCGCCATACACATATGGAAGTTTCCCTACATACTGTCTTGCAAAATCCACCACCTGCTGCCCGTCTATTTTCTGCTCCGGGTAATATACTTTATCCTCATCGTCCGGTATCTGTTCTACATCTGCCTTCAGGAACCGGGTGATAATCGTGGCACATACAGCACGGCTTGTGTTATGCTGAGGAAGCAGGTATCCCCCGTCTCCGGTAATAATTCCCTCTGATACTGCCCATTGCATTGCATCTATTGCATATGTACTGACATCAGCAGCATCCGGATATGTATCAAGTACGGCTCTTCCCTCTGTATCGCTGCCTATATAAGATGCATAACGGTACATCATCGCTGCAATCTGTTCTCTCGTAATCGGGTCAGACGCTCCAAATGTCTGTGTGTCTGTATAACCAGTGACAACCCCCGCATTATTCGCCCAGAGTACCGCGTCCGTATACCACTCCCCTTCCGGGACATCACTGAACCTGAAGTCATATGCCACTTCCGGTGAACCGGCCATCCTGTATAAAATTACGGTAAACTGTGCTCTGGCAAGCTCCTCTTCTACTCCGAAATATGTATCCTGAAGTCCTGTCATAATCTGATTCTCGGCAACATACATCACAGAACTATAATACCATCCTTCCTGATATACATCAGAATAAGCCATATCTGCCGCCTGTGTATTCATTCCAAATGCCAGTATTGCCAATGCCGCTGCTGTACTTTTTGTAATATAATTTTTAATTTTCTTCATAAGCTAATATATCCCTTACATTTTTATTCAACATTTGTAATATTTTCGTAATAATGTTTATTTTATCATATAGGGATAGATTTGGCAATTGTTAATATGTGGAATTTATACGCTGAAAGCATATGTCATAATTGAACTCAAGCTTTTTCCAATTATATAGTGACAAACTTCTGCCTTCTGTGCTAGACTTAAACCATATCGTCATAGCAGCAAAGTTCTCTGGAATTCTGATTCAATCCCATGATTCTGCAGAATCCGGTTACAGCTATACGGCTGATAATCTGCTACAGCTGATATATCCTATTCTACATCTTACATCCAGAAAGGAAATTAAAAATGTTTCTCACCAGATATAATGCTAAAAGAAATATAAATCTTGATATTATCAGAACTGTTGCAGTTTTTTCCGTTCTGTCTGTGCATTTCTTCTTGAACACCGAATTTTATAATACTCCTATACTTGGGAAAAAACTATATGCTGCAACAATAATCCGTACCGGATTTATGGTTTGTGTACCATTGTTTCTTGTTCTTACCGGTTATTTAATGAATAAAAAGAAATTATCAAAAGCATATTATTCCGGTATCAAAAAGACAATAATAATATATATACTGTCAACACTGTGTATTATTGCATTTCACGCTATTATACTAAATGAACAATTCACATTGTTCGATGTGTTGATTAACATTACCTCTTTCAAGCAATATTCCTGGTATATTGAAATGTATATCGGACTGTTTTTATTGATTCCATTTTTAAATTTAATTTACAATAATTTATCAGGAAAAAAAGAAAAGCTTATTCTGATATTAACTCTATTAACATTAACGACCTTGCCTTCTTTATTGAATACATTTGATTTTACGACTTCACACTGGTTATTTAATCCGGCATCTTCTGTGAATTACCAGAAACTTGTACCTGCATGGTGGGTTAATCTATATCCTTTAACCTATTATTTCATAGGTGCATTTATCCAGGAATATCAGGATGATTTTAGAATACCTTTAAAATGCAATTTTATGCTGTTTTGCGTATCTGTTATACTTATGGGAAGTTATTCATACTACCGATCTTATAATTCCAATTTTATATGGGGAAGCTGGTGCAGCTGGGGCGGGTTCGAAAATGTTATAACTACTGTTTTGTTATTCATCTTTTTACTGCGGATCAAAACAGAAAAAATGCCATATATAATCAAACAGTGCTTTTTTACGATTTCGGAACTTTCCTTGGGTATATATCTGGTATCTTGGATTTTTGACCAGTATAATTATCCAAAACTAAATCAACTGATACCTGAGACAGCCGATCGATTGCTTTATTATTTTTTAATAGTCCCTCTGAACTTTTTACTGTCACTTGTATTATCCTGGTTAATAAACCTGATATATACCGCACTGAACAAACTATTAATCACGCTTACGAGGAAAACCTAAATTCAAAAATGGTCCACCGGACCATTTTTTCATATGCCTGGCAACTCAAAAAAGATCCACCGGAACTTTCTCATATGAATGACAGCATTTCTCCTCTGCTGCGTCCAATGCTGTGCCCGTAAAGTATCCGCTTTGCAGCCGGTCCGAATATACTTCAAGATTATTTTTCATTTCGGCATATTCTTCTTCCGTGACCTGATCCAGATATCGGGGGAGTTCCAACAGGCTGTCCACTGCAATCCCCAGATGGTTTTTCACAATAAACTCTGCCAGAGCAGCCTCTTTCCACATGATAACAGGCAATTTTGAAACGATATATAATGACACCTTGTGTGGATTATTATATCGTGTATATTCCCCTGCTTTTCCTGTACATGACGTAATTGAATCACCATCCCAGACAAGACCATATTTTCCCCGGAGTACCCCCGGAAGTTTATCGGCACTGATTGGTCCATTATACCGGATGTTGGGACTGTCTTTTTGTACATAATTTGGTCCGTAAAGCGTAAAAGCTGCATTTACTTCATTTAATTTATATACATACGGAGATTTTTTTATATCCAGATTTCCTGCCAGTACGATTCCGTCTCCTGTTTTTTCTGATAGGATTTCTTCATTTGTAAGATAATCAAATATCTGCAAAGATATCAGCCGTGTCTCATCAATACCTTTTTCGCGGAAATAACTCTTCATTCTCTCATTATGGACAATAAATATTTCTGAATTTTTAAGAGTAGTCTCAAACTCATCGTGATCGAATTTGGGCTGATTAAAAAAACACCTCAATTCCTCCACATCATGAATTAAAGAAATCACATGTCCTTTTTTATTCAGCCTGTTCTGTACAAATTTTCTTCCAAGCTGCTTTCTTCTTATGGGACACTGCATCAATAGAATATCTCCTTTTTTGAACAAAAACAGAATACTAAGCCAGCTTTTTAAAGAAAATAATTGATTTAAAACTTTACTGAATATATCTTTCTGTTCAGAATATTTTATTATATAAAGTGGTTCGTATTTTTTCTTTACCGCAATTTCATGTACATCCCGCACTGCCTTGCTTCCGGCATGAAAATCTTCCTCATTTCCTGTATGTCTATAATTTTTTTCTGCCAAAATGTACTTTTTCATGACATAATTCCCTTCCACTCGACTCAATGATATTCATTCTATTATACATGCAACAGCAGAGATTCCCACTGTTCCATAATACTTTCTATATTATATCTGTCCAGATTATCTCCCGTATGCTCAGAAAATGATTTCCTAAGTTCATCGTCTTTCATAATCCTCAGCAGCTTTTCCGCAAATTCTTCAACATTTCCATCTTCGATCAAATATCCATTCACTCCGTCATCAATAATTTCCGAAGGACCTACTTTACAGTCAAAACTGATACACGGAACTCCTTTTGCCATTGCTTCAATGAGCACGAGACCGAATCCTTCATATCTTGATGTTAATGCAAAGACGGAAGCTTTCAAATATTCTTCTTCGACGTTGCCTGCATATCCGCAAAGCCGTACATTGTTCAGTCCGAGATCATGGATCTGCTTCTGCAGAAGATTTTTCTGATTTCCTTCCCCATAAATATCAAGTCTCCAGTCCGGCATCTGACGCTCCACCTTCGCCCATATGTAAAGCAATCTGTCCATGCCCTTTTCTTTTGTCAGTCTTCCGACTGCAAGAACACGTTTTTGGTGCAAACATGATTTGCCGTTTACCGTTGTCAAAAGAGGATTACGGATAATCTCAATCTGTTTGCATTTCCGATAATTAGCTCTGTAATTTTCCATATCCTTTGTTCCAAGCACAACAACACAGTCTGCATCTTCTGCCGCCAGTTTTCGTGCAAAAGTAACGGTCTTGTTTCTTGCAACATAATAATTAAAATGCTCCCATGCAATACATTTACAGATCTTTCTTTTTCTTAAAGGCCATAAATATAGATATAATGCCACATCAACGGCAATCATAATATCAATCTCTTCCTTTTTAACAATTTTCCCCAGCTCCTGAGATGATTTTGCCTTTCTTATTATCGGATTACCGATCTTTTCTCCATGCAGAGAACAAAGCTTCACCGCAGAACTAATATCAAACCAGCACTTCTCCCCTTTTTGGCAGCTTATGACCGTCACCTTGTAGTTTCTTTTTGCCAGCTCAGAAGCAATTACGGAAGTTACCCTCTCTGTGCCGCCCCCGTTCTCAAAATTCATAATCAGAAAGCCTATGTGTTTCTTCATGATTCCTCCATGTATTTCTTCAAGTAAAAATCTTCCATCCGTTTTGCCTGAGAACAGATATCAAAATCTGCACACACAACATAATCATACATATTCTGATGTGCATACTCATTCTCCCCCTGCTCAAGTGCAAGATCTGCCCATCTTTTGGCTCCTTCTTCAAGAGATATTCTCTTCATCAGCGGTGAAATTTCAACCAATGTAGGGGTCGTATCGGAACAAAGGCACGGTATCCCTGCCGCCTGTGCTTCAATTGCAACAATTCCCAACCCCTCAAAATGGGACGGCAGAAGGAATACATCCATAGCCTGATAGATTTCATTCATATTTCTTCTGTTGCCGAGAAACTTGACCGCATCTGCCAGCCCCAGTTTTTTCACCTTTTCCTTCACTTTGTCCTCTAAATCACCGGTTCCCACCAGAAGAAGGACTGCATCCGGACGTTCCTTTTTTATTTCTTCAAAAATATCAATCAGGAACTCATGGTTTTTTGCCGGCTGAAACCTGCCCACATGTCCGATGACAAACTGATCTTCAACACCAAGCTCTCTTCGGATTCTCTGCCGTACTTCATTCTCCGCCTGAAATTTTTTCGCATCAATCGCATTATTGAGTACCTGAAAATCCTTACTCTTGAACAGATATTCTCCGGCCTCCTTTGAACATGCAAACAAATCAGTTGCATTCCGTTCATTCAGCCTTTTAATAATGTTCTTGATCACAACCTTCCAGTTTCTTTCTGACTGATTTGCATGAGAATGTGCAATCCGTACTTTCACGCCGCTCTTTTTTGCCACATACAGGTAAATCCAGCCCAGCGTAAACATATGTCCATGCACAACGCGGTACTCTTTATGCTCCCGGAAGAATTTTTTTAATTCTTTCACATATTTTAAAACTTTAAAATCCTCGCGGACAGAAAAATAATAAATTTCCCCTCCCAGTGCTTTGATCTCATCATCATAAAATTGTTTTTCTTTATAGTGAACCAGAAAATCAAACTGTACTTTTTCCCTGTCAATATTCCGGTACAGGTTCATCAGCAGAGCCTGTGTACCACCGGCTTCCATTCGCTGCAATATATGCAGGATTCTGATCGGCTTCTCCATAATTCTCTCCTTCCGACTGTTATCTGTGTGTCAGAATTCTTTTTAACCCTACAGTAACGGCTCTTGGAATAATTGCTTTTATACGTTCTTTCATCTGTAACTCGACTTTTAAATTTTTCACAAAATCCGCTTCGTCGATCTGTTCATAAAATGTGTCTCTATCATCCGGTCTTCCTGCAGGTTCTCTCAGATTCCCCTGCTTAAGACAAACACTTTCGACAGAAACTTCCACAATTTCTGCACGATTTTTAATCTTCGACATCAATTCCAGTCCTTTTTCCGTGTTTATAAGAAGAGAAGGCACTCCCATAGGCGAAGAAAATTTGCTGTTGACACTGTCGATTCCCCAGAAATCCCCCACCGTAATATCTCCACGGCGGCTGAGATTTGCATAATCACACTGATAACAACACTCCCGGTAACAGTCACCTTTCTTGAAATGTGCCCCATATTTATCGAAAACAGACAGTCCGGTCCTCTTCTTATTTTCTGTCTCTGCCCGATATCTGTACTGCGTTCCCCATCCCCGTTTCTCTTTTGAGCGGAAATTATAGGTTTCAATCTTTTCTCCCATCACATCTTCCAGATATGCGAAATACTTCTCCAGCAGTTTTGGTGAAGGTACGCCGTGGCAGATCAAGTCAATTGTGTACAGGTTGTCATAGTTTTTTCCGCCCAGAAATGCATACAGTCCTGCGACCTGGCAGGGCGTGCCGGTAAACAATACTTTTTTCCCTTCGTTTAATCGTTCTTTCACAAGAGAATAGGTATTCCCGGTATCAGACTGTACATATTTTGAGGACTGTATTTTCCAAAGCTCATCTTCCCTGATAATCTCCACATGTTCCGCTTTTAATTCAGGACTCCATGCACATCCAAACACACTGCCGCCTTCATTCACAACAGCACGGGCTAAGACATCCGACGCGCCGCCGGAAGCGGAATGGAAAAGCTGTTCCTGATTTTTATTTTTCAATCCAAACGCTTTGAGCGGTTTTCTTTCATCTGCATAACGATCCTGCATTCCTATGTTTCCGCAGCCTTCCCCTGCCCGCTGCATTCCTATGGCTGCAGGACAATGCTTTGCACAAATCCCGCATCTGACGCACAGGTTCTCGTCTACATCCGGATACAAAAAACCTTCTTTATTTGCTTTTATTTGTATACACAATTTGGGACATACCTGTTCGCAGCTTCGGCATCCCACACATTTATTACCGATAACCTGAATACTTTCCATCTTTTTCCTGTGACAAGCCTTTATATCTGACTCTCCAGATATTCCCTTGTCCGCTGCCTTTCTGTTTCTAAAATAACATCCACTGCCTGATAATCAATCTCCTGTTCCATAATGTCTCCGACAGATTCAACATCCGCCGTCATTCTGTCCGATAATCCAAGCCTCTGCAATAAATCACTCAGCTTTTCTTCATTTCCATAGGATATACCAACGCTTTTTCTGACAATTGTAACAAATTTTCTCTTAGTAATAACGGAGAAAATGCTTCCGTGGAAGGTATCTGTCACAACAGCCTGTGCGTTGCCAAAATATGCCAGTACCTCAAAAGGCGAACAGTCAATATAACGGTCTGCACAAGGATGAACTCCGCCGATGGCATAGATTTTCCATCCTTGTTTCTTCGCATATGCCCGGATAACCGATGCCTCCCGTGCAGAAATTCTTCCTGAATAAGCATATAATATCAGATATTTTTCATGATACCCCTTTAATGTTTCGCCGGAAGGAATTTTATCACACTTTCCCATATAATCATAAGCAAGCACCGGGTCAAGATGGTATTGAGGTGCTTTTCCTGTGAGCTTTTCAACAATATGCCCGGAATTATTATCCCTTACGGAAATCGCGTCAAATCCTTGCAGTAATCCGGCAATTTCTTCTGTCTTTTTATATTGTTCCAGTTTTTCTGACGTTGTATTTCCAAATGATGCCGCATAACTGATCAGTTTCTTTGCCCGGTGGTTCTTTCCGAACAATTCCGGGGAATATCCGACATTCGGATTTTTCTGGACACAGTTAAACACTTCATCACTTCCGATGACCAGCGTATCTAACTTTGGACTATAATTGAAGTTTTCCCCTATTCCAAGCTCTGAAAAATACTTCTTCGCAAAGTTCTTTTTATATAGAATAAACTGTACCCGATGCATAAGCGGAGCATCATACCGCAATGCCTCGAATCCCTTCCTGATTTTCTTCATCAGAGGATTTTCCTTTTTCACAGTCTCCTGAACCAGAGGCTTCCCCACATGATAATCAACAAACTGAACATCATGACCCGACTCTTCTAACAAAGTCTTTAATGCATAAGCCTGCAGGAAAGAGCCATAATTAATTATCCTCTGCATAGACAGAATACCTGTTTTTGCCATTTTCCTGCTCCTCCTTTAAAACATTTCTGAAACAATCTGTTCCAGTCTCCGGTTAAACTCCGCGTTATTGCCGGCTGTCCCCTGATTCATAGTTTTACAGATTTCATCATAATGGAGTACTTTATACTCCAGTTCTTTAATATCACAGACCGGAATGATCTGGTTCATCCTCTCACTCACTGCCTGCACGAATTCCACCTGATGATTATTCACATGCTCACCAAATTCCAACATACGCGGAACTACGACCGGCGTTTTTCCGAACCGGAGCGGCATAATAAAGCTTGCCGGTCCGCCGTGTGTGATCACAATTCTGGCATTCTTAACATTTTGGATCATTTCATCATATGGAATCAGTTTTTTCCATTCACAATGCTTCGGCACATAATCTGAAAACCCGGTCTGCATTATGACCGGTTCGGAAATCACTCCCGCTCCCGCAAGAGCATCTACTTTTTCTATCAGACGATTGAACTGCTGTTCATGTGTCCCAACTGTAACAAATATCACTTGTTTTTCCTCTTTTCGTTCTTTGATTCAATCAGAAAATACTTCCCAGATTGACCGCCTTGGGATATACTTTCTTCATTTCCTCCCACTGGACGATAAAACGGTCTGCAATCGGATAAACCATTTTCCCTGTCATCGTAGGTTTGTCGATTCTGTCAAACACTTCTACATAAATCAGTTTTGCCCCAAACAGTTTTCCCAGATAAAAAAACGGAACTGCAACGGCAGCGCCGGATGAAATAATCAGATCCGGCTTTTCTTTCCTCAAAACCTTCCACGCTACAGCCGTATTGCGTATCAGATTTTTCAGATTCCGGTTAGTAGGATAATAACAGGAATACATTTTTTCACCTTTAAGAACGCTTCTCGCATCTTCCTTATCAAATGTCACCCAGAACCTTTCTTTGTTTTCCCAGAAAGGCTTCAGCATATACAGATGCGTCAGATGTCCTCCGCTTGAGCCAACCAGACATACTTTCATAATCCACTCCATTCCGCTCCGCCCCCGGCAGTGCTCTTCTATCTTAAAAATCTTTAACAGTCTTATTTTACAAAAATCAGGTACGCTTTTTTAATATCTGTTTCAGCTTTCCAAACACCTGACTCTCAATTTCAAGTACCAGCGGTTCCTTTACTGCCGTCATTATCAGCAGATAAACACCAAAGAACAGGATCGCGGACAGGGCAAGTGTCATAAAATATGACAAATGAAGGAACTTGATTCCACAGGCCGGTACTCCTGATATAATAACTGCTGCCGCAACGGTAATTCCACAGATTCCTTTGTAAATATCATGGAGGGAATCCCGCAATACCCAGAGTTGGTAAAGCAGGACAACAAATTCTGCAGCCAACGTGCCCATTGCCGCGCCGGAAGCCGCAAACCTTGGAATCAGGACCGCATTTAAAATCAGGTCTGTCACCGCACCTGCAATCACCGAATACAATACTAATGTTTCTTTCCCTAACGGAACAAGCACCTGTATTCCCATAATATTGGTCATGCCGATAAACAGCAGGGTGGGCATAATAATCTGCATCGGCAGGATTGAGCCGCCGTAAGCATCTCCGGACAGGAAAAAAATACCTTCTTTTGCAAAAATCATAAAATATACCATCAGCGGCACAGCAGCGATTATAACAAAATTCATTGCTTTTTTTGTCACGGCCATAAACTGTTCTTTCATATTGTGCTCAATATAATAAGATGCCCTCGGCAGAAGAACCGTTCCCAGCGACGTCACGATAGAAACAAGAATTGATTTTATCTTGACCGCCGCATTGTAATATCCGACATCCGTATCGGTTTTCATAAATCCAAGCATGACTGTGTCCAGATTTGTATAAATCGTTGTGGCACATGCCATTGCAAAAAACACAAAAATCGCCTTGAAATGCCGGGAAAACCTGTAATTTCCTACCGGCTTCATGCTGATAAAGTTATGTGCATAGAAGAAATTAAATATATTTGAGGCACTTCCGGCCAGGATGGATATGGCCCCGTATATTACATAATCCTGCTTTTCATGTACAAGGAGAAACATGGCTGCCAGCGCAATCAATTTAAATATAACAGAACGGACTGTTATATAAGTGTACTGTTCCAGACCTTTATAAAGCCATTCAACACCGATCGTATTAAAAAGAATCGTTGTGCTCACGATCAAAAACAACGGCTTGTCTGCCTGAAGGCGCGGCACAGTAAACAATGCCGCAAAGAACACGGCATACACGACCATACTCATGACAAAGTTAATTACAAACAGCTCATGGACCGTCCTTGAAAGTTCCTCCCTGTCATCCCTTACCTTCGCACATGCACGGATTCCGTAAGTAGGAATTCCAAGCTGAGCAAACATGGCAAAGTATGTAATCAAGGATGTTGCAAAAGACACCTTCCCGGTACCGTCCGGCAGCAGCACCCTTGATACATACGGAAAGCTGATTAACGGAAATATGAATGAGGACATTGTAAGAATCGCATTCATAATAAAATTTAATTTTACCGATTTTGTTTTAACCGCCATTTTTTGTGAAACACTTCCTTTTATCATTCATCTGAATAAAATCTACCGGACTTCTCCGACTTCATAGCCTTCCGCTTCTGAAGACAAGGAGACAATCTGCCAGCCGTATTCTGTTTCTTCCAGCGTACAAGCTGTTATCACATGCTCCCTGTTAAACCACAGATACACCAGGTACTCTTTTGTCCCGTCCTGATTGTCACTGACCAGTTCGCATCCCTCATATTCCATATATTTAATATTCTCCGGAGAAAGCCAGTCCACCAGGATTTTTCCGGTCAGTCCCACAGAATTCAGTGAGAACTCTTCCTCAATATCCCGGTATACCATATGATAATACCAGCGTACAAGCCCGTCCAGAAATACTTCCTGACAATCTACGAATTTCTCAAAATCTTTCTCTGCATCTTCACCATTTTTTCCCATGCAGACGGCAGTCCCCACATCCTGTTTCTTCAAAGACATGTAAAACTTCTTTACCGCCTTCTCCGGAGTCTTCTCCCCTGTCTGAGAAAACAGAGAATAATTAATCGGGAGCATCTGCTCTTCCGGAATCAGTTCTTCTTCTGTGTCGGGTTCTGTTTCTGAATTATCAACGTCAGCTTCTGAGGTTTCCTCCTCTTCGTCTGCTTCAACATCCAAAAGTCCGATCTGTCGCAGAAAGTCCTGTTCATCAGACTCACTGCTGACCAGTGACAAATATTCCATTTCCGTCGTCTCGTGCAGCAGCCTTTCTTCTTCTGATTCCCCATCTGATTCACCGCTGTGCTGAGAAAACAGCTTCCAGCCATTTCTGTACTCTGACATACAAAATTCTGCCCTGTATGTTCTCCCCTCAATCTCAAGGAGAGCAATCAGGTCTGCAAAATTCACTGCTCCCCACAGCTCACTTTTCTGCTTCATCAGCAGAATATCTTCCGTCTGTCCCTGCAGATCCGCATGCCGATAATCAATTCTCATCACCTGAATATCTGTTCCTTCTCCTGTTTCCTTAAGAAAATCATGATACAGATCTATATATTCCTGAAGGCAGCGTGTCCGGCTGAGCGCCCCGTATTCCCAGTAATTTGCCGACGGAGGCTGGCTCTTCGCAATTGAAAATGTTCCGGTAAGCTCCGCCATCTCAGCAGTTGACAGTCCGTTTTGCCTTTCTGTAATCGCACACCCTCTGAGCATTTTATCCATATCTTTTTCTTCATAAGCACTCAAAACGTATGCAACAGTTTCTTTTGGGTCGGAGAAACCTGATATGGTTGCTTCCCGTTCCATATATTCCGTTGAAATATAGACTTCAATTTCCTGTGCCCCAAGCCATATATTATATATCTGTATCCCAATCATCAGAAGACCTACACACAATATGCCGACGACAAGGGGACTTTTTTTCAATACTGACCATATTTTCTTCATCTTAATCTCCATTTCTGCCGGCTGCTTCGGCGTATACTCTGCATTAAACCGGATGTCCTGCTCCCTTTTTCCTGCCATTGTGCCAGAAACAGCCAGAAAAACGGATTATAAGCAGTTTCAATCAAATGATGTTCGATGATACATTGTACTGATATAATAACGAAAATCCATAAATAAACCCATTTTTTCTCCATTCTGGCTTTGGCGGAGAGCATCAGCATCATTATCAGTATCACGGCAAAAGCAATTCCGCCCCAGCGTAAAAGCCCGCTGACATAAGAACAGTCCAGAAAGAAGTAAAAACTCTTCTTCGCCGTACTTCCTCCGTTCCCCATCATCTCGATATACTGTCCCCATCTGGAGAATCCGTAAACATCAACGCCCAGTTTTCCGTAATAAAGCCGGTTGTTCAGAATACGGTTCAGCAATCTAAACGGCGCGAAATCCGGTGTATAAAATGTTGTCAGCGTAATCATTACTCCGGCACATAATACCGGGAGCAGTACGAAAATATAAGAAATCCATCCAGGCAGCTCTACCCGGCCGTCTTCATCTGCTGTCTTTCTTTTATAAAACAGATAGATAATCAGACCCGCTGCAAACAGCAGAGTACACAGGAAATTCATCCTGGCATCCGTCGTCAGGAATGTAAGGATGGCAACAATAACGATCCCTGCCACATCAAACCATCTGATTTTCTCATCGCGGATAAATACATAACACAGTGTACTGTAAAATACGTGGGCCGACAGATCCGTCGGATAAACCGTACCCAACGCCATCCTTGCTCTTCTGTTTTCCTGATAATAAACAAGATTCTCCGTATATCCCAGCAGTGAGGATACAATTGTGTAAATGAGTAATGTCACTGTCACTGAGAAATATACCTTTATAAGCTTCTTTGCAGAGATTCCCTTTGCCCCAAGTATCATGATCATCAGATAATAAAGCTCAGAATATCCGTTCATCTTCGAGGCATAGTACAACACTGCTGACACCAGGACTGCCGTAATTGTTTCTTGAAGCGAATACTGTTTACTGAAGCAAATCCGGGCCAGAACCAGCCCCAGCAGGGCCGTCATCATTTTATTGTAAAACTGATCCGGCCAGTTTACGGCAACTTGTGTCGTACCAAGAAACATATATGATACAAATACTGCCATAACAAGCAAATACAGATCTTCCAGCACTTTTTCTGCATTCAATCTCTGAATATAACTTTTTGTCATCTCTTTAACAGGTCGTTTTTCTCTCATAGTTCTCTTCTCTCTCAGATATCTTTTTCTCTCAGATATCTTTTTCTCTCAGATATCTTTTTCTCACAGACACCCTTTTATATTGTTTTCCTCAGGCACTTTCCGGTCATCAGGCAGCACCGTCGTCCGAAAAAATATTCTTTATCGTTAAAAGGATGATCTTAATGTCTAGCCAGATATTCCATTCATGGATATACTTCATGTCAAGTTTTACAATTTCTTCAAAATCGTCCACCCTGTTCCTTCCGCTGACCTGCCACATTCCGGTCAGGCCCGGCTTGGTTGCCAGTCTTGCTTTATGGTGAAGTTCATACTTTTCATACTCGTCCAGGGTAGGCGGCCTTGTTCCCACCATGCTCATGTCACCTTTTAAGATGTTCCAGAACTGGGGAAATTCATCCAGAGATGTCTTCCTGATGAATTTTCCGATCGGTATAATGCGGGGGTCATCATCAATCTTGAACATATTTCCCTTCATTTGATTTTTTTCCATCAGCTCTGCTTTCCGCTTTTCAGCATCCGGATACATGGAACGGAATTTATAAATCCGGAAGATTCTTCCGTTTTGTCCTACTCTTTCCTGTGAAAAGAAAATAGAACCGGGACTTTGAATAAAAATAATCGGCCCGATGATAACTGTGATGACCGCAGTAAAAATGCATCCCACGATTCCTCCGGCTATGTCCATCATCCGCTTAATAAGAAGCTGCCTCGGATCTGCGAACCGGATACTGGAAGTCACAACAATGTTATCCCCTATTTTTTCAATAACACTGTCCTGTCCGTCAATAATCCAGTTGATGCCATAATGAACAGTAATCCCCATCTCCATACATCCGTCAAAAAGTGCTTTTCCAAAATCAGTATCGATTATCCGGTCAACGTATACACAATCCACCTGGCTGCTTACCAGATAATCAAATACACCTTTCCTGTCCGCAACTACCGGTATTCCCCGAAGCAAATGCTCCTCATTTCCATTTAAAAGGTCATTGCTTTCAGATGTACCGTCGGATGAGTCGGCAAAAACAATTCCACTGACAAAATACCCCATATAATCACTTTTGTTCAGTGTATCCAACGTTTTTTCTGCCTGGTCTTTTGTTGTCACAAGAATCATGGCCCGCAGATTATTTTTGTCACGCATCTGTTTTCTGATATAGGCTTTCCACAGAAGCCTTCCTGTATATACCAGGATACTTCCAAGCACCCACGTTACTCCTAACGTGACACGGGAATACGTTTTCGATGTCTGCGTCATAAACAGATATGTAAAATCCAGCATCATGACAACCGAAACGACAAGGACTGTTTTTTTCAATTCTTCAAACTTATTCCGCCTCAGGATATTTTTATAATTGTTCATCATAAATCCGGCCACCAGGCTTCCAAGCAGTGTGACAAGCCCGAGCGGCCGATAAACTCTGCTGGAATACACAAATACACTTCCATGTCTTATGCTGTAAGATAGTATAAATGCTATCTGAAGACAGATTGTATCGAGGATGATAAAATCTCCGTGCTTTTGAAGTGAACTTTCTCTTTTTCTGTACATACAATAAACTCTTTTCTCTGATTTTTGTATTTTGTTAAAACAATTTCGCTTTTATAAACAAAATGTTACATTTTTAAACATTATATTACATGCTGATAATGTTTTCAACTACTATATCATTCCAGTCTGCTGCAGCTTAGAATACACAGTTTCCGTACGATCTGATTACGGCTGTACCGTTACGGTATTTCTTTTCTGTCCCCGGCGCATGATCGGCCGGTATCCCAGGAAACGTGTCATGCGAAGGAGCTTCAGTGTTCCGCTTTCTTCCCCCGAAAGCCGGTAAATCCACAGACTTTTTTCTTTTAATTCTCTGTCGAATGTAAGAAATCGCTCTTTTGTCTGTTTACTGGACACGGGATAGCTCATAAAGATACTGATCTGATCTCCGATCATCTGGGCAATCCGTTTTCCTATATAATCTGCTTTCTTCTGTTCCTCAGAGCCGACCTCTTTCCTGTATTTTTCCACAAACTCCGTAAGATGCATAATGACATCAATGTGGTTGTTGATATGTTTCCGGTAGCCCTGCATACTGACGCTCTGCGTCCCCTGTGCCAGCCGGTACATATAAACATATAAATCATAATACTCCACTGTTTCCACAAAAGGAAGGGGATAGAGAATATATTCCACATCCACATAAAAGCAATTCTCATCCAGCCGGATATTGTTCTCCTTTAATATACTGCTGCGGATGACGAGCGCATGCATCGGGAGCTGTACTTTATCTGCCATCTCCGTAAATCTCCAGCTCCCTGAAATTCCATCCTCCCTGTTCAGAAGCATCGGGAAAGCCTTCTTTGTCTTTTCTCCCGTCTTATCATTCACTTCATAATAATTGGTCACAACAAAATCCGCATCACAGGTTTTCAGCTTTTCCGTCAGCTCTGCAAAGTCAGATGTATTTACCCAGTCATCACCGTCTACTACTTTAAAATATTTCCCTGTGCATTCTTCAATCCCCCGATTGATAGTTGAGCCATGCCCGCCGTTCTCTTTGGAAATCACACGGAATGTATCCGGATACTTTTCTTCATACATTTTCCCGACAGCCGCAGTGCCGTCTAAAGAACCGTCATCTACCACCAGAACTTCAATATCCTTCATGATCCGCTCATCCGCAAAAGACTCAAGCGTGCGGGGAAGAAAGTGTTCCACATTGTAGGACGGAATTACAACCGTCAATATTTTTCCCATTCTTTACTCCGCCTTTCTTTTAAACATATCTATTTTTTTCCGGAGTTTTGAAAGCAGCATGATCATCCGGAAGTGTTTTTTTTGCATCAGCCTTAATATAAGCCTGTCTTTTTTTGAAAATAATTTCCCCACATACTCATTTCGGTCTGCATCAGGGAACTTCCCGAATACGTATTCTGCAAAACTATCCCTAAGAGGGCTGTCCGGCTCATAATACAGAACTTCTTTCGTAGGCACAAAATAAGCATGTTCAAATGCAAGATATTCCAGTTCTGTTTCATAAAACTCCCGCAGCTTCCTGCTTTCAAAATACTGTAAAATGTCATCGATCGCCGCTTTCCTGTCTCTCAGGTTTTTTTCAAAATGTCTGCTGTGCATAATTGAACCGTCGTGAAGGACATAATAATACAGCGGCTCACTGTTCAGATACACGATCCGCCCGGCGTTTGCCAGCACCATCGGGGTGACAGTCAGGTCTTCGTAATGCCGCCCCGCCGGAAATGTGATTCCGGTCTTGTTCCAGAAGCTTCTCCTGTACAGCTTATTCCACAGACACGGAGTCGTGACAAGCAATGACGGCTGTTCCTTCGGATCCAACAATGTATTTTCGGAAACGGGCATGCTAAAGCGGTCTGTCCGTCCGGTTGACTCTTCCACCTCGGTATAATCAAAAATCACCACATCCGCCTGATATTTTTCCGCACAGTCCAGCGCGGATTCCACACAGTTTTGAGCAATATAATCATCACCGTCCACATACAGGAAATATTCTCCCTTTGCCTCTTTAAGTCCGACATTTCTGACATCGGCAATTCCGCCGTTCTTTTTATGAATAACACGGATACGACTGTCCTTCCCGGCATATCTGTCGCAGATTTCCCCGCTTTTGTCCGAAGAACCGTCATCGATCAGCAGTATCTCCAGATTCTCTGCCGTCTGGCTGATAATGCTTTTTATGCAGTTCTCTATATACGCTTCTATATTGTATACTGCCACGATAATACTGACTAAGGGCATATGATCCTCCTTAATTGCTCCGCCTGAGATTCCAGGCTGTAATGCTCTGCATTTTCTGATAATTTTACATTTTCCCGGTCATATTCCCTGTGCTTAAGAATAAAGTCCGCCCATTTAGCCGGGCTTTCCTTAAGCCCAAGAAAATAACTTTCTTCTGAAATTTTAGTTTCTTCTGTCACGGCATCACTGAATACACATGCAAGCTTCGTACACTGTGCTTCTATTCCCACGATGGGAAGACCTTCAAACCGGGATGGGAGCAAAAACAGATCCATTGCCTGATAAAGCCTCCATGTATCTGACCGCCAACCCAGAAAACTGACCACATTCTGCAGTCCCTTTTCTTTTACCATACATCTCACATCCGCTTCCTCCACCCCTGAGCCTATCAAAAGCAGCCGTGACTTTTTATCCTTTTTATATATCTCCTCAAACACCGAAATCAAAAACGGGTAGTTTTTCGCATAACTGAAGCTTCCGATATGCCCGATCACAAAATCCTCTTCTGCTCCCAGTTCCTTTCTCACTTCCCTGCGAAGCTTCTCATCATAATAAAATTTTTTCCTGTCAACCGCATTATAAATAACCGCAAACCGGTCTGATGAAACAATTTTCTTAGGGAAAATCCATTCCCCCGCCTTCCCGGAGCAGGCATAAAACCGTGTACACGCAGTCCAGCAGAACAGCCGGCAGATGTAATGTACCGCATTATATAGCAGGCGGGCCGCCGCGCTTTCCCTGTCGTTTCCGCTGGAATGGCTGTGCACCACGCATTCCGGTACTCCCATATGCCTGGCGGCAAACACCGCAATACAGTCAATCGCCGTCGATATGTTCAGATAAACCATATCATACCGTTTCCTTCTTAAAATACTGCAGACTTGCGTAAACTGTCGTACCGGATGTCTTAATCCTGCCACCGGATAAAGCCCGGAGTGATATTTTTCCAGATATTCCTCCAACTCATCATGAACCCCATCCGTGAGGAAATCAATCTGTACATCCTCTTCATAGACTGCTTCCAGAAAATTCAGGAGATACCGGTCTACGCCCCCGCCTTTTCCGTCCATGATAAACCCAACAAGAATTCTTCTCACAGCTTCTACCTCCAGATATACCAAAACAGCCGGCATGCTTTTTTCTGCTCCCGGCTGTCTGTTTTCATTTTGCCGAACCACCTGTTTTCCCTTCCGGCAGTCCTCTAAATCAAGCGCTCATGTTTCTCTTTCCGGTTTCTTCATCTGTGCACATCGTCTGCCTCCCACAGTTCTCTTCTCCCATCCGGATAAACTGCATCAAATGTCCCAGAAATAACCAGAAACAGTAGTTCTGTGGTGCATTTACATAAAAGATAAAAGATAAAAAGGTGGATGCCATTCCAAACGCGCCTGCCGAACTAAGCGCAAAAGCAGCCTCTCCCCTGTATCTTTCCGGTATTTTTCTTCCTTTCCCTGTCAGAAGGAAAAGAAGATTCCCGAGAAACAGTACAAAAATTACCGCACCGACGATTCCCTGGCTCACCAGTATATCCATTTCCAGATTATGCATGGAATCGTACTGCACACCATTTGAATTATTCACCAGATAACCTTCAGGGAAATGCTCTTTTGCATATGATGAAATATTCCGGTAACCAACCCCGAAAACAGGGGCTGTTTCTACAATTTCAAGTCCGCTTTTCCATATCTGCAGCCGCCCATTGCTGACATCCTGCTGCAGGTTCTGTTTGCGCCGGTTATTATTAATACTTTCTGTAGTTTTCTGCTCATATTTTGCCGCCAGGACCGCATCGATCGGCTTATATACCGTCTTGATTCCAAAATCCCCTGCAACGATCAAAATTACTGCTGCCAGAACCGCAGCCGACATTAATGCACAGTTTCTTCCCGATCCTTCATTTTTCCCCTTCTGCGGCATGCACCAGATCCGGAAAATGCCGCCGAGAACAACGCCGGCAGCCAGTCCAAGAATTGCTGTTCTGGAGTCTGAAAGCACCAGATAGACATAATTCACTGCTGCCATGACAACAAATAAAATCCGAAACGCCGTACTTTTTGCCTTGAAAAACAGATATGCGATCATAAAAAGTGCTGCCATAGTTATCGTCGCGCCATGATTCGGATCATCATAAATTCCCCAGAGCCGGTTCCACCGATATCCGATTGCATGAACCGTCCCGCTTCCGTCTGTGAAATCGTACTTTCTTCCCCAGCATACCATACTAATGCTGACAATATTCACAGCGGTACAATATATGACATACATCCATGACAGCCCTGCCATCTCTTTCCTTATTTCTTCACCCGACATGTCCCCTGCTGTCAGATAAATCAGAAAAACCGGGAGAATCAGCCATACCGCGCCTTTAACATTTTCAAGAATGCCATAGGACAAGTGCAGTGTCATGCTGATTCCATAACTGAGGATAAATGCTGTCAGAATCCAAATATTATACATTTTCAGATACTTTTTGCCCCGCAGCAGCATCCAGAAAACAAGGACAGCCCCACCAACCGTAATTATATAAGAGGCCATTGTCATCCATGCAGTTCCATTGACAAAAGCATTAAATGCAAGAAGCAGGTATGCAAGATATAAATATTTAAAACCAGATAAGCATATTTTAAATCTATCGGTCTGTAATCTATCCATGTATTTCTCCTCACCGTTCCGATTTGGTCTTTGAATAAAGAGTAGGCAATCCAGTCCGGATGATATGGATTCCGCGCCCCATCATCATACAAAGTACCGGGTTTTTCATTTTCAGGACAGACAGTGCGATTCTTAACACTCTGCTGTCCCGTGCTTTTGCCCCGGGTATTAGTATTTCAAATAATTCCTGGGCGAACAGCTTTTTGCACCAGAAAAACCGGTCTGACATGCTCATATTTGCTCTGCGGTCACAATTTCTCTCCAGTGCCGACAAAATATATCTGCCATAAAGGCTTCCCAATATCTGACGCACATTCGCAGTACACAGATTCCACTCCACATGCTGATGATACAGGAGTTCTATTCTTCTCCTGTGCAGTTCAAAATACTCCGGAACAAATTTATTAGTCAGGTTGGCGCCAAGCCTTTTAGCATAATGGTATGGGGCAAAAGCAAGGAGGTTCAATCCTTTCATTTCCGCAAACACAGTTGTATTAAACACAATATCCTCTATTAATCTGACATCTTCAAAGAAAATATTTTGTTTTTTTATATAATCCAGTTTATAAATCTTGTTCCAGGCATAACCATAAAGCGTCTGTTGCTCCAGATGAATCACTGATTTCCTGAGCTGTACCTGTTCATGGCAGAGCAACTCCTGCGGAATTATACTGTTGGTATATTCCAGGCTGCCGTCTTTGTTATAATATTCCTCCACAAGACCGAACAGCACAACCTCTGCCGGATTTTCCTCAAGTGAGGCTTTGACCTTTTCCAAAAGTACAGAATCCACATAATCATCCGGGTCCATAAACCAGATGTACTCCCCTTTTGCCTCCAGGATTCCGGTGTTCCGTGCCGCACTCAGCCCTCGGTTTTCTCTGTGGCGGACCATCCGTATCCGCCGGTCTTCTTCCATAAACTGTTCAACGACCCCTGCACTGTTATCAGTCGAGCAGTCATCAACCACGACAATTTCCCAGTCACCGTATGACTGTTCACGTATACTTCTGATGGCGTGCCCTATATAGGCCTCCACATTGTACGTCGGCATGATGATGCTAAAAAAGGGGCATTTTATCTGTTCTTCCATTCAGTTCTCCTTTTTTGTTATAACATTACAAATACCGTGACTACCGTTTATGCGCCAATCTTATGCCGTACGGCTTCCGTCGTTTTTAACATTTACTGAAAAGATGCCTGATTCGGATAGTTAACCGCAATATATGTCTTCCCTCTGTTAAGTTTGATTTCCTGTCCGCTCTGGTCAAAAAAACGCAGATACGAATTTTCGTTGTTAGGATCTTTTGCCCAGCTTATTTTCTGTACAGCTCCGTTAGAAACATAATATCCCACTGAATCCGTGGCTCCGTCCCAGTCCACATTTTTATGACCCAGATAATCTCTGACTGATATAGGAGTCTCAAGGACAAATACATTGGTAAATGCAAGCTGTTTGTTTTCTCTTCCGTCCATATGAGGCGTTCCGTTAATCTGTTTCAGATAGGTCTTGGTCTCCGCATCATATGTAAACGTAGCAGTAGCTGCGCCAAAATTGATATATACTGTTGTACAGTCATTGCCCTGCGGTTTGAGCTGTTCATTCAATCCATTAAACTTAAATGCAGTGCCTTTCTTATCTTCTGCGAGATCTGTTCTTCTTCCTTCGGACTGTACGACGGACGCAAAACGAGTCCCGTCAAAATAACCTGTATGTTCCAGCGAATACCCGGCATCCAGCCTGCTCTGATCTCTCCCGAAAAGGCCTCCTGCATTGTAGATTCCATCGTACTGATCCAGGTTCAATGCCTCAAGATAATCCGATATCGAATCATCAATCCCCCAATTTACATAGAAGGCATCAAATCCCTGGGAAAAAGCCGGAAAATAATAACGGCAGCTCCGGATCGCGCATATCTGGGGAACAGCCGTGTAATCTGCATACAGAGCCATCAGGCGTGTAACATCCCCCTCTACCGGTATCTCAAAGATAATGTCTGCTTTTGCGACACCATACTGCGGCATGGCAGCCATGACATTATTGATCATGACCGCTACAGGACGCTTTCCGATTGCCGCATCTGTCAAATCCGGAATTCCGGTCAGGGGATTTTGGTTCGCAGGAATTACTTCCTCGGGTTCTTCTTTTTCCGGCTCTTCTTTTTCCTTCTCTTCTTCTTTTGGTTCCTCTTTCACCACAGTTTCCTGTTTTTTTTCTGCCTTTTCTTCTTTCTCTTTTTTCCCACATCCTGCCATACTGAGGATCAGAATTCCTGCAAGCAGCAGGCAGCAAATCTGTTTCACTCTCTTTCTCACTTTTATACCCCTTCTCTTTCTCGCTGTATTCTTATCCCGGCTTCTTACATCACCCCGAAGCCATCACAATACTATAACTGATATTGTTACTGGAAATCACCTGATTTTTTTTCCTTGTTTTCTTCGATCAGCGAATGGATTAAGGTCTCAATTCTCTGATAAGCCCTCGGCCGGTCAAACTGTTCTTCAGCGATTTTCCGCGCTATTCTACCCATTTCAAGCCTTCTGTCTTTATCATCATAGAGTTCTTCAATGGCATCTGCCAGTATAGTGACATCTTCAGGCATGATATTGACACCAAATCCGTCTGTCTCAACCTTTCTACAGAATTCAGGGCTTTGGCATGTATTAATCATCGCCTTTCCCGCTGCCAGATAATCTCCGATTTTTGTCACAATACTTTGGGGTGCTTTTTTTACAAAAGAATTTATCAGTATATCCGACTTCGTCAGATATGCCGCCATCCTGTCATAAGAGATATAACCGACAAATTCCACATTATAAATCTGGCGGGAATCTGCCAGTTCTTCCAGTTCATTTTTCATCGGCCCGCCGCCGAGGATTTTAAACCGGATATTTTTCATTCTTTTCTTTTCCAGTTCTTCCGCTGCCAGTATCAACGTCCTGATATCATAACTTGTACCGATCGTGCCAGCATAAGTTACCCAGAATTCATCATCCTGCTTATGGACTGTATCCTGCTTTTCTGCTGCCCCCGCATCAAAAACCGCCAGCTCATTTCCCACATATACTGTTTCTTTCGGCACATCCAGCTTCTGATTTTTGAACGGTCTGTCCCGGTACTCGTCAGATGTCCCCACGACGCCGGAAACAAGGCTGTATACCTTCTCCGCATCTCTCTTGAGCGGATAAAATATCACCGAACTTATCACCGGAATGTCCAGGACCATCCGCATCGCCTCCGGCCAGAGGTCATTGACATCCGCCACAAACGGAATGCCTCGTTTTTTTGCATATTCAGCTGCGGCAAGTGCCACATCATTCGGCGGAATCTCCGCATATATCAAATCGTAATCCCCTTCTTTTTCCAACAGTGCCGACAGGTTCTTTGCTGCGGTATGGTGGCTGCTGATCCTCTTCAAGTCAACATTTTTCTTATATCCCGGCTCATAAATGAACTTGATGCCAAACGGGTATTCTTCTTTTTTTATCTTCTCAATATCCCTTTGTTGCTTTTCCCAGTGTTGGAAAGTTGTTGTGATCAAATCCACCTCGTATCCCTTTTTGGCAAGGAACTCACAAATATAACGGAACCGGGTATAGCCTTTTTCGTTATTGAGGCGTACTCCCATGGTTATCACTGCTATCTTATTACTCATTTCCGTCCTCTCCTGTTTCTCTGTCTGTAAAACATTTCATATATCCCGGAACTCCACATCACTCATATGGACATACTGTCCGGATAGCGCGGCCTGTGCCGCATTCTGTCTTCTATCGCAGTACGGCGATCACTGTGTCAATCATCACTTTTAAATCTCCCCACACGCTGAAGGATTTCAGATACTGCAGGTTATACTTCATTTTTTCCGGAAGAATATGCCGGATATACACTTCATCGACACTTTCGTTCCCTTCCCGAAGATATGATGCCATCACTTCATCTTCATCTTTATAAGCAATACTTGTTCGGGAAGTAATTCCGGCAGGCAGAAGAAGGGTTGCCATCATCTCGTCCGTATAGGCATCCACATATTTTTTTACCTCCGGTCTGGTTCCGACAAAACTCATATCTCCTAAGATAACATTCAACAGCTGCGGAAGTTCATCCAGCCTGCATTTTCTTAAAAGATTACCCATTCGTGTAATACGGCTGTCCCCGCTCTGCGTGATTGCCGGCCCTTTTTTGTCCGCTCCTGCCACCATCGTACGAAATTTGAAAATCCGGTAACTTCTGCCGTATTGTGTAATCCGTTCCTGGCGGAAAAAGACCGGACCTTTGCTGTCCAGTTTAATACACACGGCAAGAATGAACATGACAGGTGAAAGCAGAACTGTTAATATAATTGCAAGCACCAAATCCAGCACCCGTTTAGCACGGATGCTGGATCTGCGTTTCATCAAATAATCATAATATGGTTTTACAGAGTCTCTGCGTATTGCTTCCGGCAGTTCCTCCCACTGTTTAAAATACATTTTTAAACTCCTGTATCACATAATCCGCCTGCTCCTGGGTCAGGCAGGAATTTAACGGCAGTGTAATCTCATTTTCAAACTGACGGTATGCATTCGGATAATCCTGAATGTCAAATCCCATATTCCGGTATGCAGTCAGCATTGGCAGCGGTTTGTAATGTACATTTGTAGCAATACCCTTTTCTTCCAGCACCGCAATGATTTCATTGCATTCTTCCCTTGTCTTCCCATTCACACGCACCATATACAGATGTCCGTTGGATGTATAGTCTTCACCCAGATGCACAGGAAGTTCCACCGGAAGTGCTGCAAACGCTTCATCATACTGTTTTATGATATTCCTTCGTTTCTCCATTATTCCCGGATAACGTCTTATCTGGGCAAGACCAATGCTTGCTATGACATCTGTCATGTTGCATTTATAATAAGGTGCAACAACATCATACTCCCAGCTTCCGGCTTTCATCTTTGACAATGCATCCTTTGACTGCCCATGCAGTGACAAAAGCATATAGTCTTTATAAAGCTTATCCTCATTGATTCCGGCTTCGGATATCCGGCGCGACCACGTAACCGCCCCGCCTTCGGCAGTAGTCAGATTTTTTACCGCATGGAAAGAAAAACAACTGAAATCTGCTATCTGTCCAGCCGGAATTCCTTTTCTTGTCGAACCAAACGCATGTGCCGAATCTGACATAACTATAATCCTTCCCAAAGCCTCCTGCCTTGGATTAGACGGGCGGAAGAGATGTTTCTTTTCTTCTATAATCCGGAAAATACGTTCATAATGTCCGTAAATGATCCCGGCAAGGTCGACGCAAAGAATCACTTTCGTTCTCTCCGTAATCGCTGCTGCCACTTTTTCCGGATCCATTTCAAATGAGCCGGGCAATGTATCTACCAGTACAGGTGTCGCTCCTGTATGACAGATACAGCTGCAGGTAGCCGTATAAGTATAAGCCGTAGTAATCACTTCATCCCCCGGACCAATTCCCATGACCCGCAGTGTCATTTCCAGGCAGGCCGTCGCTGAATTAAGACATACAGCCCGGCTTGTCCCGCAAAAAGAAGCAATCTTCTTTTCAAATTCTTTCGTCCTCGGCCCGGTAGTTATCCAGCCGCTCAAAAGAGCCGCAGTCACTTCTTTTATTTCTTCCTGAGTAATATCCGGTGGTGAAAATGGAATATTCACAATATGCTCCCTCTTTCTTTCAATTATTTTGTATTCGTTCCGGCAGTATTTCTGCTCAGAAAAGCACTTGGCAGTTGAGAACCGGAATCCGGGAAGTCCTTCTTCCAGTCGGCCTGTATTTTCTGATCTCTGATCCGGTCATCTTCCCGTAAATGATAAGTCGGAACGATCTTATTAACAATTTTTTTCATCTCATCTGTCTCAATGTATGCAGCTTCATACAGTGTCTCGAGATCTTTCAGAAATTCCTCTTCATCAAATTCAATTGGTTTTCCGATATGAATCAGATCATTTTCTGTACTCTGCAGCCCTTCTTCTTTCATCAGAAGTTCTTCATATAACTTTTCTCCGGGCCGAAGTCCCGTAAATTTAATTTCAATATCTGTTCCTTCTTTAAAACCTGAAAGACGTATCAGATTTCTTGCCAGATCCAGTATTTTTACCGGCTTTCCCATATCCAGAACAAAAATCTCTCCTCCCTTTGCGCTTGCCCCTGCCTGAAGGACAAGGGAAACTGCCTCAGGAATTGTCATAAAATAACGGATGATATCCGGATGAGTGACCGTCACCGGCCCGCCGGTTTCAATCTGTTTTTTGAACAGTGGAATAACACTTCCGTTACTTCCCAGCACGTTTCCAAAACGGACTGCCACAAATTCTGTGTCAGAACGATTGTTAAAAGCCTGGATGATCATCTCACACATCCGCTTGGAAGCCCCCATAATATTTGTCGGGTTCACTGCCTTGTCTGTAGAAATCAATACAAATTTGCTCGTCCCATAGCGGTCTGCGGCAAGCGCGGTCTTATATGTCCCAAACACATTATTCTTTATGGCTTCGTTCGGACTGTCCTCCATCAGAGGCACATGTTTGTGGGCTGCCGCATGATATACGATGTCCGGACGATATTTTGCAAACACACTGTTAAGCTTCCGTCCGTTCCTTACAGACCCGATCAGAACCACAAGATCCAGATTCGGATACGTCCGTTTTAATTCCTGCTGGATATCATATGCATTATTCTCATAAATATCAAAAATAATCAGCCGCCCTACTCCGTTGGCAGCAATCTGACGGCACAGCTCGCTTCCGATGCTTCCGCCTCCGCCGGTAACAAGCACAACCTTTCCCGAAACATACCGCCCGATTTTTTCAGTAGTAATCTGTACCTGTTCTCTGCCGAGCAAATCTTCTATCTCGACATTCCTCATATTTGAAACGCTGACATCTCCTTTTACAAGCTGGTATACACCGGGAACAATTTTCAGATCACATCCGGATATCTGCTGGCAGATTTCCAGAATCTTCTGCTGTTCCTTCCTGCTTGCGCTGGGAATTGCCAGAATAATTTCATTAATCCTGTATTTTGAAGCACTTTCCAAAATATGCTCTCTTCCACCGACAACTTTTACCCCATGAATAAAAGTCCCTTTTTTCTGCGGGTCATCATCGATAATGCAGCAGATTCTTGAATCGAGCTCCGTACTCAGTTCCAATTCTCTCATCACAATATTGCAGGCCTCGCCTGCACCGATGATCATCGTATTGCGCATATGGCTTCCATGCTTATTACTGCGGTATATCAGTCTTACCATCCGATAAGAAAAACGACTTAAACTTGTCAGCAGGAATAATGCAACTCCATACAGGAGGAAATAACTGCGGAACATCGGTGTATATGAAAAATAATATATAACGATGTTCAAAATAACTGAACTTCCGCAGGCAAACGTGACATTCACCAGTTCCTTGACGCTTGCATAACGCCAGAGTATTGTATATAACCTGAATAATGCAAATATCAAAAGTGTCATTATGGTATTTATCAATGCCGCAGCCTTTACATAATCCAGATACCAGACCTCAATATCCGAAATATGCATATTAAAGCGCACCCATATAGCGAGCAGTGAACTGATATTAATGCTTAAAGCATCCCATATTACCAAGGCCATTTTATAAAACTGAGTCATATTATACTTTTCCTTCATAATACTCAACATTTTATCTTTTAAGGTCTTCATCGATTGTCTTCTTCTCTCTTTTTCTGATTCCGATTCTGTTACTGTGCCAATTCTGAATCCTGCAGTGTCTCCCCGTTTTCAACAGCACGGATTGCTTCCTGAATTGCCACAACAGAAGCAGTATCCGGCTCAATAATTGACAGCTCGCTTCCCGGTATGGAATAGCATACCCCGGAAGTCACAGCACCATCCGCAGACATGGATTTGATATTCCATCCTGCTCCCTGGGCAAGCTGATCCCTGATCAAGGTCTGGATCTGCCCGGTACTCATATTGGTATCCACATTGCCGCTGACACTGTTCAGAATTCCGTTTGCCCCCATCAGGATAGCCGGTGAAATTGCTTTCTTGATCATAGCCGTAATAACTGCCTGCTGATTCCTTCCTCTCTGGAAATCACCGCCTTCAACATTCTGCCGTTCTCTTGAAAACGCAAGTGCCTGCTGTCCATTAAAATGATTTTCTCCCCGGACAACATTCATGACCAGCCCTGAATCTTCACTTGTTGTAAATGCCTGTTCCGAATAAACGTCTATTCCGCCCAGTGCATTGACTATTTCCACAAGCGATGTAAAATTCACTCTCGCATAAAAATCCATCTGAATGCCATACAGCTGCGACAATGCCGCCATAGATGCATCAACGCCATAAATGCCGGCATGGGTCAGCTTATCCCGCTGCCCTCCTGTGATTCCCGGAATCTCTACATAATAATCCCTCGGCGTCGTTATAAGTAAAACCTGATGGGAAACCGGATTCACGACTGCCACGATATTAACATCACTTCTGCTGTTTGTCTCAATCGCGCCATATACATCAATACCGCTGATATATACCGTAAATGTTTCATCTTTCACTTCAATATCTGCCGCCGTATTATCAAGCTTTGACTCGATCGAATAGGAATAAATGATTTTTACATTTTCATCATAATCCGGGAACTCTTCTTCCAGGATTCCGTGGTACGCTTCATTATATATAATCGCCTGCACACTTCCGTCATGCAGTGCCTGTGCCTGTTCCCGGACACTTTTGAACTCTGTTGTCAGGACTTCACTTCCGGTCTCAGACCGGATTGCTTCTTCTGTCGTGCGAATTTCTTCACCCTTCATTGCATACTGAACACCAAAATTGTAAGCAGCCGCATCCCGAATCGTATCTGCCGGGTCATCCGCCGGTACGGCAACCACTATACTGTCAAGCTTTATGCTGGCTCCGCTGATTTCCTGAACAGTGCCGGATGCTTTAAATACATAGAAGCTCCCAATACCAAGTACTAATGTTATAAACAGACTGAAGATTTTTCCTGCAATCCCCTTTTTCTTTGATAAAATCTGGCTTAGAAGCGCAAGAAGCAAAGCTGCCGCAAGAACACCTCCGAAAATCACAAGATAATTTACCGGAAGCATTCCCAAATACAGCAGGGATACTACAAAAACCAGGGATACTGCCAGCTGTAAGCCAACGAGCACGAAGCCAATAGTTTTGCTGATTCTGTTGTCTGTTTTCTTTGCTTTTCTGTTCTGACCCTTTCTTCTCTGATTTTGATGTACGGACTTACTTCCCTTCCCGGCTGCCCGCACTTCTGGCTTATTTGCCGTGCGCCTCTTCTGACTGCCTCCTGATTCTTTCTGTGCCCTTTTTTTCACACGTCCGGCATCCGGAGCCTGTCCTCTGCCATCGTGATTTCCTGCTTTTCCGGTATTGCCTGCCATGTCATTATGTTTCGTTTTTGCCCCCTCCGTGCGGGGCTTCTTCTTCCCTTCCGGATGAGTTTTTACTTCCGATTTTTTCACCGATGCAGGAGCATTGCTCATACTCCTGTGTTTCATCGTGCCTGACACGGAACTGTTGTCTTTATGTTTTATACCATCTGATTCCTGTTCTCTTTTTTCCAGTATTTCTTTTCCTGATAATAACGCCTCTTCGTCGGCCGCATCAGCCCTCTTATCTGTCATACCTATATTCCTTCCATTTAAGACTCGCCCGCGGGTCCCGGACCGGGATTCAAGCCCGCAAAACAGGCAAAATACTATTAAATCCCACACAATAATATCATTATTTATACAAATTAACAATACTGCTATTCTTTAATATATTCTTAATAATATTAGTTACAGTTACATCTCACACCATGAAGTACAATCTGTTCTTACATGCAAGCATGATGACACAGATTGTACTTCATGGCGCGGGTGTGAACTGTAACTAATATTTGAAATTGTTTATTCAATTTCATCAAGTTTATCCAATGCCGCGGCGATAACTTTATCCATATCATAATATCTGTAATTTCCAAGCCTGCCGCCGAAAATTACCTTATCCTGACTTTCTGCCAATTCTTTGTACCTGGCAAATAATGCATTATTCTTTTCATCATTTACCGGATAATAAGGCTCCATACCCACTGTCCATTCTGATGAGTATTCTTTTGAAATAACTGTTTTTTCCTGTTTTCCGAACTCAAAATGTTTATGCTCTATAATTCTTGTATAAGGCACTTCTTCCTCTGTATAATTTACCACTGCATTCCCCTGATAATTATCACAATCAAGTATTTCTGTTTCAAACCGCACGGAACGATACTGCAGCGCACCCAGGCAATAATCAAAATACTCATCAATCATGCCTGTAAAAATAATTTTTTCAGAGATATCCGGGTTCTCTTTCCTGAAATCGAAAAAATCTGTTCCGGTACGTACTTCAACCCCTTCCAGCATTTTTTCTACAATCGCAGTGTATCCGCCTATCGGAATGCCCTGATAACGGTCATTGAAATAATTATTATCATACGTAAAACGAACCGGCAAACGTTTAATTATAAATGTCGGCAGGTCTTTACATTCTCTTCCCCATTGTTTTTCTGTATATCCTTTTACAAGTTTTTCAAAAACATCTTTACCAACCAGTGAGAGTCCTTGTTCTTCCAGATTTTTCGGTTCTGTGATTCCTGTCTCTTTCACCTGTTTCTCGATCATTGCCTTTGCTTCCTGCGGAGTCTTCACGCCCCACATTTTACTAAAAGTATTCATATTAAAAGGCAGATTGTACAATTCATCCTGATAGATTGCTATCGGAGAATTAATATAATTATTAAATTCAGCGAACTGGTTAATATAATCCCAGATTTTTTTATCAGATGTATGGAAAATATGCGCCCCGTATTTATGGACGTGTATTCCTTCAATCTCCTCACAGTAAATATTCCCTGCAATATGTTCTCTCTTATCTATTACAAGACATTTTTTCCCTCTTTTATGCAGTTCATGTGCCATGACCGCTCCATATAGACCTGCTCCTACAATCAAATAATCATATTTCATCGTATTTCCTCCTGAAATGCGTTAATAGCTATATTATATCACCGTAAAATGCTTCTGTACAGGAAAAAGAGCAGAATACATATCTGAGATATCCTCAATGATTCTGCTCTTTCAAATTATACTATTCTTGATTCAAAATTCACCTGATGTACTTATGTTTTATTTGGATGCTTCACCCAATGTTACATCTACAAGCTTTTCTGTATACTCTCCATTATTTTCCGGAATCTGAATCGTAATCGTCACAGTATCTCCGACCGCATAATATTCCAGCTCGTCTTTGAGCTGTTCCATCCCTTCAATACTTGTTCCGTTAATGCCTGTTATAATGTTGCCTCTTGTAATACCTGCGGCTTCTGCACCGCTTCCTTCCTGGACTTCATCTACATATACTCCGACCGGCATATGGAAACGCTGTGAGCTTTCAGTCGTTACATCAAAGCCGGTGATTCCAAGATATCCTCTTGACTCTTCTGAAACTTTTTTCTTCGTCTCCTGGCTCATCAAATCATCAAGAATATCTGTTACATCACTGATTGGGATAGCATATCCCATACCTTCTATGGATGCCCCTGATGATGTCGTCCCTGATAATTTTGCAGAATTGATACCAATCACTTCACCCGCCGCATTCAGAAGTGCTCCGCCGCTGTTTCCGGGATTAATCGCAGCATCTGTCTGAATCAGTTTGACTCCGCTGGATACCGTTTCGCCGGTTGTTTCATCTGTTGTAAGGCTTTCTCTGTTCAGCGCACTGATGACTCCCGTTGTAACAGACTGTCCATATCCCAGGGCATTACCGATTGCAATTGCCGGCTCTCCGACTTTCAGCGCCGTAGAATCCCCCAGCGTGGCAATCGCAATATTGTCCATCGTTTCATCACTTATTGAATCCAGCTCTACTGCAATCACTGCAAGATCGTGTTCGGAATTAGTTCCCTTTACATTTGCTTCTACACTTGTCTCGTCTGTAAATGTGACTGTCAGTGTCTCACAATTTTCAATCACGTGATAATTTGTCACAATCAGCAATTCAGCATCTGTCTGAGATATGATAATTCCTGTTCCGGCGCTTTCAACCGTCCTCTCCGAGATTCCTCCGAAAAAGCTCTGCACCTGCTGAACGCTCATATTTGTAATTGATACAACGGATGGCATAACTTCTTCAACTATAGAAGAAACATCCGATGTGATGACCGAAGATGTTTTTGTCAAAGATGCGCTGCCGGCCGGTGTTGTCGTTTTTGCAGTTGCTTTTGTATCTGTCTGGTTCATTCCGAGCAATTTATTTCCGATATAATTAGAAGTAAGAAACGTTGCACTTGCCACGAGCCCGAACAATACGGCAATTCCCGCGGCAGTGAGCACCTTGGTGGCTTTCTTTCCTATTTTTTTCCGCTTTTTATCGGGATGTCTCCTTCCGGAATTTTGTTCACTGTTCCCATCACTCGTGCCTTGCGGAGCATTGCCATAAGTCCTGTGGTATTCATACTGGCCTGTTGAACTTTGGTAACTGCCGGACTGACAACTATTCCGTTGTTCTGATGTGTCCGCTCCATAGCTGCTTCCCGTTGAACTGCTTCCGTAGCTTCCGTAGACGCCTCCCGTTGAACTGCTTCCGTAACTGCTTCCGTAGCCGCCTCCCGTTGAACTGCTTCCGTAGCTGCTTCCCGCTGAACCGCTTCCGTAGCTTCCGTAGCTGCTTCCTGTCGAACTGCTTCCGTAGCTTCCGTAGCTGCCTCCCGTTGAACCGCTTCCTGTCGGTCCGCTGTGGTACATTCCTGACGGTCCACTGTGATAAGTTCCTGCTGTAGTACTCTCCTGATTACTTTCGCTCTCTTTCTTATCAGTAACTTCCCGGCTGTTTTCTTCATTATCTGCTGATGAGTTTTCCTGAACATCCCTTGCGTCTGTTTCCTTTTTTTCATCCGAATTACTATATCCAAATTTATCTTCCATGAGATATTCCTCCCTTTCTTTATCTTTTAGGTGTATAATAACTGCTTTTTGTGTCAATTGTGTGTTTAATCCATTAAAAAAAATTGAAAGACGGCACAGCTGCCTGTGCCGTCTGAATCCTGACTGTTAATTATAAATCAATAAAATTGATGTTGTAATCTCCGCCCTTACCTGATGAACGTCCTGAGCCCCTTTTCTTACCGGAGCCATAAGTATCTTCCTCATATTCATCATCATACTCTGCTTCATACTCATCATCTTCATATTCGTCTTCGTACTCTGAATCATATTCATCATCGTACTCTGAATCATATTCGTCATCTTCATATTCGTCTTCGTATTCTGAATCGTACTCATCATCGTCATAACCATCGTCTTCGTATTCATCATCATACCCGTCAGCATCGTACTCATCAGCGTATTCCGAATCATACTCATCATCGTTATAATCATCATCTTCATACTCATCATACTCTTCGTCATCGAAATCATCATCGTCGTAATCGTCGTAATCATCATCGTCATATCCGTTGAGATTCTGATGAGTTGTTTCTTTTTTACGGGAACGTGCCTTCCCCTCCAGTTCATCGTAAAGATCATCTATCTCTGCATTACGGTTTCCAAGTTTTACGGAAAGAACAATTATGACAATAATTAAAATAAGGATTATCGCCGCAATAACACCTGCAATATAAAGAAGATACTGGTCGATGATTCCTTTAACTTTATCCAGGATTGTTTCTTCTTTCTCCCCCTCTTGTGTATCTTCCTTTTCCGGAACATTATATCTCTGATAACTCTGTTCAACACTGTCATACTGATAATACCCTTCTGTTCCCATATAGCTGAGAGCATATACCAGATAGTAATCTGTTGAAGACATATTCTGCCATGCCGGGAAGATTGTTCCGTTAAGATTCAAAGTTGTCTCCGCAAATTCAGCCGGAAGTTCCGTATCACCTTCTTTATCAAGAATCAGAATATAACTATCTTCCGCCATGCTGACAGGTGCGGCAACTGTGAACTGAAGCGATATTTCATCATACATCGCCATAATCGGATCTTCAGACCCCGTCACAAGGAATACAAATTTCTTTCCGGACACATCCTGTACAATAGCATTATGCTCAGCACCGTCATATTGTACTGTTGTCTCTGAAAACCCGTCCGGTATGAGTGCCGCTGTAAAATTCTCATAAATCCCATATAATGTACCACGAATATCGATATTGGCTTCACTTGTACGCATAGTTTCCCTGCCGTTACTGGTCTGACCAAGATTATTGTCAACCGTCACTGTAATGGAATCAAGAGGGAAATACAGAGATTCATCGTTGTAAAGATAAGCAACCGAATCTGTTATCTCAATCGTTGAAGTACTTTCTTTCAAAGTCTTAAACACCATTTCAAACGTAAATGATGTCTCGGTTCCGGTTCCTCTTGCGGAAAGAGACAGCTTTCCAAAATTATCTGTCACATTCGTACCACGCACAAATTCCAGTGCGGAAGTATCGTACTCCGCTGTTATATCAACATCTCCGATTGCATCTCCCGACGTCGCAGCCGTCACTGAAACCGTGATTTCATCCCCGGCACCGCTCATAATTTCTGACGGGCTGAAATCCAGCGTACCGTCAGCAGCATGGCTTATTACCACGGGTGAAACCAGCAGCATGCACATAGCCATAACCAACAGACTTAACTTTCCAACCATTTTTTTCATAATAATGTCCTCTTCTCTTGTGCTTTATTCTTTACCACGTCTCATCCGTGTATACGTTGTCACCATATGATGAATCATCCCACATTTCTCCTGTATCCCAGGATGTTCCGTCATCATAATCGGTATTATAATCTGCTCCATAGCTGTCACTGTAGTCGTAATCGGTGTCAGAATCCGTACCATAATCTGAACTCGTATCATAATTATAACTTCCCGCAACTCCTGTCAGATATGCAATCTCTTCACTGATCTCTTTCACAGTTGATGACGGAGAGTAACCATCCTCTCCAAAGAAATATTTGTGAAGATCAATTACATTACTCTCAAGAGTAGCCGGAATGACCGAATCGCCGACATCCAGTAACTGAGTTGTCAGGTCAAACGGAAATCCAACTGATTCACCAAGTTGATATTTCTTGACATCCTTTGAATAAGCCAGGATTTCTGCCATCGAAAAGTTTGTTTTAACTTTCGGAAATACTCTGTCAATAATTTTGTTCAGAGTCGCAATACTCGCATTTTGTGCTTTTTCTGCGATCTTCAGCAAAACGGTACGCTGCCGCTCTGCACGCTGGAAATCATTATTTCCGACCTGACGGATTCTCGCATAAGCCGTTGCCTGCACTCCATTGAGAACCTGCGGCCCCGAATAGAGGACCATCGGTGTCTCCACCCCGGTATTCTCAGTGATTGAAGTACCGTAGCCGTTGATATAATCAATCTCCTCCGGCAGGACATCAATCTCAACTCCGCCCAGGGCATCCACAACATCAACCATAGCTGAGAAATCCACTGTAACATATCGCTGGATATCCATATCAAGATTCCGGTTCAGCATTGCAATCGCTTCCTCTTCCTCACCAAAAGAATATGCTGCGTTCGCCTTGTTATACGAGCCATCCTCCTGACGCATCAATGTATCCCTGAAAATGGAAGAAATCTTAATTTCTTTTGTCTTTCTGTTCAGACTTGCTATGATAATGGTATCACTTCGTGTACCCATCTCAACATCATTTTCCCTGGTATCCAGACCAAACAATGCCACATTTAGATATCCTTCTTCATCATAATCCAGCTCATCGGATATACTCAGTTTGTCCGGATCAAGTACTTCCACTTCCAGTTTGTTCATTTTGGAAGCCAGAACTGCAATCACCGCGAGGATCGCAAGCAGCAATATAATGCAGAATGTCAGGCCGATCTTTTTGCCCAGAGACATACCTTTACGTTTCTTTTTCTTTTTTCCTGATGATTTTTTATTTGATGATTTTTGTGCCGATGACTTTTTCGCAACAGAAGAATGATTTTCCGTTTTTTTGCCATCTGCTTTCTTCTTTCTTTTTCTTAACTGTTCCTCTTCCATCTCAGAATATGATTTTCTTCCCGATCCGGAACCTCCTCTGTCAGATGTCCTTCCGCTTTTTCTACGTCTTTCCTGTTCCGGAACGGCATCAGAACGTCGTCTCTTGTCTGCCATAACTAACCCTTTCTTATAAATACACTTACTGTAAATGATAATTCTCTGCCTGACCTGCCAGGAACACGAATTTGTTTTCATCCCTCCTATGATACATGATTTCACAAAAAACATCAATGCATTTTTTAATAAAAAGTTCAGCCGGAATCGAATTTGTGAACGAATCGTACCTGAACAGATAAGTACCTGTTTATGATTACGGTTCGGTTGCCCGGTCATGAGTAAAATCAGCTGTACAACAACGGGTACTTATAGGAAATACATTATGCGAATGATACAGACCGAACTTCTGCTCAGTCTACTCCCAATATCCCGGATTCATAGTACATTTCCTGATCAACCACTCCGGAAGCTTTCTGTAATTCTTACCAAGTCGATATCCTATGTACTTGAATCCACTTTTTACCACAAGTGAAATTACCATCCACTGCTTTTTTTTCTTCACGAGATATGCCGCAGTATCTTTCACCAGTCTGATTCCTTCGGACTCTGACCTGACATTTTCAAATATATCCGGGTGCTCTGCCTGGGAAACTGCCAGATCAAAATTCCTCTTCAGCTGCTGCATACAGCTATAATTATGGGAATGGATAACTTTTGCCTCGGCAGCATAGGCAACCCTTGCCCCCGAATGAATCATCCTGGCCGCCATAATCATGTCCTCATTGAAAATTGTTTTTTCCTCAAAGCCGCCCAGAGAATCGTATACTGTCTTCCGGTAAGCAGCGCATACGTCCGAGCAAAAATATGTTTTTATCCCCAATGTTTCCAGATCTTTCAAAGATTTCACACGGCTTTCAGCCGGATAATTAAACTCCCGTGTATAACGTTCAATCAGATTGCAGTCCGATGCCGGAAGCTGCCTTCCATAAGAAGCCGCTACTTGAGGATCTTCAAACGGACGCATCAGTTCTTCAAGCATCCGGTCATTTGCCGGCAAAGCATCCTGAGTCATAAACACTACAAAATCTGCTTTTGACTGCATAGCCCCCATATGTCTTGTCCCGCCATGATCAAACTCTTCTTTACGTATATGAGTGATTTTAACTCTGGAATCCAGTACTTCAAGTTCAGACGGAAACACGCCTGTCTCAGTATTAATCAGGTGTATCCTGTCCGCCTGATATGTCTGCTTCAAAAGCTTTTTTACGAGAAAAACAACCTTCTCATCCGGCCGGTATGTCGGAATAATGATATCAACTGCCTTATTCATGCCCCTAATCTCCCCTGTCAGTATGCATTTTTATTCACAAATCCTTTGAACACCGTCAGAAATAGAATCTTAATGTCAAATCCCAGTGTCCAGTTTTCAATGTAATACAAATCATATTCAATTCGTTTTTTTATAGAAGTATCTCCCCGCAGCCCGTTTACCTGAGCCCAGCCTGTCATTCCGGGTCTCACCTGGTGTTTTACCATGTACCTTGGTATCTCTTCTTTAAATTTATCGACAAACATCGGTCTTTCAGGTCTTGGGCCGACAAGACTCATATCACCTTTCAGCACATTAAAAAGCTGCGGCAGCTCGTCAATACTTGTCTTTCGTATAAATTTCCCGAAAGGCGTAATTCTCGGATCATTTTTCGTTGTCCACGCTTTTTCTTCATCCGCTTTTTTCTGTATGACCATTGAACGGAATTTATACATATAAAATGTCTTATTCTTCAGTCCCACTCTTTTCTGTTTAAAGATCAACGGTCCGGGATCAGTAATTTTTATAAACAATGCCACCACAAGCATGACCGGTGAGAATAAAATAATTGCCCCAATCGCCCCAAAGAAATCGAAGGTACGTTTTACGGCTCTGTTTAAACCATTTGTAAGCGGCACATGCCGGATATTAATAACCGGAAGTCCCTGGATATCTTCTGTATATGGTTTTGTGGGAATAATATGGTTATAGTCAGGTATAAATTTCGTATGGACACCTGATTTTTCACACAGCGCTACGATATCCTCCAGGCGGTCATACTCGTCCAGCCCCAGAGTAATCGCAATCTCATCCGGCTGATTTTCCTGAAGCAGCGTTGTCAGATCTTTGACACGTCCGATGACCTTAATCCCTTTATATTCTGTACCGGGCTGAAAACTGTCATCCAGAATCCCGTTCACCTGATATCCCCACTCAGGATTTGCTTTGATCCGATCAATATATTGCTCAGCCGCGCGACTGTAACCAACTAATATCATGTGTTTGAGATTATGTCCGTTTCTTCTGATATTGCGGAGTACAAAACGAAGGATATTCCTTTCCAGCACCAGAAGAATGATATTTGTACAGAAAAATACGAATATCATTGTACGGGATATGTGCACCTGCTTGGTTACATAAAGAACGAGGATAAGCGCCATCATTCCGAGTGTGTTCGCCTGAATAATCCTCCACCCTTCCAGGCGTCTTCCCATCACGCGTTTCGGCTCATATAAATGAAACGCATAAAATAAAATCAGATACCCCGGCACAATATAAAACAACAGCCGCATATAAGACTCAAGCGGCAGATACCATTCATCCAGATTAAATATTCCGCTGCGAAACCGGAGATACCATGCCAGAACATAAGAAACTATGACTACCGACCCGTCAAGCACGACCTGAACCCGATTTAAAAACTTTTGATATTCTTTTATCATATGAAAACTTCCTTTAATATCCGTCCAATCTTTTTCCGTATCATAATACTATATTTTGTAGAAAATCTCAATACATAACAATAATTTTACACAATTTAATTCATTTTTCTGTAACATTTTCGTAGTTATTTAGTAATTTTTCTGATTTTCAGGTTTCTCATAGCATTACTCGGCATAATTTGTTATAATATAAAGAGTTTAAGACATCAGACGGAAACTTCCGGGACAATTTTCCGGAATAGAAATGAGGATATATGAAAGCTACAGCCAAAAAAGTTACAATCATTATACCAAACTATAACGGTAAGCATTTTATGCAGCCATGCCTGGAATCCCTGGAAAAACAGGTCTGCAAAGATTACACGATCCTGGTGGTGGACAATCATTCATCAGACGGAAGCGTTGAATATATGCGGGAATTCTACCCTGATATAGAAGTCATTGCCCTTGATGAGAATTATGGATTCAGTAAGGCTGTCAATGTCGGTATCCGGCACGCTTCCACCCCCTATGTCATCCTGCTGAACAATGACACAACCGTGGATGAACATTATGTCGGAGAAATGATTCAGGCAATTGAACGTTCTCCACAGATTTTTTCTGTCAGCAGCAAGATGCTCCAGATGTATCACCCTGAACTGATTGACAGTGCAGGAGATTTATATACTATTCTCGGGTGGGGAATCTGCAGGGGCAGCGGACGGCCTTCCTCCAATTACACAAAACCGGATGAAATCTTTTCCGCATGTGCCGGTGCTGCAATTTACCGGCGCTGTGTTTTCAGGAAAATCGGCTATTTTGATGAGACACATTTTGCTTATCTTGAAGATATTGATATCGGATACCGCGCCCGCATTTACGGATACATCAACACTTACTGTCCTACCGCACTGGTCTATCATGTAGGAAGCGGAACAAGCGGCTCAAAATATAACAGTTTTAAAGTCCGCCTGTCTGCACGCAACAATGTGTGGCTCAGTTACAAAAATATGCCGTTTCTCCAACTTGCAGTCAATTTTTTGCCACTCGCTGCCGGCACTCTTGTAAAATGTGTATTTTTCTTTAAGAAGGGATTTGGCAGAGATTATATGGAAGGGCTGAAAGAAGGGCTGGAAAATTGCAAAAAATGCAGGAAGGTTCCTTTCCATGTGAATCATCTCCACAATTATATTAAAATCGAGATAGATTTAATCCGCAATACATTTGAATATGCATCAGACTGGTTTCAGAGAAAATTGAGGAAAAAATAATACATGTAGCTTTATCATTTGCTTTTGTCAAAAAACGGCCGCCACAGGAAATTCTGTAACGGCCGTTATCATTATTCTTTATTTTCTTTTATTTGTTCTTGTCTTTCCGATTCGTGTTTTATTCAAGCTGTCCCCATGAAAGCCCTGCAGGGTATGCTCCTTCCTGAACAAGCTCTCTGATCGATGCGGCAACGCCTTCCTTATCTTCCTTATATGTGACGCCAAACCACCGGTCTCCCGACTCCAGCACCTTGACCGAAATCTTCTTTTCTTTCAGCAGTCCGCCGATTATTGTAGGAAGAAGATACTCCGCTGTCACATCTCCCGGAACTATCCTGCTCAGGAAGTCATCAAATCCGTTTTCCAAAATATCAAAAAATTCCTGCCGAAGCCCCCACATATTCATAGACACCGGAGAATCCTCATCAATAATTTCATCTCCGCCTGCTTTATGGGCTATCACTTTCTGTCCACATTTTTCGATTCCGCGGGTCTCAACAATCTCTTCAAGCATTTTTTCTCCGTTAACTCTGCATATTCCTCGTGTTACTGTTCCATTCTCACTGAGGGTATTTTTCAGCACAAATCCTACCATACAGATTTCCATACCTTCTTCTGACGTTTCTTCGGTGAGATACCTGTATGTCTCCTTATATGCCTGTTTTCCATAATAATCGTCCGCATTAATCACAACGAACGGAGAATCAACAACATCCTTGCACGAAAGGATCGCCTGCCCGGTTCCCCAGGGTTTTTGCCTGCCTTCCAGAAGATTCTTATATTTTTCCGGAATGTCCTGCATTTCCTGATACGCATAAGCCACTTCGATTTTTTCTTCAAATTTTCGTCCGATCACTCTTTTAAAATCTTTTTCAAGATCTTTCCTTATTACGAAAACCACTTTATCAAAACCGGCTTCAATCGCATCATAAACAGAATATTCCATTATGATTTCTCCGTTTGGCCCTACAGGCTCCAGTTGTTTAATCCCTTCCCCGAAACGGCTGCCCAGCCCAGCCGCCATAACAACAAGCGTCGCTCTGCCCATATTTCATCCTCCTATATCAGTTATTCCCCCAAACCTTCTTCTACAATGCGTACCATCTCTTCCAGTGCCTCTTCCTCATCTTTTCCGTCGCAGATGATCGTAATTTCATCCCCGCCTTTCACACACGCCCCAAGCACACTCAGTACACTCTTTGCATTTGCCAATACATAGTCTGATCTTTTTTTCTTTTTTTCAATTGAAATTTTACAGCCAAACTGCATGGCAGTTTTACAGAACAGCCCCGCCGGTCTTAAATGAAGTCCGGTTGGATTTTTAATCGCGACTTTCTTACTTACCATAATTTCCTAATTCTCGACCTCCTTTTATTTATGCTCTCCCAGTCTGAATTTATTACTGCCCGTTTGTGCCTCAGATTATCTGATTTCAAAACTTACCCGCAAATCCGGTGTGGGATTGACACCTGCAAAGCAGGCCGGAAACCAAATCGATTTCCTGTTATTCCTCTTTGTCCCCGTTATTCTCCTCCTTCTTTTCGCTCAGGATAATCTTTACTACAGGCTTATTAAGCAACGAAACCCCCTCAATAGGTTCAACATTCACAGAAACTTCATAGGTTCCTGCCTCCGTATATTTTCCCAGGTCAATGAACGCGGCATTCCTGATATCAAGTTTCTCCAGGATTTCTTCTATTCCCGCAAACTGGAACTGAATTTCTGTCACAGAATCAAAAGCAAATTTCAGTTTATCTGCGAGATTATCCACGCGGACCGCTTCAACAGGAAGCTCTATGGTTTTTGATCCTTCCTGTTCAATCCCTACCGTCACAATTACATTATTCGCACTTTCGTCCACAAGACGGACGCCTTCCGGCAGGTAGGGTGTAATGTCCACTGAAATCTCAATTTTACTGTCTTTTCCTTCAATATTTATCACTTCTTCCGGTATCTCAATCTCATCAATCTCCGAAAGCACATCTTCCGTGCCGCATATCTGAATTGTCTGCGGTTCACATGACAAATCCGTATAGATATATCCGGCTGCCGGTGTCCCTGATATATTGAAATGCAATTCAACATTCTTTTTCGGAAGTATCTGTACTTTAACCGTAACACCTTCGTCCCCAATATCACTTTTAAGCTGGGACGCATCCATCGGATTCCCGTTACCGTCATAATATACTAACTTTGCCTCCAGCTCACAATCGGTAGAACGACCTTCCACATTCACCTGGGCCACAACCTTATTGATATTTGCAATCATGGATTCTGAACCGCGCACAGTGATTCTCTCCGGATTCGCAGTCACTTCTCCGACCACATACCCGTCTCTTGGCACACCGGATGTGCTGACAGAAATCGGGAAGCTGTTCTTTGTCACATCTTCAATCTCTACCTGAAGGTTCTTTGGTGTTGCCTCTGCCGTAATATTTTTACCTTCAAAGCCTCTCACGCTTACCTGTATCGGTACGAGAAATGTATTAACCTCCATCTGGCTCAAATCGGCTGTTGCGACAATATCATCTGCAGTCAGCTTAGACAGAACGGAACGTGTGGCATACACAGTGACATTTACAGTATTTGTCCCGTCAACGATCTGATACACTTTTCCTTTATTCGTCACAACTTCTTCATTTGAAACAGAGACAGGAATATTACGAAAGCTTACACTGTCAACAGGGTCATCAACATTAACCACGACCAGCCACAAAAGTGCAGCAAATAACAGAGCGGCAATTTTCAGGCCCAGATTCTGCGTCAGCCTGCTGTTCTTAAGCAGCTTACTCTCCAGCAGCAATTTCTTATTCTTCATGCTTCCGCCATCCTTTCCGCCATGTATATTTCTTTTGTTCAGAGGCTCTGCACTGAATCTGTCCCAGCTTCGTTGTCAGATACTCCGGAGTGATCCCCCGGTAAAGCCTTCCGCCGATAGCCAGTGATACATTCCCTGTTTCTTCCGAAACAACAATAACCAGTGCGTCACTTACCTCACTCATTCCAAGTGCGGCGCGATGCCTGGTTCCCAAATCTTTGCTGATCTGCATATTATCCGACAATGGCAAATAACAGGTAGCTGATGTTATTCTGTCTCCGCGTATAATGACGGCTCCGTCATGAAGCGGGGTATTATGTTCAAATATATTCACCAGAACCTGCTCAGACACTTTACAGTCCAGTTCGATTCCCGTCATTTCATACTCTGTAAGACGAATTGCCTGTTCCACGACAATCAGCGCTCCTGTCTTCACGCTTCCCATGGAAAAGCAGGCATTTACAATTCCATCCAGTGTATCTGCCGTAAACCGCTCGTTTTCCCGGCTTCTGTCAAAAACCTTAAAGTTGCCGAATAAATCTTTCTCACCCAGTTTTTCCAATGCCCGCCTCAATTCCGGCTGAAACACAACCACTGCTCCCACTGCCAATACATTTATTGACGCTTTCGCGAGGAACAAAATGGTATGCATGCGAAACAGAGCAGCTATAAAAATAAACACGGCAAGTATAGCAATCCCCTTCATGAGCATCCACGCCTTGGTATTTTTTATCCACAGCATAATCTCATAAACGATGACTGCGATAATCAGTATCTCTATAACATCTATAAGGCCGACCGATGGGAAATACATTTCACTTATATATTTATCAAAGAAGTTCTTCACCCACTGTTCCACCTTATCACCTCCCTGTTTCTAAAGTCCGCCGGACCTGTTATTCTTTTTCGGCCGGCTTGTTTCTTTCAGAGACATCCAGCCCCAATTCCTTATTCAGGCTTCTTGTCAGCAGAATCGTATCAGCTTCTATTTCTTTTTTATTACTCTCCGACCATCCGGTATCCATATCTTCATCATCGTCTGATGAATGAGGATCATTAATTTCTTCCTGTTCATCGTCATCCCGCCATCCGGAATCATTGCCCCAGCCGTTTTCCGTATTTTCTCCGGTGCTGCTCTGCCTCTCATTGATATGCTGTACACTTTTTTCCGGAACCGTTACGGCGAACTTCGGAACAGCCTTTACATAATAATGATATTCATCATCCTCAAATTCCAACCGTTCTGTCCGTGTATAATCAACCGACAGGAAAAGAATTTCCAGTACAAGTCCGGTCACAATTGCCAGTACCCCGCTAATTGCAAGCGTTGTATAGGAAATATGTACATCCAAAGCAATGTTCCCTGCCGTACATACAAGAACTGCCGCGATCACACCTGATACGGATGCGATCTTCCATGCATGGTCCACAGAGCATCTCCGTACTCCGTACACAAGCAAAATGCAAATCACTACTGCAGCCACCATTACCCACATCTCTTTATTCGTCATTGTCTTTTTTGCAAATGCCACTGCTGATGCAATCATCCCTTCCAGACCATCAGCCTTAAACATACTGGAAGAATTCATGACGAGGCGGATGATATAATAGCAGAATGTCCCACACGCCGCCGGAACAATACAGGCCGGTGTTCCCAGCAGTCCGACAGCCACAGGGACAACAAGAGGAACCTTCAGTGTGAAAGACACCGCTGTCATTAGAATCAGCCAGGATGTTCCGGATGAAAAGCGGAAATAGAAAATATACATTAACACAAAATATACTCCGGTCACAACTGCAACAGCTATAGATAATTCAAACAAATGTATCAATACCAGCGCAGAGGCGGCCAGCGTCATGACTATCATCGGCAAAAATGCACAGACTACGGAAAGACCGGCTGTGCACATCACAGAAGCCGCCTTTTCCATAAATCCAATATTGGAATTTATCAGGCTGAACACCAGAAATCCTGCAATTAATTTCAACACTATTATGATGTATACGGAAAACTTTGCATACAAATTCTGCAATTGTTTTCTCCAGACAAGTATCGTACTCATATCTTATTCTTTCTCCTTCATATTTATCTTACTCAACTAACCTGCCGAACAGATTCATTCTCTAGTATGATCCATCCTCGCCAGCCGTGCCAGATCTCTGTAATATCTCTTCGCACGGAGCTTTGCCTTATGGTGTTTCGCGCCGTAAAAACTGCTGGCACACACACCGTAGATAATCAAAAGAATGAAATAGATGCCGACCGCTATCGCACCCATAAGAAGCAGCTTTGTAATTGTAAGATTTTCTAACAGGAATTCCACATTACATAATACATAGAGCGCCGCTCCGATAATATAGCCAAAAGTGATCCACAATATTGAAATCAATGTATTTAAGCTGACATAATCTTTTTTATAATAACTGCTGATTTTCAGATCCGGTCCGGCATTTTTCTTGTCATACGCTGCCATTCTGGACATCAGCTTGATTTTCTTCTTATCCAACATACTATAACATCTACCCTCTTACTCCAAAATAACTCTGCATTGCATCATAATTAACCTGTCACTTCAGTATAGCATATACTCAGAGACCTTGTCCAATGCTTATAGTCAAAAAATACACTTTTTGGACGCCCACTCTTTTCAGCAGTGACGAAATGCGGTGAATGGTATTTCCGGTCGTATAAATATCGTCAATCAGCAGTACTTTTTCCTTAACATTCCAGGTACGGCTCACTCCAAATGCGTCCTTCAGATTATCCTGCCTCTGACGGTCATCAAGGAACTTCTGCGGTTTTGTGTTCCGAATGCGGAATACGACTTTTTTGTTAACCGGTATTTCCATGATTCTGCCCAATTCTTCTGCAAGAAGTTCCGCCTGATTAAACCCCCGTGCTTTTTTTCTTGATTTGTGCAGCGGAACAGGTATGATTTCCTCAACAAAATTTCTGCGGATCCATTCCCCGTATCGTACCGCCATCTCCTGTGCAAAAACAGCCGCATAACATCGTTTATTATGGAACTTCATCTGATAGATGGCTGCGGCCGCCTCACCACTGTGAAGCCACAGGCTTCTCCCCTGGTCATAAGCATAGTTATATCTGGAACAATCGTAACAAAACTCTTGTTCCACAGAAGATACCGGCTTTCCGCATTTCATGCAGCGCGGCTCTTTAATATACACAATGTGCTTCCTACATGAGGAACAGATTTTGCCCGGTTCTTCTTTTGGTGTGATTTTGCCGCACATCGGGCATACCTGCGGATACAGCAGGTTCAGGATGCTGTCGGTAATTCTTTTTATAAAACTCTTAATAATTTCCTTTTTTATAATGCTCTTTTTTATAATAGTGCTCCCTTCTACAGTCAGTTCTCCTGCAGCTCCCGTATTCTTTCCGAAAGACTTGTAAACCGGCTCATCTCACTTTTGTTCTTTATCATTGCCTGAAATACTTCTTCGCTTCCCACAATCGTCAGGCATTTTTTTGCCCTCGTGACAGCCGTATACAAAAGGTTACGGTTATATAACGGTCTCGGACCCTGCAAAAGCGGCAGAATGCCCGCAGGATATTCACTCCCCTGTGACTTATGTACAGTAATTGCATATGCAAGCTCCAGTTCTTCCGTCATTTCAAACGGATAGCTGACGCGCCGGTGTTCATCATACTCCACTTCTATCGTTTCCTCATAAACATTAATTGAACGTACGATACCCATGTCCCCGTTAAACACGCCGAAACCGCTGTCAACCGTCAGTCCTCTTTTTGTCTTGATTTCCCACTCCAGCTGATAATTATTCTTAATCTGCATCACTTTGTCACCTACTCGGAAAATTCTGCCGCCGATCTCGCGTTCTTCTTTTCCGGGTTTCGGAGGATTCAGATATCTCTGAAGAACAGTATTCAGGCGCTCCACTCCCAGAAGTCCCTTCCTTGTAGGTGTCATGACCTGGATTTCATTTGGCCCGGCATCCACGTAACGTGGAAGCTTTTCCTGAATCAGCGCGATTATGACACGGATAATAATGTCCGCATCCTGACGCCTGAGGAAGAAAAAGTCCCTGCTTTTATTATCTGCCGCAACCGGTTCCCCTGCATTGATTTTATGTGCATTCACCACAATATCGCTTTCCCCCGCCTGCCGGAAAATACGTGTCAGCGTCACAACATGGAAGCATCCTGAAGAAATAATATCCTTCAACACACTTCCCGGTCCTACTGACGGCAGCTGATTCACATCCCCCACCAGAATCAGCCTGGTTCCTGCCGCGATTGCGGATAAAAGAGAATGCATAAGAGGAAGATCCACCATTGACATCTCATCAATAATGATAACGTCCGCTTCCAGAGGATTATCCCTGTTCCTCATAAAACCGTTTATGCTTCCTTCTTCCTCAGGATTTCCGTTAACCTCCAGAAGACGGTGTATTGTCTGGGCTTCATACCCGGTAGCCTCCGTCATCCGCTTTGCGGCTCTGCCGGTCGGGGCTGCAAGCATGATATCCATCCCTTCGCTCTCAAAAAACTGTATCATGGTATTGATGGTAGTCGTTTTCCCGGTGCCCGGACCTCCCGTCAGGATCAGAAGTCCATGTTTAATTGCTTCAATCACAGCCCGGTGCTGCATTTCATCCAAAATGATTTTTTCTTTTTCTTCAACTGTACGCAGACGCTGCTCCATCATTGCTTCCGGAATCTCACAATCAATATCCAGATCGTGCAGCATACGTGCCGTATTCAGCTCCATATAATAAAAATGTGACGGATAAATGCGAATTTCCCCTTGTTCTTCTTTCCGCACAATCTTACGTTCGATACAAAGATCCATCACATATTTCTCAACTTCCTGTATTTTTACGCCCAGAATCTGCTCGGCTTTACTCACCAGCATATCCTGCGGTAGATAAATATGTCCTTCCCCCGATGCCTGCTGCAGCACATAATATATGCCGCTCTTAATCCGGAAATCCGAGTCCGGTCGGATGCCTGCGCGGGAAGCGATCTCATCCGCCGTTTTAAATCCAACACCATCAATATCATCCGCCAGCCTGTATGGATTTTCCTCAAGAATCTGGTACAGCTTTGCTCCGTAATATTGATAAATCTTTGCTGCCAACGCTGTCGAAACACCATATTTCTGAAGATACATCATCGCTCTTCGCATATCTTTCTTTTCATCAAGCTGAACGGCAATTTCTCTTGCCTTCCGCTCACTGATACCTTTAATCTCTGCAAGCCGCTCCGGTTCCTCTTCGATAATCCGAAATGTATCTGCTCCGAATTTTTTTACTATTTTTCCTGCCAGAGCTTTCCCGATCCCTTTGACAGCTCCGGAGCCAAGATAACGTTCGACAGACACGGCATCCTCCGGCTCTTTTATCTGATAAGAGCTGACCTTAAACTGTTTCCCGTAAATATTATGATTGACATATTCCCCGTTTAGTTCCATCCGTTCGCCTTCACTGATATAATGAAAACTTCCGACACAGGTAAGCTCTTTTCCTTCTATATCAAGGCCAAACACTGTGTATCCGTTCTCGTCATTCCGGAACACAATGTGTTCCACATATCCACTGATCATTTCCAATGGTATCCTCACCCCACATTACAGACTTTTTCGTACACTCATAAATTCTACGAATTCACCGGTCCCGATTGCCACAGCTTTCATCGGGTCTTCCGCCGTCATCGTGTGAATCCCTGTCCTCTCTTCGATCAATTTTTCTAACCCCCGGAGCATTGCACCGCCTCCGGTGAGCACAATACCTCTCTCCAGAATATCCGCCGACAGTTCCGGCGGTGTCTGCTCCAGAACGCTGATGACCGCCTCCACAATCTGCCCCGTCACCTCCGACAGTGCCTTCTCAGTTTCAGAAGATGTCACATTAACGGTTTTGGGCAGCCCGGTTATCAGGTTTCTTCCACACACTTCCATCATCTGTTCTTCTGCCATCGGGTAGGTCGTACCGATCCGAATTTTGATATCCTCCGCAGTCCTCTCACCTATAAGAAGATTATGCTTTTTCCGCATGTAACGCACGATTGCTTCGTCAAAATCGTCTCCCGCAATTTTGATGGAATCCTTAACGACAGAACCACCCAGGGAAATCACTGCAATGTCCGACGTGCCTCCTCCGATGTCCACGATCATATTCCCGCACGGTTTTGAAATATCTATGCCTGCCCCTATGGCTGCGGCAACCGGTTCTTCTATCAGATAAACCTCCCGGGCTCCTGCAGCATAAGTTGCTTCCTCCACTGCTTTCTTTTCCACTTCCGTCACTTCGCTGGGCACGCAGATACTGATGCGTGGTTTCTTAAAGGTTCTTCTTCCAAGTGATTTGTGTACAAAATATTTAATCATTTTTTCCGTCACTGTATAATCGGAAATCACCCCTTTGCGAAGCGGCCGGATCGCTACTATATTGCCCGGTGTCCTCCCGAGCATCTGCCTGGCTTCCTCTCCGATTGCCTTGATTTCATTTGTCTCCCTGTCAAATGCCACCACCGACGGCTCTTTGAGAACCACTCCTTTTCCCTTTACGTATACCAGCACGCTGGCCGTTCCCAGATCAATCCCAATATCCATTGACATATAACGCTCCCTTCGGACAGAAATGTTTGCTCACTGCCCACCCCTGTTATTACTCTTCTTAGTTTTTCTTAAGAATTGCATCAATATACTTCCCTGTATACGATTTTTCATTCTTCGCCACTTCCTCAGGAGTTCCATGTGCAATGACAGTTCCTCCTCTGTCTCCTCCTTCCGGTCCGATATCAATAATATAATCCGCTGTTTTTATCACATCAAGATTATGTTCAATCACTATAACTGTGTTGCCGTCGTCAGCCAGACGTCTTAGAATTTCTGTCAGCTTATGGACATCCGCAAAATGCAGACCTGTGGTCGGCTCATCCAGAATATACACCGTCTTACCTGTGCTCCTTTTACTTAATTCCGCCGCCAGTTTAATCCTCTGTGCCTCCCCTCCCGAAAGTTGCGTGGAAGGCTGCCCCAGACGGATATAGGATAGCCCCACATCATACAGTGTCTCCATTTTTCTGCGGATAGACGGCACATTTTCAAAAAATGTTACAGCTTCTTCAACAGTCATATTAAGCACATCATAAATACTCTTTCCTTTGTATTTTACCTCAAGCGTCTCCCGGTTATAGCGCTTTCCTCCGCAGACCTCACATGGTACATACACATCAGGCAGGAAATGCATTTCTATTTTAAGAATACCGTCTCCGGCGCAGGCTTCACATCTACCTCCTTTAACATTAAAACTGAATCTGCCTTTTTTGTACCCTCTTGCTTTCGCGTCCGGGCACGCTGCAAACAAATCCCTGATCAGGTCAAAAACTCCCGTGTAAGTTGCAGGATTAGAGCGCGGTGTCCTCCCAATCGGAGACTGATCGATATTGATGACCTTGTCCACCTGTTCGATTCCTTCTATTCGTTTATGTTTTCCCGGAATCGTTCTTGCACGGTTCAGTTCTTTCGCCAGCCGTTTATATAAAATTTCATTTACAAGGGAGCTTTTTCCCGAACCGGACACTCCGGTCACGCAGGTCATCACTCCCAGTGGAAATTCCACGTCAATATTTTTCAGATTATTCTCCCGTGCGCCTACAACTTTTAAAAATCCGGTGGGTTTTTTCCTTACCTCAGGCACCGGGATTTTCTTTTTTCCGCTCAGATATTCTCCGGTAATCGAATTTTCGCACTGCATCAGCTCTTCGGCAGTTCCGACAGCTACGACCTGTCCGCCGTGTTCTCCTGCGCCCGGTCCGATATCAACGATACAGTCTGCGGCGCGCATGGTATCCTCATCATGCTCCACCACGATCAACGAATTGCCCAAATCCCGCAGATGCTTCAATGTGGCAAGAAGTTTGTCGTTATCTCTCTGATGAAGCCCGATACTCGGTTCATCCAGGATATAAGCCACCCCTACCAACCCGGAGCCAATCTGGGTCGCCAGACGTATTCTCTGTGCCTCACCGCCGGACAATGAACCGGCCGCACGCCCCAGAGTAAGATAATCAAGCCCTACATCCATCAAAAACTGTATCCTGGCATGAATTGCTTTCAGAATCTGATCCCCGATAAGATGCTGCGTCTTCGTAAGCTCCAATCCTTTAAGAAATTCCTGTAATTTTACGATTGACAGTTCCGTCACCTGAGAAATATTCTTATCCCCGACGGTCACTGCCAGTGCGCTCTTTTTCAGGCGCTGCCCTTTACAGTCATAACACGGCGTAATATTCATATAAGTCTCATATTCTGCTTTCGTGACTTCAGAATGCGTTTCGCGGTACTTCCGCTCAACACTGCGGATCAGTCCTTCAAAAACAACATCGTAAATTCCCTCACCTCTCTGCCCTTTATAATATACCTTCACGGTTTTCCCGTTCGTTCCATAAATTAGAATGTCATGGATTTTTTTCGGGTATTCTTCGAATGGTGTATCCAGATCAAACCCATATTCATTACACAATGCCTGTAAAATGGCATTGGTAAAACTTCCTTTATCTGCGCAGGACTGCCAGCCAAGAACAGCTATTGCCCCTTCGTTGATACTCAGAGACGGATCCGGTATCATCAGCTCTTCTGAAAATTCCATCTTAAATCCCAGTCCCAAACAGGACGGGCATGCGCCAAACGGATTATTAAATGAGAAACTTCTCGGTTCGATTTCCTCGATGCTGACACCGCAGTCAGGACAGGAAAAGTTCTGGCTGAAGCTCACAGACTCTCCCCCGATCACATCCACGATCAAAAGCCCCTCTGCAAGATTCAAAACGCTTTCAATCGAATCCACCAACCTCTTTTCAATACCGGGCTTTACGATCAGGCGGTCTACAATAATCTCTATATTATGTTTGATATTTTTATCAAGTGTAATCGTTTCAGAAAGCTCATACAGATTACCGTCAACACGCACACGCACATATCCACTTTTCCGGGCGCGTTCAAAAAGCTTCGCATGCGTTCCTTTTTTTCCGCGTACTACCGGGGCAAGAAGCTGAATCCTCGTTCCCTCCGGCATCTCCATTATCTGATCCGTCATTTCATCGACAGACTGCTTTTTGATTTCTTTTCCGCATTCAGGACAATGCGGTATGCCGATTCTTGCATACAGCAGACGAAAATAATCATAAATCTCCGTCACCGTCCCCACCGTCGAACGAGGATTATGGTTCGTAGATTTCTGGTCAATAGAAATTGCCGGAGAAAGCCCTTCGATGCTTTCCACATCCGGCTTTTCCATCTGTCCCAGGAACTGACGCGCATAGGAAGATAAAGATTCCATATATCTCCGCTGCCCTTCCGCATAAATTGTATCAAATGCAAGTGAAGACTTTCCCGAACCGCTCAGTCCCGTCAATACGACCAGTTCATCTCTTGGAATATCCACATCAATATTTTTCAGATTGTTTTCATTTGCACCACGTATTCTTATATATTGTCTGGCATCCATCTTTTTAGCCATTTCTAATCTCCTGTCTTTGTTGTTTTTGTTTTCTGTCAATCCGGCGGGCACATCCTAAACCGGATATTCAGGATTACCTCCCTGCCCGGCTTATCCGGTTATTCCATAAATGCTACTCAATGTCATTGATTGCTTTTTTTACTTCAATCAGCCGGTCACGCAGTTCTGCCGCGGTCTCAAAATTCAGATCTGCCGCTGCTTTTTTCATCTTTTTAGTCAGTCTGCCCGCCAGCTTCTCCAGTTCCTCCCGGCTCATAGATTCCAGATCCTTTTCCATCTGCATTTCCTGTGGATCTGCTTTCTTAGAGATACTGATCAGGTCACGCACTGCCTTTTTGATTGTCTGCGGTGTGATTCCATGCTCTTCATTGTATTTCATCTGAATCTCGCGGCGCCGTCTGGTCTCCTCCATTGCCATCTTCATGGAATCTGTAACAGTATCCGCATACATAATGACATGCCCTTCCGAATTACGGGCTGCCCTTCCGATAGTCTGTATCAGCGAAATCTCCGAACGCAGGAAGCCTTCCTTATCGGCATCCAGAATCGCCACAAGCGTGATCTCAGGAATATCAAGACCTTCCCGCAGGAGATTAATGCCCACAAGAACATCAAACACATCCATCCTCATATCCCGGATAATCTCTGTACGCTCCAGTGTATCCACATCGGAATGAAGGTATTTCACCCGGATTCCGACTTCTTTCATATAATCTGTCAGGTCTTCCGCCATGCGTTTGGTAAGAGTCGTAACCAGAATCTTGTTTTTCTTTGCTGTTTCTTTCCTGATTTCCCCGATCAGGTCATCGATCTGCCCTTCAACCGGGCGTACTTCCACCTCCGGGTCGAGAAGCCCTGTCGGCCGAATAACCTGTTCGGCACGGAGCAGTTCATGTTCCTCTTCATAAATGCCCGGTGTTGCAGATACAAACAGCACCTGGTTTATTTTACTTTCAAACTCCTGAAAATTCAAGGGACGGTTGTCCTTTGCAGACGGCAGGCGGAATCCATAATCCACGAGTGTACTTTTCCTGGACTGATCCCCGTTGTACATTCCCCCTATCTGGGGGACTGTTTTATGTGATTCATCGATCATCATGATAAAATCATCCGGAAAATAGTCGATCAAAGTATAAGGCGGCTGCCCCGGCTCCAGCCCGGCCAAATGCCTGGAATAATTCTCAATACCGGAACAAAAACCGGTTTCTCTAAGCATTTCTATATCAAAATTCGTCCGCTCTGCAATTCTCTGGGCTTCCAGAAGCTTATCCTGACGCTTAAATTCCTTCACCCGCTCTTCCAGTTCCTCTTCAATTGCCTTCACCGCACGCTCAATATTTTCCTTGTCCACCACATAATGAGACGCAGGAAAGATTGCCGTATGCTTCAGCTCTCCTTTGATTTCTCCGGTAAGAATATCAATCTCGGTGATCCGGTCAATCTCATCCCCGAAAAATTCAACCCTGATAGCTGTATCTGTCTCATAAGCCGGAATAACCTCCAGCACATCCCCTCTCACACGGAAAGTTCCCCTGTGGAAATCCATGTCATTCCTTTCATATTGAATCTCTATCAGCTTTGACATCAGCTCGTCCCGGTCTTTTATCATCCCCGGACGCAGGGAAATCACCATGTTCTGATAATCCGTCGGACTCCCCAGGCCGTAAATACAGGATACGCTGGCAACGATAATCACATCCCGCCGTTCAGTCAGTGCCATCGTAGCAGAAAGACGAAGCTTGTCAATCTCCTCGTTAATGGCAGAATCCTTCGCAATATAGGTATCTGAGGACGGAACATAAGCCTCCGGCTGGTAGTAATCGTAGTAGGACACAAAATACTCGACTGCGTTCTCCGGGAAGAACTCCTTGAATTCTCCATAGAGCTGTGCCGCCAGGGTCTTATTGTGAGCTATGATCAGCGTTGGTCTATTCAATTGTTGGATTACGTTTGCCATGGTAAAGGTTTTACCTGAGCCAGTGACACCAAGAAGTGTCTGGCACTGGTTACCTTCCCTGAAACCTTTCACCAAAGCAGCTATCGCTTCTGGTTGGTCGCCCGTCGGCTGATATGGTGCTTCTAACTTAAAAATTTGTTCTTGACTCATATTTATTGCTCCCCGATATTTTATCTAATGGTTACATCTGCATCCTTCTTTTACATAATATGACTTTTTATCAGAATCCCGTAACTCACAATACTTTTTAAAACTATCAGTTTCATCTTTCTTTGTTTCCTCATTTTTCCTCCATCTCTACACTCACTCTGTGTTTATTTAATCCCTCAACTTTTTAAAGTCATCCAAATTCAATTCTCTACGAAGTTCTTCTTCTGTTGGCATATATGGCAAATATTTTGCCGCATAAATCTGTTTATTATCTTCCGGCAACGTATAACGGACTAAAGTATCGCTTTTATCCGCACACAGAAGAATTCCAATAGGGGGATTATCTCCCTCATTCATTAATTCTCTTGTATAATAATTTACATACATTTGCATCTGTCCTATATCTTGATGCGTCAAATCATCCACTTTTAAATCAATCAGCACAAAACATTTTAAAATGTAGTTATAGAATACCAAGTCTATATAAAAATGTCTTCCGTCAAAATTAATATGTTTCTGACGAGCTACAAATGAAAACCCTCTCCCAAGTTCCAACAAAAACTTCTGTAAATGGTTAATTAAAGCTTGTTCCAAATCACTTTCATAAAAATGTTCATTTGCCGGAAGATTAAGAAATTCAAGTACATATGGATCTTTAACAATTGTTTCGTATTCCGGTTTTGGTTCTATTACGTCAATTTCCTTTGCAACACTTTCTTTATCACGACTTGAGAGAATTCGCTGATAAAACATAGTATTAATTTGACGTTCTAATTGTCTTACACTCCAACCTGATTTTACAGCCTCTTTAGCATAAAACTCACGCGCAGTTCCATCAGTCACTCTCATTAATTTAATATAATGCGACCAACTTAATTCGGGAGACAGCGTCTCTCGAATTGGAAACATCAGATAAAAGCGTCTCATATTTCTAAGATTTGTTACGTCAAAGCCTTTTCCAAATTCTGCTGTTAATTTCTCAGATATATATTGTAATAACTGTTTACCGTATGTTGCACGTTCATTTTCACCACATGCATGATAAATTTGCTCACCAATTTCCCAATACGCATTTACCATTGCATAATTAACAGTTGCTTTAACTTTATTTTGTGCGTTTATAATAGATCCACGAATAGACAAATATGTTTCTTCTTGGTTTTGTTCTGCAATAAGTAATTCTTTTCCCTGTTCTTTCATGTGACACATCTCCTTTCAAATTTCTTTTTAGTTTAATTATGCAGGCATTGTCTGCACAATTTTCATACTAAGTTAAATTTGCTACATGCGTGTAGCATTTTCTATAGTCATTTCTATATAATGAACCCATAAATTAAGACAAAAAAATCGTTGTTTTTAAGTTGGATTTCCCTTATGATTTTATAGCGAAAGGAGTCCAACTATGGCAAGACAACAACATTCACCAGAGGAGAAACCCAGGCTTGTTCTTGAAGCAATTCGAGGCGAGCGCACCATCAATGAGATTGCTGCTGAGAACAATATTCATCCGAATATGCTTTCAAAGTGGAAGCGGGAATCAGAAAATCAACTGTATACACTGTTCCAGGACAACTCATCCAAAGAACGTAAGGCTCAAAAAGCACGCGAAGCGGAGATCAACGATTTGTATGCTCAGATTGGCAAGCTCATCACTCAAAACGAGTGGTTGAAAAAAAAATCTGGTTTCTGAACTTAGCGTACCGGAACGTCGACTGCTTGTGGATATGAATGGATCAACTCTTCCCATTTCTGTACAGTCCAGCCTTCTGGGACTTAATAGAAGCGGGCTCTATTATCAGCCGGCTCCACATTCCACAGAAGATCTGTACATTAAGCAGTTGATTGACAAAATCTATACCCGATACCCAATGTATGGATATCGTCGTATTTGCTGGTATCTTAATGAAAAAGAGCATTATCTGATCAATCACAAAGCAGTCCTTCGGCATATGCAGGAAATGGGCATACAGGCCGTATATCCACGGCAAAATAATTCACACAGATTTTTCTGGATGCCGGATCCAGAATCAGTATGGATCACCGTGGTCGTGCTTACGACAATATCTTTGTGGAAAGGCTCTGGCGAACCATAAAATATGAGGATGTGTATCCAAATGCATTTGAGACACCAAGAGAAGCACGTATCGGTATCAATAATTACATGAACTTTTATAATCACGAGCGTCCACACTCACGGTTGAAATACCGCACGCCTGAGGAAGTCTACTGGGACAGGTAATTATCCTGTCTCTCCCTTTCCGAAGGGTAAGCGCGGATATATGAACTGTAAAGGGTTCCTCCGGAAGCTGCCAGGCAGCACACCCTTGACAGTTCATATATCCACACTTAGTGGGTAAACAAGGGAGATAAAGGACGGGATTATCCCTTCCGAAATCCAACTTAATTTTTTTAAAAAAGTGTCTTGACAAATGGGTTCACTTTACTTCATTACACGAATCCAGGTCACAAATCCATTTCCTATTATCCTGTCCATCCTGTGTTATTTCATCCAAACCCTCCGGATTATCTGGACAAAATGGACAATTTAACACTGATAATAGCTTAAAGCCATAATAGGACACAAAATACTCCACTGCATTCTCCGGGAAGAACTCCTTGAATTCTCCGTAGAGCTGTACTGCCAGGGTCTTATTGTGTGCTATGACTAATGTTGGTTTATTCAATTTTGCAATGATGTTTGCCATCGTAAAAGTCTTTCCGGAACCGGTGACGCCGAGAAGGGTCTGGCACTGGTTACCTTCTTTGAAGCCTTTCACAAGTGCTTCGATCGCCTGCGGCTGATCGCCGGTAGGTTTGTATTCAGAATGCAGTTTAAAACATTTTTGTGCATCTTGCATAAAAACACCTCCAAATCTCATAGTAAAAAAGTTTGTCCATCAGCCAGAAATTCGTGTAATTTTAAAAATCCCCAATGACTGATGCTACGATTTTTGCCTTTACACAAATTTAGGTCACAAATTTGTAATCATAGTACGTACAAAGTATTCAGGTGGATATTCAGAAGACAGTATCTCTCGAATTACATTTTACTATTTGACATTCATACCGATATGCTACGCAATTTCGGTATGAATGTTGAATGCTTCATTTTTATTTTCCTGGAAAATATCTCTGAGATTTCTGCTGACATCTCTGACATAAATTTGAGGAACAAACATCCGAATTTCAATCTCACAACTACACTATACCAAATTGGCTACACACGTGCAGCCAATTGAAATATGCCAAATAATATCTGCTTATTCTCGCTCAAAACCTTTTAATCCTGATTATATATCAATTGATTTCTTTCTAATTCTCTTTGCAACTCTTCGACAGTAGGTAAGACAGTCATATATTTAGAAGCAAAAATCTGTTGATTTTCATGCAGAACAGAATATTTAACCATCGTTTCATCTTTGTCCGTACAAAAAATAATACCAATAGTGGGATTATCATCTTCCCTACGTTTCAAATCATCAAACATACGCACATACATATCCATTTGCCCAATATCTTGATGCGTTAACTTTGTTGTTTTTAAGTCAATAAGTACAAAACACTTCAAAATATAATTGTTAAAAACTAAATCAATATAAAAATCTGTTGTTTCCGTGCAAATTCTCATCTGTCTACCAACAAATGAAAATCCTTTTCCCATTTCTAATAAAAATATTTGAAGATTGCTAATAATAGCCTTTTAAATATCACTTTCTAAATGTCCATCATTTTGCTTTACTCCCATAAATTCCAGCACAAACGGATCCTTAACAAATTCTAATGTTTTATTCTCCGTATCTGGCAACTGTGTAGACAGCATTCTCTTATAATATCCACTTTTAATATTACGTTCCAACACTCTTACAGTCCAATTTTCATTAGCCACTTCATTCAACATTCATATCAAAACAAACCACTATTTCGATATGAATGTAAACTGACTTATTGAATATTTTTTACAGTTACGTCAATTTTGTTCAACAACATCTATCGTTTATTTTCAATTTCTTTTACAACTTTATCAAAATCAGATTCAATCGGCTGAGTTTTGTTAAATATTTCATATTCATCCTGAATTATTCACGGAACAGCATCTGAACTAAAAACTGAGCCATGAATTAAAAAATTGATCCTTGCAGCCATAACCGTAGTCCATAATCCTGTC
>SFGN01000088.1 GCA_004556565.1 Lachnospiraceae bacterium | reverse complement strand
CTCAATTATACCAAATCAGATGGTTTCATGCTATTTTTATGCCAGTTATTATTGAATTTTCAAGGTGCATAGACACTTATTCAAGTGCGAAGTTTGAGTCATTTATAAGTTTACTCTGCTAACTTTAAAAATCTGGAAATCATTGTCGCACATTCTGCACGGGTTGCATTTCCCTGAGGATCAATAATTTTTCCTTCATATTTTCCGGTAATGATTCCGTTGCCTACTGCCCACTGCATTGCTTCGTCTGCATATTCGCTGACATTTGCCGCATCCTGGAATTTATCAAACTCTGCTCTTACTCCATTATCAAGATTAAGACCTTTTGCATAGCGATGAAGCATAACTGCAATCTGCTCACGAGAGATATTCTGTGACGGTCGGAACAATCCGGTATCTGTATATCCGGTAACAATACCTTTACTGCTTGCCCAGAGAATTCCATCTGTATACCAGATATCGTCTTCTACATCCGGGAATACGTCACTGTATTCTACAGCCTCATCACCGCTCATTCGGTAAAGGATTACTGCCAGCTGAGCACGTGCAAGATTATCGTTCGGTCCGAATACTGTATCTGTCAATCCCGTCATTATTGCATTTTCATAAGCATATTCAACAGTATCATAGTACCAGTCACCTGCCTGAACGTCGATAAATGGCAGGGCTTTCTTTACCTGAACATCATACGTTCCAGAGAAGATTTCCATATCATTTGCAAATACTGTTGCATTAATTACTGTAGTTCCTTTTTTCACTCCGGTAACAGTTCCTGTTTCTGATACTGCTGCAATCTCCGGGTCTTCGGAAACAAATACATATCTAAATTCTACTTCCGGCTTTTCTGCTTTTGATACATTGGTAGAAAGTCCACTTTCTTCCTCAACTGACATACTTTTGATGCCCGCTGTTGCTGATGCAGTGCCCGTTGCTGCCTGTGTTCCATCAACAGATAATGTGCAGCTGCTTCCGGATGCCAGATCCAGAGAAGTGTACATCACATAAGACGCTTTCTTCCCATTATTGATTGCATCCCAGTAAGTCGTAGTTTCCATCAATACATTTCCGGAGGCATCTATTACAGCTACTTTACTTCCGGGTGTAATTGATAGAGAGGATGTTGTCGATCCTCCCATTCCCGGTCTGGAACCGCCGCTGCTGCTGCTTCCAAACCTCACATATGCATTGGTACTTGCGCTGGAATAGCTGACACCCATTCCTGCCCGTCCAATTGCCAGAACTGTCGCACCTGAAAGCGTCAGACTTCCGTCACAATCAAGTGTTTCGTTATTTTCTCCCAGTCCGATATCGCTCATGTTTACATGTGTACCGCCGTAAAGAGAAATATTTCCATTGGAATCATATCCGTCTCCCTTTGATGTACTGCTGTAGAAAGTACCACCATAAATATTTAACTGATAAGTCCAGCCCTTCAGATCTTCATTTGCCGCATTAATAATGTCATCACTACAATACATCTCGTAGTCGCCACTATAAATGTTTATCGTTGCAGCTTCAATGCTCTCATAACAACTTTTTACTTTAAATGCCGGAATCGCCTGCTTTTCATTTTCCGTTCCCAGTGTCATGTAATAATTTGCATGAATTGCATCGTCACCTGTGCTGATTTCAAACTCTCCGCCTGTAATCGTAGTATCACCATCACTGTGAATTGCATCATCCGCAGTATTGATTTTAAAGCTTCCGCCTGTGATATTCAGTTCATTTTCTTCTACAAGCTCGACCTCTGTCTCTGTACCACTATCGCTGGTCACTATATAAGAGCCTGCTGCCTTCAATCCTTTTGCGCTTGGATAGGAAGCATCATCTCCATTGTAAACGGCATCGTAACCGTCATATGCTGTTAAGTTAAATGTACCGCCACTAATTGTTAACGTCCTGGTTGCTACAATACAGTCTCCGACAGAGTCAACCGTAATATTACCGCCTTCAATGGTGATACTTCCAATTGGCGCCTCATCGTTGCAGGACTTAATTCCGTCATTTCCTGACTCTACATTTATCGTACCGCTCTTAATGGTCATCTCCATATCCGATGCAATTGCATTATTCACAGATTTGACTGTCAGATCAACATCTTCAATCGTCAGATTTGTCGCCGCTTTAATTCCATTCTTGCCATTACCATTAATTATCAGCTTTCCTGTTCCGCCAATCGTCACATCACTGCCATCTTTTGCTTTAATTACGGCATTTTCTGCGTTACTGTTATCTGTATAAATTTCATCGTTATTATAGGCATTGTCAGTCAACGTATTGGTTGTACCTGCCACAGCCAGAATAGATACCTTCGCAGTAGAATCTTTTTTTACAACGACCGAGCCGTATAAGAAGAAGTCATATTCAGGCCATTCAGATATAAGACTGCATCTTTGGTAGCTTCTTTTTTCACACTTATGCTGCTGTCAGATGCTGTTCCCTCAAATGCATAACTTCCACCCTTTTTTGCAATTTCTACCGCTGCAACATCACCATCTGCCGCAATATAATACGCATTGCCATCTGTATCTGTTCCGGATGCTTCTATTTCATCACCAGCTTTATTGACGATGGAATAATTAGTATCCGTACCTTCTATTACCGTTATCTTGTTCCCATCGAATACAAATGTTGTAATTTCTTCCGGAAGTGTGGTTGCATCGGGATCCTCATCTCCGCCGCCGGGTTCTTCACCACTGCCGGGTTCTTCACCGCCGCCGGGTTCTTCGCCGCTGCCGGGTTCTTCGCCGCCGCCGGGTTCTTCGCCGCTGCCGGATTCCTCGCCGCCGGGTTCTTCGCCGCTGCCGGGTTCTTCACCGCCGCCAGGTTCTTCACCGCCGCCGGGTTCTTCACCGCCGCCGGGTTCTTCACCTTTACCAGGATCTTCACCGCCTTCCGATGTTGCTGTAACTGTCACCGGTGTTTTTTTCACGCCCACTGCTGTTTCTCCATAATATGCCGTCGCAGTAATCTCGCAGTTTCCTTCTGCAACCGCCGTAATATCTCCGTCTTTGCTCACAACGGCAACCGACTCATCGCTGGATTCATAAACATAAGCCAGATCAGACGAATCTACGGTTTTCAACTGTACTGTTCCACCTTGCTGTACAATTACCTGCTCTGACACTACTTTTTCTTCAGCCGCCATAACCGGAGAAGATGTTATTACCATCGCTAATACAAGTGCCAGACTTAAAATGGACCTCTTTCTCATTTTGCCCTCCTTCATTTTTTTGCCGACAGCTTATTTTCTTCTGTCAGCCAGTCTTATAACCAAATAATGCTGATTCTATTTTAAAACTTAAAATTAAATTTTACAATTCTTTAACCTACAATTCACAAAACGTTCACTTTTTCACGCTGAAGTGCAAAAATATATAGCCGGCATGTTTCTAATTTTCTTTTGTTTCTTACGCAATCCGGAATGTCTCCAGATACTTTTCAAATATCTCACAGTTTACAAGAGCAACTTTTTCAATCTTATAGACTGCCTTAGCTTCTTTTGCCAGCTCCTGGAATTTTGTCAGACCGATACTGTAAAGCGCTGCCCCTTCTTGATAGCGGACAAATTTCTTCGCTATTTTTTTGTCTTTTCTACATCCTTGCGTGCATATCCCATACACGGCACCTCCTTTTTGCATGAAAAAAGCAGCTACCCTACTTTTCATAGACTAACTGCTCATGTTAAGTTCCTTATTCACTTTTATCCTACAAATCCGACAGTGAAATTCGGTCGTATGCGCCATTTTTCTTATCTTCCGGATGTGGCTCCAGTCCGATAATCGTAATATCTTTCTGATCTGGACCGTAAACCCAGTACATTCTCATTGCACCACTGGTTTTATTTTCCAGATAAGACTGCCACACTTTCATTCCATAACGTCTGGATAATGGCTCTATTTCATGGGTTTGAAGACTCGGATAACCCGGATCAACCGACAATAGCTTTAACGCTTTTCCCCATTTTTTATACAACTGTTCTTCCTTCTTTTTTATATTACCGGAACGATATTTCTCCTGCAGATCTAACCAAAGTTCCTGCATCTCAGGAATTCCCATTCGTATATTAAAGTTCATCTCTTATTCCTTTTAAAAATCTGACAGGTCAATAGACGGGGAAACATCGCCTCTCTTAAAGTTACTTACTGCACGATCCATATCTGCCAGAGTTCTGGCTGAAATGCTCTCTGGCACTGTCAACTCCCGAGGTTCCAGAATAATGCAGCCATTCCCGTATTCTCTTACATTGTAATACTGATAAGCAGCTCCTCTGAGAGTAATTCTTTTTTTGTTATCCAGATGGGCAACATAATCTTTCATTGCTTCCATTATCAACACCTCCTACGCAAACATCGGTGTGGGAAATCCCACCTTTTATTATTATAATACGCTTTTCTATATTTTCTGTCAATCCAATTTTACTTATTCCTGTATACTTCAAAATATTCATGCACCGGCAGACAGCAGGTGGCAGATAGGGTATCTATAAAAATCTGTACTTGCCCCAATGACTCTGCCACCTATCATTCTTTTAATCGAATACTGTTTTCCTGTTTTTCATTTACCCGATACTCCAGTTCATTCTTCATCCGGCTTCTCACATCACGCATTGTCCTCCCGGAAAATCCCTGCTCCTTTGCCTTTTCATCTAATTCCCTAATTGAAATTTCTCTTTTATCAGCAAGCAGTTCCCTGATCAGCTTTGCCCCTCGTTCCAGCTTTGTTTCTGTTGCTTTTCCTTCTTTCTCATCTAACAATTCATCTGCGGAAATCTCATAAGCTCCCACCCATCGGAAACCTTCTTCGTCTCCCAATTTAAATGCCATTGTCTCGCCTGGTGGTGCAAGAGAACTTTTTTCATGAATCAATACCCTCGTGGTTGGATCTTTTCTTACTTTCCCAATAAAAATCAAGCTTCGCACTGCTGCCATAATATCAATAGAACCAAGTCCACGGTAAGTACTCTGTGTCCCGGAAGACTTATTCAAATGCCCGATCTGCACAATGGCACAGCCGGTCTTCTCTGCTATCATTCCCAGTTTTCGGAATACCGGACGCACTTCATTTGCCCTGTTCATATCCACATCTGCTCCAATAAATGCCTGTACCGGATCAATGATTACAAGTCGGACATGATTCTGCCGGACTGCTTTTTCAATCCGATCATCAGATAAGGTCAGTGCTTCTTCCGAATCATCAATTACCATAACCCTGCTCAGATCTGCTCCTGCTTCCACCAGTCTCGGCTTGATGGTATCGCCCATGCCATCCTCTGCTGTCTGATAGATCACATTGAATGGTTCAATATCTTCCATATTAGGGAACAGCTTCCGATTCGTACAAGCGGCAGTCAGCATCATAGCAAAATAAGTTTTTCCCTCTCCCGGATTTTCCTGAATGATCGTCAGTTTTCCAAATGGGATATATGGGAACCACAGCCTGTCCACGCTGGTCTGTTCAATATCTTCATAACACAGCATCGGTACCAGTGCTGCTTCCGCCTGTACTTTTATTGTAATAGTTTCCTCAATGGCTTTTTTTCTGTCAAACTCTTTGTTACAGAGGATTTCATTCCAGTCTTTTCGGGCTGGTTTCAGACGAATTACACTGTATCCTTCTGGAATTTCTTTCGCCAATTTCTCACAGGCTTTGTTCCCTGCATGGTCATTATCCAGACACAGGAAAACAGAAGTTATCTGAGGGCGTTCAGAAAGAAAAGCCACCAGTGCCACACCAGAGACACCACCCAAACTCAGGTAACTGCGTTTCTTCCAGTCTTTTGGGAATAACTGGATAAAAGAGAGCAGGTCAATGGATGCTTCAAACACAAATAGCTGATTGTCTGTTCCTCTGTGCGGTAATTGTCAAGATAGTTGTCAGTAAAATCTTGGTTTTAATTGGTTACATTTCCTTACTTATATTGGTGATTTCGACCTTTGTCTCCGGATTTAGATACACCTTATCCGGCATGCTCCAGTTACGGGTTGCACGACCATTCCATCTTTCGGGATGGGCAGCTTTTGCTGCTTCGTATACCTGGTGACGCTTTTGGAGGATTTCCGGGCCTTTACCGCTTCTCATCTGATTCGGTGTCAGGAAATTGATTCCACTATGATGGTGTTCATAGTTGTACCATTTCACAAACAGGCTGACCCATTCACGGGCAGCTTCAATGGATTCAAAACCCTTCGGCTGGTAGTTGGGTCTGTACTTCAGAGTCTTGAATAAAGACTCCGCATATGGATTATCATTGCTGACACGGGGACGACTGTTTGATGGCGTAATTCCCTGCTGATAAAGCGTTGCCAGCATAGTAGCACCCTTCATAGGCGAACCGTTATCGGAGTGCAGGACCAGCGGTTCCGTTGTCAGCCTTTGCTGTTTTAAACAGGTCCGGCGAACCAAATCACTGGCATGTTCTGCGCTTTCCGTATCGTAGATCTCCCAGCCTACGATATCTCGGTCATACAGGTCAGTAAAGAGATAAAGGTAATAGTACATGCCTCGGTGTGGTCCATTCAAGTAAGTAATGTTCCACATCCAGACCTGATTTGGTGCATCTGCTGAATATGTTGTGGGATGATTCCTTTTCGGTGCTTCAGATCTGCCGCGGTGATTTTGCATTTTTTCTTCACGCAGAATCCTGTATATCGTAGATTCTGACCCGATATAGATTCCTTCATCGGCAAGGGCTGGTACCAGCTCACATGGAGGCATGCTGGCGTATTCTGGTTTGTTTACTGTTTTAATAACAGCCTGCCGTTCTTCAGCAGACAGTTTGTTGGCCGGTACTTTTCGCTCTGCATTTGGGCGCAGATCATCGTAGGATCCCGTTTCCTTTTTCAAACGGATCCATCGGTAATGGGCTCTCTCCTTAATGCCAAGTTCATTACACGCTTTAGCTAAAGATGCACCAGAAGCAACAGCTTCGTCGATCAGCATTACAGCATTTTTGCGGTCTGAGGCGCTGATCATTCGTCCTCTGAATCCCCCCAGATCGCATTGGCTTTTTTTCTCAGTACGAGAAGGGCAGCCGTTTCGGCAAGAGCTTTTTCCTTTCTTGCCAGTTCTTTTTCGAGCTTTTTACGTTCCTTTTCGGATTCTTTAAGCTCTTTATTCAAACGTGCTGCCTCTTTGGCAACACCGCCGTTGGCATTCATGCAAGCATCGCGCCATGCTTTGATCTGTTCAACGTAAAGCCCTTTTTTACGGGCGTACTCAGCAAGTTCGGTCTCATTCATGCTTGCTGTTTCAACAACAATGAGGAATTTATCCTGTGTGCTCCAATCATCAGGAGTCGCTTCAATGCCAGGGGCGGCAATCCCCTTTGCTCTGGCTTTGTCTCTCCAGTTTCGGAGAGTCTGCTCAGAGATGCCTTCTTCTCTGGCGATTTTGGAAATAGATTCGTTATTCGGAGGCAACATGCGTCTGAGCAATGATTCCTTAAGTTCTGGACTATAGTTCATGGTGAAAGCTCCTTTCCGTGATAGCTATATACTACCACAAAAACTTTTATCTTTCACTGACATCTATCCTAACACACAGGGGTCCCAGAGTACACGTCTTGCTAGGAGGATGCTCTGGGATTCCTTTCTTTATACTGATGTCAGTATAACGGTCATTCCAGAGACAATCAAGTAAATCAATGTTCAGTCATATGAGATTAGCAAAAACATTGAAAAACGTGAAGCCAAAAACGGTAATCAATATCATAATTACGTATTCAGCAAACGTATATGTAAAAAATGTCCTTTGAAGGAAAAGTGCCGGGTCGGGAACGGAAAGACACAAAGCTATTGTGTGACTCAAGTAAGTGAAAAAAATCATGCACGTCTTGAATTTGAGGCAAGTGATGAATTTAAGGAACGATTAAAGATCCGTCATCGAATCGAAGAAAAGAATGGTGAACTGAAAGAAGCCCATGGTCTGCGAAGAGCAGATTCGACTGGGTTGTTTGCCATGCGGGTGCAAATGTATTTTACGGCATTTGTCGTAAATGCCAAAAGAATAACCCGGTTAGCGATACATACCGCAGGGTAAATGCGGTACTATTCCTGCGTTGTTAGAGCCCGCTTGAAATAACCGATCTAAGACCGACAGAATTAACCATTCTAAGGCCAACAGAAATAGCCAATCACAGTCCAACTGAAAAAGCCAT
>SFGN01000023.1 GCA_004556565.1 Lachnospiraceae bacterium | reverse complement strand
GAACAGGAAGTGGAAATCTTCTACCGCTTTATCGGCAAAATCGAATGACACATCTTGAGATACCCAACAATATCTTTAACTAAGGGAAACGGGGCTGTCTGATCCCAGTACGACGAACCTTATGGCATTGGCAAAACTTTTTAATATGACACCGGAAGATTTACTGAAAGAAGCACTGTGAAACTCCGGTTTGGTGATTTGAATTTTTCAACGTAGATATAAAAAACCGGGGATTACTCCTCGGTTTTTTGCTGGCTGGAAGTTCCTTCGTCCAGTTTAAAAATCTCTTCCACGCTCATATCCAGATAATGGGCAAGTCGGATTGCCATCTCCAAAGAGGGGTTTCGCTCCCCACGTTCAATTCTGCCGATGGTACGGCTGCAGGAGCCGGTTGCTTCTGCAAGGTCTCCTTGGATTAGATTTCGCTCCACACGAATGTCTTTCAGAATGTTGCTGATTGCCATCCAATCACTTCCTTTAACTTTATTATTGTTTCAACAGCCGGCTTGAATGGCACGGACTGTATTACGATTATTGAAAACCGGGGATGTCGGAAGCATCACACTTGCCAACAACTCTGCCGAATATTTTAAAAGAGTCCGATTCCTGAATTGCGATAGGTTTGTATTTTTTATTCAGGGAGATCAGGAATAATCCATCTGGTTCATCATGGAGCTTTTTGATGTAGGCGTCTCCATTGAGATAGAAAATACCAATCTCTCCATTGCAGATGCTGTCTTTTTGTTGAATCCATGCAATTTCCCCGTTGTGGTATTCCGGTTCCATACTGTCACCAGATATCCGGACTCCGAAGTCTGCATTGTCCGGGGCAAGATCGCCAACTTCATAAGATTCTTTTGGCGCATCTGTCAGGAAATTACCGGTACCTGCAGAAACTGCATCTCCGAAGATATCCATAAAAATTTCTTTTTTACGGAAAGGAATAATGTTTGCAACTACCGGTTCAAACAAGCCGGAGGCTTTTAGTATTTTTGCGTAGTCTTTTATCTTATCTTTTCCTTCCTGATTCAGACCGTCCATTACACTGTATGGATTTTTCCCGAAATAAGCATCATAAATATCTTCAATATCCAACAATTTACAGAGAGTTAGAAAAACATGCAGTCCTGGTTCTCGTGCATCTGTCTCCCATTTGGAGATTGCCTTCGCTGTAACGTCAATGCCCTGCTGTGAAAGTAATTCTGCAAGTTCTGGCTGCGAAAGCCCTTTCTTTTTTCTGTTTTCTGCAATAATCCTGCCAATAGAACGCATATATTCGCCTCATTTCTATGAAATTCCGTTAGATTCTTATAGATGCATTATACAGCACAAATACAACAAAATCAAGAGAAATCTCCGAAATGTAGATAATACAACCAAAATGTCAGTTGACTATCTCCATAATGTCGGCTTATACTAACCATGCAAGGAATGATAAGAAAGCCGGACGGAGGTGAGAACAGGATGGGTGACAGGACAATTTTACATAGTGATATGAATTGTTTTTATGCCAGCGTAGAAATGCTGCATCATCCGGAATTTGCGGGAAAGCCACTTGCTGTAGGTGGAGATCCGGAAGCAAGGCATGGAATCGTTTTGACAGCAAATTATATTGCAAAGAAATGTGGTGTAAAAACCGGGATGGCGCTCTGGCAGGCAAAACAGGTTTGTCCGGAAATCATTTTTGTCCCTCCAAGGATGGATCTTTATATCAGATTCTCTGGAATGGCGAAAGAAATCTATGCAGAATATACCGATAAGATTGAGCCTTATGGGATTGATGAAGCTTGGTTGGATGTAACAGACAGCAGTAGTATCAAGGGCGATGGAATGAAGATCGCACAGGAAATCAGCGACCGGATTAAGTATGAACTTGGTATTACCGTGAGTATTGGCATTTCCTGGAACAAGATATTCGCAAAACTTGGCTCTGATTATAAAAAGCCGGATGCCATCACACAGTTTCATCGTGGCAATTACAAAGAAATCGTCTGGGGGCTTCCAGTGTCAGATTTACTGTATGTTGGCAGGCAGACAAACAAGAAACTGCAGAAACTGGGGATCCATACCATTGGCCAGCTGGCACAGACAGATGAAAAGTTGCTGGACAGCCATTTTGGAAAAATTGGTCTGGTGTTATGGGCATTTGCAAATGGATATGATTCGGATCCGGTTTGTACGGAAGGATATGAGGCTCCGGTCAAGTCCATTGGAAACAGTACAACGACACCGAGAGACCTGGAAACAGATCTGGATGTTTGGATTATTCTGATGGCATTATCTGAGAGTGTATCTGCCAGATTACGGAAACATGGTTTTAAATGTAAGGTGGTGGAAATATCAATCCGGGATAACGGGCTGAACAGCATCACAAGGCAGAAGCGTATCAGCCAGCCGACGAATATTACGGATGAAATTGTAAAAGCAGCATTTGAATTATTTAAGAAACATTACAGATGGGAGCATCCGATACGGAGCCTTGGCGTGAGGGGGTCTGATCTGGTAATGGAAGATATTCCGGTTCAGCTTGATCTATTTGATAATCAGGAGAAACGGGAAAAATTAGAAAGGCTGGACCGGGCTGTGGATGAGATCAGACGACGGTTTGGATATTTCAGCATACAGCGGGCAGCAATGTACCAGGATAAAGTCTTATCCCACTTGGACGCCGGTACACATACGGTCCATCCTCACAGTTATTTTCATGGATAATGGGAGGGATAGATTTGAAACAGACATTAACCAGAAAGCAGGAAGAAAGTTATCAGTGCATTGTAAGGTTTACCGAGGAGCATGGGTTTCCGCCAACGGTCAGGGAACTGGGAGAATTATTGGGAGTTGCCACAACATCAACGGTGTTTTCCAGAATCAAACAGTTAGAGAAAAGCGGATATATCCGGAGACTTCCGGCATCTCCAAGAGCAATCGAAATCCTTTGACGGAGGTGCGGTATGAATAAGGTATATGTTGATGTGGTAGCAGAATTCAGTAAAGAAGGATGCCTGATTCCAATTTTATTTGTTTGGGAGGACGGCAGAAAGTATAAGATTGACAAGATACTCAAGATTGAACGATGTGCCAGCAGGAAAGCAGGCGGTGTTGGTACGATGTACACTTGTATGGTACAGGGTAAGGAAAGCCATTTGTTTTTTGAAGTAGATAAATGGTTCATGGAAAGGAAGATTTCATAATAAAAAAGAAGAATATTAACCGGCGGAGATAGTCACTTTCCCTTTATATCCCGTTGGTTTTACATAAGGATCTGCATTCTGATCAGCCGATGTTCCCCACAAACATCAATTGGGATATGGATCCTGCAATGAGTAATTTAGATTGCTTTCCATCAAAATCATGGGGAAGGCGAACTGGTCTGCAAGACCTACCAGTTAGTGTGATTGTTGATAAGGAGAATAAAAGATTTATGACAGACAGAGATTATGCAATTAAATCAATGAAAGAGATTACGTTCCAGATGGCAACCCATGCACAGAACTATCTGGAAGTAACTATGGACAGGCATTATGAAGACATAAAGGCATTGATGGTGAATTACCAGAAACTGATATTGGAGAATAAGATGGTACTGGAAGAACTGGAAATGGAGTGCCAGGAGAAGATCAATGAGGATATGGCCTATGCGTTGAGCTATCTTGATGTTTACGGGAAACAGTTGAATGTAACGAAACTGAGGCATGAAATGAACAATCTGATGGTCATATATGGATTGTCGGATATGGTTTACCGGGGGATTACACTGGTAAAGTATTATGCACCGGATGGAGTGATGCTCAGTGAGATTATCCATTCTTGTTTTTGTAGCCATTACAATAAAACGGATGTGGAAGTCCAGCAGGAACTTGGCATTGGAAGGACTTCGTTTTATAAAATGAAGAAACAGGCATTGCGGTATCTTGGGTTCTACTTTTACGAGATCGTGGTACCGCAGGCAAAAAACAAAAGATTCAAACCATCCTTGGGTGTGGAGGAAGAGTAGGTGATTGGGATGAAATACGAAAATTCAATGGTAAAGATTGCAGATGATATTATCCGGGATCAGATAGCAGACAGGAATGTTCAGAACAAAAAGCAGAAATGGCATGATGAGTATGCTACCTTGAAATTTTTTCGGTACATATGCAGAAATGTTGGAAACCTTCAGGAAGGAGAAATCCAGCGTTTGGTATGGAAACTGAAACAGTCTGATAAGAAAGCAGTCGAAAAACATTTAAAAGGCTATGCGTGGGAATTTGATTATGAGAAAATGTTTTCTATATTGACGCAGAATCCTGTTTGTCAGAAAGTATGTCAAAAAAATAAATATACAAGCTGGATGCATCTGATCAGCCGATACTGTACAGAAGATTGTTAGGAAATAAGATACCTTCTTGCATCTATCAATGAATTATTTTATGGAATAAATCCTGTATTAGTTCTATAGAACGATAACTTGTTTTGCAGCTTCTGTATATCGGAACAGGCGGTAGTTATACTAACTTTAGACCGAAAAATAGTTCTAAAGGAGGTGCTGCGATGGATCTGAAAGCTGTAGGACAGAGAATTAAGATGGCAAGGGAAGCAAAAGGTCTGACACAGGAAGATTTGGCTGCCATGGTGGAACTGAGTCCGACACATGTAAGTGTGATTGAGCGGGGATTGAAAGCCGCAAAACTGGATACGTTTGTTGCGATAGCCAACGCTCTGGAAGTTTCTGCAGATTCACTTCTGATAGATGTTGTGGCACATTCTGTAACTGGTGTGACGAATGAATTATCAGAAATGATCGGGAAACTTCCAAAAGAAGAGCAGAAGAAAATCATCAAAGCGGTCAGGGCATTAACAGAATAGTTTTTATGAGGAGGGCGGAAGCCCTTCTTTTTTTGCGGTTTGTGTCACAATTTGTCAAACGAATGGGGATTCTGTTTTGTTTTTATCTGTGCTATAGTAGTTCTAAAGAACTATTACTAATTCAAAAAAAGAGGAGATATAAAATGCACAGAAAAACTATTTTTGAGAAAGTTGCTGAAAAATGCCATACAACTCCGGAAGAGGTATATGCGGAAATCCAGAGAGCGATTGATGCAGGATATGATAACCCGGATCCAGAGGTACGGGCAGAATGGCGTAAGGTTAAAATAAAAGGGAACCGACCAACACCGGAGGAAGTAATTAACTATGCAGTAAGTACTTTAACAGCAGAACAGAGGTGATCATCGAAGTGAAGAGGAAAAAGCATACGTTATTATGTCTGTTATTGGCAGCAGCCTTTGTTTCGGGCTGTGCGCAGAAACATAAAGAGGGAGAGCCGGATGTCATTAGCAGTATGAAAATGAATCAGGATGAAATACTTACTGTTGTTGCAAACAGGAACCAGATTGAAGATAAAGAGGATTTTGCAAAATTCCTTGTCGAAAAATGTAAGGATAATTCTTTTCAGTCTGTTAGATTCTCTACAGATTATGGGTATGCCACCAGCCTGAATCTTAGAGTATATCTCTGGGAAGATGAGATAGAAGGACAGGAGCCAGTAATGGTGGTGGAGTATAAGCCTGTTGAATGGGGAATGGACTATGATATTGTCCATGATCCGGAGAAGTTCCAGATGTATGTGGATGGAGAGCTGATGGAAAATCCATAGATTTTCAGATAAAAATAGACGAGCTGTTGGAGAAAAAGAGTAAATGAACATTTCCCTTGAAAATGTGTACAATCCAATGAAAATAATGAACTTTTAAGCCCCGTAAACGGACACTTTCTGAACTTTGCTCTGATACAATGGTTATGCTGATGAAAGAAGGCATAGAAAACTGAATTAAATTTGAGAGACGGAAGCCTCAGTAGTTAAAAAAAGACTACTGGGGCTTTTTTTCGTGCCTGATTTTTTTCAGCCAATACCTGCAGGTTTTACCTGGCAGTAGTTGGTGGAGCAGGCATGAACCAGATCAGAGGACCGCCTTCTGAATTTGAAACTGGCAAACAAATTTCAAATTCAGGAGGACGGATATGTATATTGAACATCCATATAAATATGACGGGAAATACTACGCAAATGTAGATGGAAAGATGATTGAAATCACAAAGGAAGTGGCTTATGCCATGAATAATTTTTACCGTAGCAGCCAGCCAAGGAAGGTCGAAATTAAGAATGAAAAAGGTGAGGTTGTTGAACGGAAACTGCGGGAAATCCCTTACAGCGAGACAAATGGACAGGATTATGAATTCTCTATCGAGGATTTTCCGGACTATAGCTGTGATGTGGAAGACAGCGTGATCAGCAGTGTGGAGAGACGAGATATCCATAAGGTAATTAATCAGCTGGATACAGAAGAACGGATGATTATTTACAGCATTTATTTTGAGAATAAAACGCAGGTACAGCTGGCAGGGATTATGGGAGTGTCCCGGCAGGTTCTGGCGTACAAGCTGAATGCAATTTTAAACAAGATGCGGAGAATGTATCAGGAAAATATTTTTTGAAAAATCAGCAGATTTTTTTTGCATCCAGGTAAGTCAGTTGAATTTAGTAATTAGAGAGAGTTTTAAGAACTCCTCAAAAGTACATTGACAGCTGAATATCCAGTAGTAACTGACGTGACATCTTATGCAGGGAGCACAAGGAAACTGCCGCCACGACTCTGATGAATATCGGACGAGCGAATAAGCACTGACCGAAAATCAACTGGCAGGTTGATGATGCGACGATCTGTATAGGGTGCGATACACTTGCGGACTGTGAAAAGTCTGTAACCGGCAAACCTATGAACTGTCGGAGCCTGCGTGCGGGAGCATTTGGGTTGTGATCTGGCGAATGCAGCCAGATAGGTTATTATTCCCTGCCTGCGTCAGCAGGATAAACGATTCGGGGTATCGAGGATAAATAGAATCGAGCGAGCACTGTTTTATAATCGAAAATTGGCTATAGAGGTTATGCGGCAGAGCATTCATTTTGAATGTCTCTGCCGTATTCCTGTGGAGCTAATAATGGATGCTTTACGATTAAATTTCAGGATGGGAGGAACGAATAAATGAAAATTGAAAGAGGCGATATCCTTATGGTTAATTTGGGACAGGTTCCGGGTACTTCCCTTCAGAGTGGAATCCGTCCGGTAGTGGTTGTCAGCAATAATAAAGCGAATACATACAGTCCGGTGGTAACGGTAGTGCCGTTTACTTCAAGGGTGTACAAAAAACGTTATCTTCCGACCCATGTGTTTATTAACCGTTATGAAATGGTTGGCTTGAAACGGCATGGGCTGGTACTGGCGGAACAGATCACAAGCATTGATATTCAGAGTATCATCCAAAAATGTGGTCATGTCAGCTCTGATGCAATGCGGAGGATTACCAGAGCGGTAGAGATTCAGACAGGAGTTTATGAGGAGGGGGATTATGACAGCAGAAGAATATAGAAAGTATCTGGAACAGGATTTTAGTGATGTAAATATTGATGAAATGACAGATTTACTGACGGTAAAAGCAGACAGGAATAAAAGCCTGAAGGAACGGCGGGAATCATATCTGAATAAGGTAGGAAATCCGTATCTGGTCCGGATCGGCAATATGAAGGTCAAAGTAAGGTTTGCCAATAACGGGATATCTTTGGAGCAGGCATTTGAAAATATGCTTCTGAGTGTCTGAAAAAGTACTGGAAAGTTTGGGGTGGCTGTGCTAAAATGTCTGTAAGGACAAATTATGCAGCCCCCTTTTATTACATGGGTTTTTTGACGTAATAAGAGGAGGTAAGATATGTATCAGAATTTCAATAAAATCTATCGTGCCGCCATCTATGTCAGATTATCCAAAGAAGATGGCGATCTTTCCAGTTCTGCAAAAATGGAAAGTAACAGCATTTCTAACCAGAAGGCTCTGATTCTGGATTTCCTGAAAGACAAAAAAGATATAGAAGTTGTTTCTGTCCGGGTTGACGATGGCTACTCAGGCTCTAATTTCGAGCGCCCTGCATTCCAGGCTATGCTGGAAGATATCAGGCGTGGGATTGTTGATTGCGTAGTGGTGAAAGATTTATCTCGGTTTGGGCGGGAATACATTGATTCCGGGAAGTACATTGAACGTTTATTCCCGGCTCTTGGTGTGCGCTTTATTGCCATAAATGACAATTATGACAGCCTTCAGGGAAAGAATCAGGCCGATGAAATTATTATCCCATTCAAAAACTTAATCAACGATGCTTATTGCCGTGACATTTCCATTAAGATCAGAAGTAACCTTGAAATTAAGAGGAAAAAGGGAGAATGTGTGACACCTTTTGTGGCATTCGGGTATCAGAAAGTTAAGGCAGACAAGCATAAGCTGGAGATTGATCCGGTTGCAGGCAGTGTAGTACAGGACATCTTTAAGATGAAACTGCAGGGAATGAGCCAGGATGCGATTGCCAACCGCCTGAATGAACTGGGTGTGCTTTCACCATTTGAATATAAGATCAGCAGCGGCAGTCATTATGAGACCGGGTTCCGACAGAAAGAGCAGGCTCTTTGGAGTTCTGTTACGGTACGCAGAATACTGGAAAATGAGGTTTACATTGGAAACCTTGTGCAGGGGAAACGTACGACACCGAACCATAAAGTGAAGCAGTCCTATGTAAAGCCGGAAGATGATTGGATCCGTATTGAAAAGAACCATGAGCCGCTGGTAAGTGAAAGGGATTTTGAGATTGTCCAGCGGCTTTTGGGGATGGATACCCGTACTTCTCCTGACCAGAAGCAGGTGTATCTGCTGTCCGGCATTGCTGTATGTGCGGATTGCGGGGCACCGATGACGAGAAAGGTCTCAACAGTTAGTGGAAAGAAATATGCCTATTATTTATGTTCCACAAATAAAGAAACGAAACGCTGCTCCAGTCACAGAATCCCGGAAAAAGATCTGGAAAACGTGGTATTGGTAATGCTGAAACAGCATATCCATAACATCATGCATTTGAAAAGGGTGTTGGAGTTTATCGGGACTGTACCATTTCAGGAAATCAATGTGAAAAAACTCCAGGACAGGCTGGAAAAGAAAAAAATGGAGACAGAACGCTGTAGGGAACTCCGCATGATGCTTTATTCCGATATGAAAGAGGGCATCGTATCAAAAGAAGATTATGTAGAACTTCATGCAGCATATGGAAAAAGGCTTAGGAATGCAGAAGAGAGTATCCGGGCAATCCAGAAAGAAATGGATAACATGTTGGAAAAAGCAGATGCTTCTAACACATGGCTGGATTATTTTGTGAAATATCAGGATATTGAAGTGCTGACCAGGACGGTAATCGTGGAATTGATTCGGGAAATCAGAGTCCATGACAAAAAGAATATTGAGATCGTCTTTGACTTTGATGACTGTTATCAGGCATTGCTGACACAGCTTCCGGCTATGGGAGTGGAGGTTGCAACAGATCCGGATAACAATCTGCAGGTCAAGATAAAGGAGGTTGTATAAAATGGCACGAAAAAGCAGGAAAAATATTTCTGAAACGGTCAGCGGTGCAGCCGTTCAGGAAGAGATCAAAAGACCGTTCCGGGCAGGGTTATATGCAAGGATTTCTATGGAAACAGAGGAAACAATAGAGAGGGGGACGATAGAAACCCAGGTGGAACTGATGAAAAACTATGTGGCTGATACAGAGGATATTTCAGTTGCAGAAGTTTATAAGGATTCTGATTATTCCGGTACAAATTTTGACCGTCCTGGATTTACACAGATGATGGAAGATATCAAGCATGGGAAAATCAACTGCGTGATTGTAAAGGATTTGTCCAGGCTTGGCAGGAATTATGTAGAAACAAGCAATTATATTGAGCGTGTATTCCCGTTCTTTCATGTACGGTTCCTGGCAGTGACGGATGATTTTGATTCTTTTCGGGAGGGAGTGGATCTGACTGTTCCCTTAAAGAATATTATCAATGAGTTCTATTCCAAAGACCTTGCAAAAAAGAGCAGCAGTGCAAAAAAAGCATTGTGGAGAGAAGGGAAATTTACCGGTGCCTGGGAACCCTATGGATATAGGAAATCAGAACAGGACAGACACCAGCTGGTAGTTGATGAGGAAGCTGCCGGACATTTACGGGCGATTTTTTCTATGTATATGGATGGATGCAGTTACAGTGATATTGCAAAAAAACTCAACGCTGATGGCGTCTTGTCCCCAACTTTGCAGAGGGAATATTATAGATCCGGGGAAAAGCCATCCCCAGAGTCCAAACCGTGGAATAATTATGAAGTAAAACGTGTGCTTCAGGATGTTCATTGTACCGGGGATTCCGTATATGGAAAATATCAGCAGAGCGTTTTCCAGGGAAATAAGCAGAGAAACAGACCGGAGAGTGAGTGGATCTATGCAGAGAATACCCACGAAGGGATTATAGATAAAGAACTGTTCCGACAGGCACAGGACAAAATCCGGGAATTTACGGAGGAATATAAAAAGCGACATCAGCTGAATAATGGAGCCATCCGGAGCCAGAATTTTTATACAGGCAAGATCAGGTGTGGAGGATGCGGCAACCGCATGATCCTGTCCAGGGAAAAGTCCGGGACATTTTATTATATCTGCGGTGCCAATGCAAACCATAAATCAGGAGGAAACCAGTGCAAGGGGCACAGGGTCAAAAAAGAATACGTGGATGAAGATGTCCTTCGTCTGATCCAGTCACATATGAAAAACGTATTGGATACAGAAAAAATGATCCGGGAAATGAACTCCGCTTCCAGAAACCAGACGCAATATTTGCTTTTGGACAAGGAAGTAGGGAAACTTCGGCGGGAACTGAGCCGGATCAGTAAGCGTAAATCTGATTTATATGAGGATTATTCGGAACGCCTGATTACAGAAGAGGAGTACATGCAGTTTTCCCGTATCTATTCCAATGAAATAGAAAACATCAAGAGCCGTCTGGATGCAGTATTGACGGCGCAGGTACGGTATTCCCAAGATTATCATATCGAAGAAGGATGGGGGAAAGTGATACATACTTATATGTCTAAGCGGAAGCTGACAAAAGAAATGGTGGATGCCTTTGTGGATTCCATTATTATCCATGGTAAGTATGATTATGAAATCAAACTGGTATATGATGACCAGTTCGCTGAATTGCAAAAGATAATGAAAGAGAAGGAGGCACAGTCAAGATGACAGAAAATAGGAAAACAGCTGTCTATATCCGTTTATCTATGGAAGATGAGAATGTGGATGGCAGAACCAAACTGGAAAGTGACAGTGTGACTTCTCAGAGGATCCTGTTGAAATCGTTTGTGATCGATCAGCTTGGCGTGGATGAGGCAGATATCCTGGAATATGTGGATGACGGTGTCAGCGGCACCCACTTTAAACGCAATGGTTTTCAACAGCTGCAGGAGGATATGAAAAGCGGACAGATCGGCTGTGTAGTTGTGAAAGATTTCTCCAGGTTTGGCAGGGACTATCTGGAAGTGGGATTTTATATTGAGTATATTTTTCCGCTTCTTCAGATCAGATTTATTTCCATTAATGACAGTTATGACAGTGCAGCCAGCTCTGGAATGACCGGCGGTATGAATGTGGCTTTGAAAAATCTGGTTTATAACATGTATAGCCTGGATTTGTCGAAAAAAATCTCATCCGCAATGCAGACCAGAATGAAAAACGGTACAAGGCTTCCGGTAAATGCCAGATATGGTTATAGAAAGGGCAAAGATGGAAGGCTGGAAGTTGATCCAGATGCGGCTAAAGTGGTGAAGATGATCTTCCAGATGGCTGCAGAAGGTATGAGCTTTGCAGAGATCACAAGGGAACTGAACAAACAGGAAATTGCCACCTGTGATGAGCAGAAAATGTCAAGAGGAGAGCAGGTTCAGTTCCGACGATTTGATACCATCATGAAAAAACGCTGGAATCCAACCACAGTATCTGCAATCATCCGGGATGAGATTTATATTGGAACCCGGATATGGGGTAAAACACGCTGCAGTATGCACACCGGTCATAAGGCGGTTCTTAATGACGAGTCTGACTGGATCAGGCTGGAAAACCACCATGATCCGATTGTTGACAGGGAACTGTTTGAAAAAGCGAACAGACTACATCCGAAAAAATCCAGAGGTGTTGCAGAAACAAGAACCAATTATACGCTGGCAAGACGCAAGAAACAGCCAGCACTGATGTTGTGTGCACACTGTGGTCATTGCCTGGTAAGAGAAACGGAGCATCTACTGAAATGCTCGGATGGGCGTACCAGCGGTGATCATGTCTGTCGAAGCCTGGTGGTCAGACGTGAGCCAATGGAAAAGCATATCCTGGAACTTGTTCATCAGTTTGCATCTTCCATGCTGGAAAACCGGAAAATTGTTAAATCAAAGAACCAGAGCAAAGGTATGGAGACGAATGTTGCAGAATTGTTGAAACAGAGCCGCCAGTTGTCTTCTGAAAAAATGAGACTTTATGATGGGTACAAAGATGGTTGTATTGATCGGGAACTGTACAAGCAGAAAGCAGAAAAGATAGGCAGACAGTTGGAAGAAATCAGACGAAAGATAGCAGAGTCTGAACGTGATGCAAAGATGCTTAAGCAGGACAATACTGCGAAGGAAATGAAACTGGAAGAATTTCTGAACATGGAGAAATTCGATACAGAGAAGTTACGGGAGATCATCAAGGTTATCCGGGTGCATAGCCAGGAGGAAATCGAAATTGAATGGAATTTTGATGATGTATTTTTAGGGCAGAGATAAAATGTTCTGGACAAGAGCGATTTTGTGGAAGATAATAAAAGTGCTGGAGTACCTGATTGGAATGGTCAGGTACTTTCCGGCAAGAAAAAAATATTTTTTTTGTCCCATACTTGACACGTCCACATGTCTGCAGACACACATATTGTTCTAATATGGCCAAGTCTGGAATGAATCCGAAGGTGCTTCAATATTTGATGGGGCATTTGGATATCAGCGTTACACTGAATACCTATACGCATCTTAAGTTGGATGATGCGAGAGAAGAGATGGAGAACATGGCTAAGCAGCAGGCGAAAGCGGATGAGGAACTCCGTCAGATGGGTAAGAAGAGTGATGGAATGCGAATTGTTAAATTCGGATAGGTTTTATAAAGTGTTGTGCTAATTGGTTTGAGAAAATGGTCTAAATCGAAATAGGAAAATACAATTTAGACCATTTGAAAATGGCTTAAAATCAAGGTTTACCGAAAAATGGTGTCGCTTCAATTGGTCTAAAATGCAAGTGGCAAAGTAGTGGTAAGGCAAGGAATTCCGCCATAGGTGACCGCCAGATATTCTTATAGCGGATGCCGAAAATGGCGATGGTCTAAATTGAAAATCGAGGTCGAATTTAGACCACTTTTTAGACCATTCAAAGGAAAAAACAAGCCGAAATAAGCCAAACTAAGCCGAGATACGGAAAACAGCACAAAACCTGCGAACCCGCATAAAACCTAGATAAATCAAGGAAATACCGAGATAAAAGGAGATAAATTTTTTATGATAAAGGTATTCGGCAAGTGACGAAAATAGTGCTGAAAACCTTTGGAAATCAAGGATTTTTCCGAAATCCGACTTGAATTTACGACACTTTTACGACAGACGAAGTCAAGCTATGATAAATACGTTGTGAAAGAGGTCAAAATACGATGAAAGAAAGAATTACAAAGAATGGAATTGATTATGTATTGGTTGGGGATTATTACATACCGGATTTGAAGTTACCGGAGGAAGAACGTCCTATCGGAAAGTATGGACGTATGCATCGAGAGTATTTAAGAGAGAATCATCCGATACTGTTTAATGAATTGGCGCTGCGTTGCCAGCTCTGGACTTACCTTGCTGATATAAATGAGCAGGCACAAGAGAGATTCCAGGTTATTATCAGTCAGATGCAAAAAGCTGAGTCTGTAACTGAGAAGATGAAAGCGGATAATCAGTGGGAATGGATTCAGAGAATGGGCAGCATCCACAATCGTGCAGAAGAAATTGTGTTGAATGAATTGATATATTCATGTTGACAAGGCGGAGAGAAAGAAATATAATATTTTTAGCACTCTATTAAATAGAGTGCTAACAAAGGAGGCGTAGATGGAAGACATTATTAAAAATTTGGTTGAAAAAATATCTTCTTATGACATCTTGAATAATCTGTTCCCTGGCGTAATCTTTTGTAGTATCGTGGAAAGAACTACAAGGATTACATTTTCTACTGGAGAGATTTGGGAGGATTTGTTTTTATATTATTTTGCAGGAATGATTATAAGCCGTATTGGTTCGATTTTTATTGAAAAAAATTTGAAATCAATAAAGGTGCGCAATAAAAAGACAAAAGAAAAAGATAAATTTCTCAAGTTTGCTCCGTATGGTGATTATATAGAAGCTTCTGAAGCTAATTCTTTTATCAAAGTTTTAAATGAAACTAATAATACTTATCGTACAATTATAGCGATGTTGGTAGTTGTAATGGGTGCAAAATTGTATGATTGGTTGTTATATGATTTGATTGATGATTTGGGAGTTGCAGGAAGCAATTCGGTTTTTCTTATCGCCTGTTTGTTAATCACCATGTTGTTTATACATAGTTATAAAAAACAAACGGATTATATCAGGGGACGTGTGGAAAAGTATGTTAAATCAAAACAAATAGGAAAATAGATGAATGGAGGGGTTGAATGAGCATTATTAAGTCTATATCTGTTGGAAATGGAGATCTGTTCTACATAAAACATGGCAGTAGTAATTTTACAATTATTGATTGCAATATGGATGAAACAAATAAAAAAGAAATTACTGATGAAATAATAGCCGAATCTAAAGAGAAGGATATTAAGCGTTTTATATCTACACACCCGGATGAAGATCATATTCATGGATTAAAATATCTGGATGATCAGATAGGAATATTAAATTTTTACTGTGTTGCAAATGAAGCCACCAAAAGTGATGAGACAGAAGATTTTAAGCGTTATTGTGAACTCCGAGACTCGAAGGATAAAGCCTTTCATATTTATCGAGGGTGTTCTCGTTGCTGGATGAATAAAGATGATGATGAAAAGAAATATGGTTCATCTGGAATTAATATTCTTTGGCCAATAACGAGCAATGAAGACTACAAGACGGAGTTATCTAATGCTAAAGATGGGAAAAGTCCGAATAATATATCTCCGATTATCAAGTACTCTTTAAATAATGGTGTTACGGTATTATGGTTTGGTGATTTAGAAAATACATTTATGGAAAAAATTAAAGATCTTATTGAATTACCAAAAGCGGATATTATATTTGCACCTCATCATGGGCGGAGTAGTGGTAAAATTCCAAAAGAATGGATGGAAAGTATAGATCCCAAAATAGTAGTAATTGGAGAAGCACCATCGGAGAAAATCAATTATTTGTCTGGATATAATACCATTACGCAAAATACAGCAGGAAATATTATCTTTGACTGCGATACAGGTATTGTGGATGTTTATGTTTCCAACGAGAATTATTCTGTAGATTTTCTTAAAGACAAAAAGAAATCTAACAAGTATAATGGTAAATATATTGGTTCATTGGATGTATAAGAAATGATGGAATATTTGAAGATGAATCAGCATAAAATAATAGTGGGAAGCCATCTTGACTTTTCTCTTTGTACTTGCTAAAATGTAAGCATAAAGAAAGTTTACCGCTGACCAATATGCGGTATATAAGTGGTTGGGTCGAAAGTTTACCGCTGACCAATATGCGGTATATAAATGGTTGGGTTGAAAGTTTAGTCCTTCGCCGTAAGGCGGAGGATTTTTCTGTATACATTATAATGAGGATAGAACAATGAAGAAGACGGGATTCTATATTATAAAAGATAATTTTTTTACGGACATGCCTGATCCATATCTTAAAGGAAATAAGGCAGGAAATAGACCTCATTATTATTGCTTCGAGGATTCTGATACGGGAATATTTTGGATGATACCATTATCAAGCAGGATAGATAAATACAAGAAAATTGTTGAGAATAAAGAAAAGGCAGGAAAACCTTGCGATATTATACATATTGTCAAATTAGATGATAGTCGAGAAAGTGCATTTCTCATACAAGATATGTTTCCTATTACAGAGAAATATATAGAACGAGAATACACTATTGCGGGAAATCATTTAATGGTAACGAGTGAACATGTAGCCAGAACAATTGAACAGAAAGCGAAAAAGGTTCTTAAAATGTTAAAGAGAGGGGTAAAGTTTACTCCGACTCAGCCAGACGTATTGTCTATCTTGGAAAAACTAAAAACAAATAAATAGCAGAAAAAATTTAAGCCCGTGTTGCAAGCACATATCATTGTAACACGGGCATATTTTATTTTTTACGATTCGGCAGAGCTTTTAGTAACTTGGAACGCTTAAACACATCTTTCATGACCTTATGTTCATCCACAGAGAGGTGATCAAACGGAATCTGCATTTCATCACAGAAGAAACGCCAGAACTCTTCAATCGGGTTGCTTTTGAATTTTAAGGTCTGCAAGAAACGCTGTACCTTTTTATCGTTGGACATAGGTCTTTCGATTGGTGCGGATTCGGTAGCGTGTTCGTGGTTTTCACGAATAGTGCGGATAATATTGTTCCAATCGCTGTGAATGGTATGGAAGAAATATTCTTCTTCCTGAATATGTGAACTTTCCAGAACTTTCAGGTACAGGTCGTTGGCATCAGGATTTTTCTGCTGAATAATCTGGAGACGAACGGCATCTAACCAGTCATTCATGTTTTTGATCTGCATGGTAGCGATACCATCAACATAGATTTCGGTATCTGCCATCAGTTTTATAAAATCCGGATGTTTGATGATTTCGCATAAAAGCCTATTATTGAAACGCCCGCTTTTCAACAGTTCTATGGTTTCATCGTCTAACATCAAATTGTCTATTTCAGTAAGAGAAGATGTTCTTACTTCGGTATTTCCAACAAGCCATTCTAAAGAGACACCATAAAATTCAGCCAGCTTGTTTAGGGTAACAATATTGTATTCCTTGTTCTCTTTATTTTCATATTTGCTGATAGTTGCAGGCACTACATTTACTGCGGCTGCAACTTCTTCCAGTTTATAGTCATGATCTCGTCTAAGATCCCACAGTTTTTCTTGTATTGATAATTGGTTTTTCATAGGCATCCTCCTGGTGCAGACATTCTACCATATTTCCTCATAAAGTGACAACCAGCCCCGTATTTTCCAATCGGAAAAAACGGGGTATTTTTGCGCAAATTTTCGATAGTGGATATAAAACGGGAATTTCGATTTTTCGGTGTATGATGTAGCCAGTTCAGAGATGAACGAAAAATTGAATGACCGTCCGAGATGAGATAAACCGCCACGATCGTAAAGGGAGCGCTTCCATTAGGAAGACTGGACAGCACCGCACAGGGGATATGCCTCCAAGGAAACATTGAGGATAGAACGGCAAAAACCTGTTTGTGGAATTGCAAGTTACATTGCATTTCCACATTACATAGAGATCTTACAATCTCTAAATAAAAAATAAGAAGGAGAAAAGAGATGAGATTATCTAAGTATGAGAAAGAAACCATTATTTTGACAAGTGAGGGAGACGATGCTGTCCAGATTTACACTTTTAATGCATCGTTGAAGCGTAGACTGGCGGAATATGCAGAAAAGTATCCGCATCTGGCAAGGTTGGACAGATGGACAGCCGAAGGAAGTGTGACTTACGTTTTGGATAAATCCAGAGTATCTATTCGTTTGCTGCCGCCGCTTTCTGAGGAAAGACGGAAAGTTTTCAGTGAGTGTGGTAAAAAATACGGCATGAATGCCAGCAGAAGACTTTTGGAGCCAGTTGTAACTTAATGTCGTTTTACTGGCGATATTCATTCAAAATGCCAGTTTCAGAGCTGGCATTATGTAATGCTTATATAACAGCAAGGTAAAATATCAGGTGTAATTCGAAAAATCAAATAGTGTGGTCTGGAATTGGCAGATTGCCTATACGAAGGAGGAACAATGGGAAATGTATATGGCTATGTTCGTGTCAGTACCAAGGAGCAGAACGAGGACAGGCAGCTTATCGCATTACAAGAAATGTCTATCCCTGAGAAAAATATCTTTGTAGATAAGCAATCCGGCAAGGATTTCAAGCGTCCGATGTACAAACGAATGTTAAGAAAAATAAAAAAAGATGATTTGCTTTATGTAAAAAGCATAGATCGACTTGGAAGAAATTATGCGGAAATTTTGGAACAATGGCGAATACTCACGAAAGAAAGAGGAATTGATATTGTGGTTTTGGATATGCCCCTTTTGGACACACGTCGTGGGAAAGACCTTATGGGAACTTTTTTGAGTGATATTGTATTGCAGGTTCTGTCCTTTGTTGCGGAAAATGAACGAACAAATATAAGACAGAGGCAGGCAGAAGGGATTGCAGCTGCAAAAATGAGAGGTGTTCGCTTTGGAAGACCTCCAAGCCCGTTGCCGGAGAATTTCCATGAGATATATCAGCAATGGAAAAATGGTAAAATTACCGGTCTGGCTGCTGCTAAAGCGTGTGGAATGCCAATGTCTACATTTCGCTACCGAGCGGAAATTTACGAAAAAGCCAAGTTATTGTAAACAGGTATTTTTACAGGAATGTGTACCTTTCTGTAAAATGCCTGTTTTTTTCATTAACTTAGATCATACCACAAAAATGAGCGTTATTCCAGATGTTTAAAAGCTTTCTATCGTGCGTCAAAGCAGATATTTCTCTGTATCGAAAAGGTACACATTTTGGAAAGTGCCGTTTGAGATAACACAGGAGGAAACATCATGGTTCACACAGATTTGAAATTTTTTACGAATGAGCCTGAAAGAGACTTATACAGCCGCTTTGCTGCTATTCTGAAAAGCAATACACAATTCTTTGATGTTCTGGTTGGTTATTTCAGAGCCAGTGGCTTTTTCAAAATGTACGAAGCTCTGGAGCAAGTAGAAAAAATCAGAATATTGGTCGGTTTGAATGTCGATAGATATACGGTTAAAATCATTGATCGTGTAAATAATGAAACAAAGTATGCTTCTATCTCAACTGCTGATGGCAAAGAGATTATCGCAGATGAAATTGAAAAAGAGTTTGAATCAGCGGCAAGCTCTGCACAGGTGGAAAAAGGTGTCCGTGTTTTCATGGATTGGCTGAAATCCGGAAAGCTGGAAATGCGTATGTACACCGAAGCACCGATTCATGCAAAGGTCTATATCATGCGTAAAGATCAGGAAAAAGTGCCAGACACATTTGGAAGTGTGATTACTGGTTCCAGTAACTTTTCTGAAGCGGGTTTGGTAAATAATCTCGAATTTAATGTGGAGCTGAAAGATTACGCAGATGTCAAGTTTGCATTGGATAAATTTGAGGAACTGTGGGTACAGGGTACAGATATTCGTGACACTTATATCGAAGCCGTGGAACAACACACTTGGATGAGGGATGATATTACTCCTTATCAGCTGTATTTGAAAACACTGTATGAATTCTTTAAAGAAGAAATCAATGCAGATAAAGAGAATTTTGAAACTCTGCTTCCAGAAGGATATATGCGCTTGCAGTATCAGATAGATGCTGTAACACAGGCAAGACAGAAGCTGGATGCATATAATGGTGTATTCATTTCGGACGTTGTAGGTCTTGGTAAAACTTATATCTGCGCTATGCTTGCTAATAGTTTTAATAGAAATGCATACAAGTTAATTGTATGTCCTCCGGTACTGGTTGATTACTGGAGAAGTGTTTTGCAGGAATTTGACGTTGCTCGCTGCGATGTGGAATCCCTTGGTAAGTTGGACAAGATTATTGCCAGAGGAACCGACAAATACTCGTATGTGTTTGTTGACGAAGCACATCGTTTCCGTAACAGCGGGACAGAAGCATTTACGGAACTGCATCAGATTTGTCGTGATAAGAAGGTAATTCTGATTTCTGCCACGCCAATCAACAACTATACCAGTGACGTGGAAAACCAGATTTATCTGTTCCAGGCAAAACAGAGCGGCACAATTAATGGTATTAAAAATATCGAAGGTTTTTTCCGAGGCCTGAATGCAAAACTTGCAAAGAAACCAAAAGGTTCGGCTGCATATATGGAGCAACTCCGAGAAAATTCGGAAATTATCCGTGACAAGCTGATTCGTGAGGTTATGATTCGTCGTACCAGAAGTGAAATTCAGCAATATTATGCAGATGATCTTGCAAAACAGGGATTGACCTTTCCGAAAGCAGGTAGTCCGGAGAAAATTATTTATTCCTTCGACGAGGAAACGGATGATGCATTCTCTCAGACTATCAATATCATCAAGGATTTCAAATATGCCCGTTATACACCACTGCTATATCTGAAGGATAAAAAGAAATATGCAACCATGCTCGCAGCTCAGCGTAACATGGGCGGATTTATGAAAGGCATCCTTGTAAAACGTCTGGAGAGTAGTTTCTATGCTTTCCGTAAGACATTGGAGCGTTTCATTGAATCCTATGAGAAGTTCATTGAAATGTCCAAGACTGGAAAGATTTATATCAGCAAGAAAGTAAATGTGTATGACCTTCTGGATGATGGCAATACAGAGAAGCTGATGTACCTGATTGAACAGCAGGATGTCATGGAATTTGAAACAAAAGAATTTTCTTCTCAATTCTTCCGTGATTTGCAAGCGGATTTGGCACAGTTAAAATCCATGCAGTTTATTTGGTCATTGATTGGAAATGATCCGAAACTGAACGAGTTTAAGCGGAATCTTACAACAAATCCGTTGATGAAAGGTAAAAAGGCGATTGTATTTACCGAATCTACGGAAACAGCACAGTATCTGTATGAAGAATTAAAGGAAATTTACGGAGAAAGAATTATCTATTTCAGTGGTCAGAGCAGTGCTGCATTGAAGGTCGAAATCGAAGATAGTTTCAATCCGAAATTTAAGAATAAAAACAACGATAAATATGACCTTCTTATCACTACGGACGTATTGGCAGAAGGTATCAACCTGCATCGTGCGAATGTTCTTGTGAACTATGATCTTCCCTGGAATCCAACTCGCATCATGCAGCGTGTAGGCCGTATCAATCGTGTTGGTACGGAGTACGATCGAATTTATGTATTTAACTTCTTTCCTACTGCACAGAGTAAGAAGCAGATGCCATTGGAAGAACGTATTCTGGAAAAATTACAGGCTTTTCACGATACACTTGGCGAGGATTTCAAATATCTGTCTGATGATGAAGAAGTATCTTCCAAAAAGCTGTTCTCGGATTTGACCTCTGATTTGGATGGCGAAGAAGAAAGTACCAACCCTGAATTGGCGTATCTTGCTATTATTCGCCAGATTCGTGACAATGACCCGAAATTGTTTTCAGTGATTAAGCGTTTGCCAAAAAAAGCAAAAGCAGGTAAATCTTCTGAAAAACTATCAGAAGATTCTACCGTTACTTTTATTCGTCAGGGCGCATTAAAAACATTTTTTATCAGTTCTGAAGCTGAAACAAAACAGCTGTCTTTTATGCAGGCGATTGATTTGATTAAGGCAGAACCAGATGATACAAAAGTCAGTGTTTCAAGTAAGTTTTATGAGCACTTCGACAGTAACAGCACCGCCTTTGACCAGATGCTTGTAGCAGAGGAAGAAGTGTCTACGGAAAAAGTAATGGTTGCCGGCAATGATGCGAAAATCATTCGTTTGCTGAAAGCAATGAAAACAGAACCATGTCTTACTGACGATCAGGAGCAGACGATTGAAAAATTGATTATGCTCTGGGAAAACGGTGAGATTCCGGCAAAGGTTTCGAAGGATGTCATGAAAAAGAGCAAAGTTGTTGGAGATGTTCTGGAACTTTACTATGAAATTCTGAAATTAGTACCTCCAACTTACTTCGAGGAACGCAAGAGTCAGAAAACACAGGTGGGTGGAGAAAAACAGATTGTTCTCTCCTGCTATCTGAAAACGGGAGGTACACGATAAATGAATGCTATTGTTAAAAAGATAGAAACAATACTGAAAAGTCCGTATGATACAAAGAATTATGTCGATTTGATTCGAGAAATATTCCCGAAAGTAAGCATGGTGTCACCGGACAAGTTCAGAAAAGAATTTACGAATTTTTCGTCCCATATTGAAGGTTCTATTCATGTGGGAAATTATAAAACACCAGATAAAAAGAATATCATTATTATGGCAGTGCAGCTGAAAAATGCGGGATACGTTGAAAATTCCAGAAGCACTCAGCGTAGCTATGCCAAAAAGCTGATTGAAAATGCCAATGCAGACGCTGCGTTCATTGGTTTCTATACAGAGGGCGAGCCAAAATGGAGATTGTCTTTTGTTCGTCTTGATTATGAAATGAAAATCGAGAACGGACGTCTGAAGACAACAGAAAATCTGACTCCGGCCAAGAGATATTCTTATCTGGTAGGAGAAAATGAGCCTTGCCATACAGCAATCAGTCGATTTGAACGATTTATCATTGACAGCATGGCAGACCCAGAACATCCTACACTGGATGATCTTGAAAATGCGTTCAGCGTTGAAAAGGTTACAGATGAGTTTTTTAAACTGTATTGCGAGAAATTTCATCAGCTGCGTGAAAAGCTGGAAGAAAATGAAGATTTCCGTATTGAAGCAGAACAGCATAATTTTACTTCTGCACAGTTTGCCAAGAAACTGATGGGGCAGATTGTATTCCTGTATTTCTTACAGAAAAAAGGTTGGCTGGGTGTAGGCGCATGGCCTAACACTTTGACCGAAAAAGAATACAAGAATGCTTATTATGCCCGTGGAGCAAAATCAAGAGAACTGATTCCGATAGTATATCGCCCTGTAGGTGATGGTACATATCGTATTTCCAGTGCTGGATTGAACAATATCAGTGATGAGGACGAAGCAGTTCTTGCTATGTGTGTAAAGGGTAAGCCTTGGGGCAGTGGTCCGCATAATTTTATGCGTAAGCTCTTTGAAATCGCAGAAAAGAAGAACCAGAATTTCTTTGATGAATTACTGGAACCACTGTTCTATGATGCGCTGAATGTAAATCGTGGAGAACAGGGGTATTGTCCTGCCCTGCATTGCAGAATCCCGTTCCTGTCCGGTGGTCTGTTCGAGCCTATCGACGGATATGATTGGGAACATAATAATTTCAATATTCCAAACGAAGTTTTTTCCAATGCTGCTACCAAGGGGCGTGAAGCAGATGGTATTCTGGATATTTTTGACAGATATAATTTTACCATGAGCGAAGATGAACCGATGGAACGTGAAGTTGCCATTGACCCTGAAATGTTGGGTAAAGTATTTGAAAATCTATTGGAAGTAAATGATAGAAAATCCAAAGGAGCTTTCTATACACCTCGTGAAATCGTGCATTATATGTGTCAGGAAAGTTTAATAAACTATCTGACCAATACTTTGCAGATTGAGGAAGAAGCAATCCGTGAGTTTATCCTGTACGGTGACTTTATGAAAGATGAAGATACTGTAAAAGAGAAACGTCAGGGTAACGGCGGTATGTATATCTCCGAAAGCCTGTTTAAGCTGGATGCAGATGGAAATGTTGTTGTAGATAGACTGAAAGATGTTGATGAGGCATTAAAGAATGTTCGTGTTGCAGATCCGGCGGTAGGTTCCGGAGCATTTCCGCTGGGTATGCTGAACGAGATTGTTCGTGCAAGACAGAACATTTCAGCTTATATGGCTATTACGATGAATGCATACGATACCAGATTGATGTATCAGATGGAACGTTCACCGCATAATCTGAAATACGAAACTATTAAAAACTGTATTTTCGCAGCTGATATTGAACCGTCTGCGGTAGATATAGCACAGCTTCGTTTGTGGCTGTCACTGGTAATTGATGACGAGATCAATCCGAATGCACAGAGTGCTTTAGATGGTCACAAGAATCCGTTGCCACTTCCGAACTTGGAAAGCAATATTCTCTGTGGTAATAGTTTGATTGATGAGTTTGAAGGAACCAGACTGGTTAAAGAAAGCGAATTGTTTGGTGACAGCACTTATCAGCTGGACATGAATCATTCCCGTTTTGAATCCATTGTCAGCGCATTGATTGATAAACAGAATGAGTTGTTCCATTGCGATAACACGGAAAAGAAAAAACAGTTGAAAGATGAAATCGAATCTCTTAGAGATATGGTTATCATGTCACAGTTGGAGGGATGTGCTCCGGATAAAATACAGAGATATCACGAAAGCAAACGTATGGCTTCTAAACCATATGTTCTCTGGCAGTTGGATTTTGCAAGAGTGTTTCGTGAAAAAGGTGGTTTCGATATTGTAATTGGTAATCCGCCGTATGTTGATTCAGAAGAAATGACACGAAGCATGCCAGAACAACGTGAAATATACACTAAAAAGTATTCATGCGCAAAAGGTAATTGGGATTTGTTTGTTTTGTTCATAGAAAAAGGAATGGATTTATTGGCAGAAAACAAAACAATATCTTATATCGTACCAAATAAGTTGATATCTGCTCCGTATACAGAAGCATTGAGAAAAAAGATGGCAAAAAATCGAGTTATTGAGATTCGAGATTATTCCAATGTAAATGTTTTCAAAGAAGCTGCGGTATATCCAGTTGTATTCCGTGTGGAAATTAGCAATAACAGAACACCTGTGAAGATGGATGTTATGGATGGAATGGAAATGGTTGGAAATCAGAATACTATATTGCCAGAGAAGTTTTATGCAGATATAAACTGGGATAAATATTTTAATACTTCTGCAGAAGCATTGAGCATTGTTGATAAGATGGCAAAATTTCCAATATTGAGTTCTCTTGCTGATGTAAATGGTGCAGCAACTGTTGGAGAAGCCTATCTTGTAAAAGAGTTTATGTATGACAACGATGGGAAAGATGATTCTGTTATAAGATTTATCAACACAGGTGGAATTGATAAATATAAATCGTTTTATGGTATGGAGTATATACGTTATCTAAAAGGCAAATATATGTATCCAGTAGTAAAAACTACGGACCTTAAGAATATGTCGGTTAAGCGTTTTAATGAAAGTCAAAGTGAAAAAATAATAATTGGTGGAATGAATAAAGTTCTGGAATGCTTTTATGATGATGGTAATTATTTGGCAGGAAAATCTACTACTATAGTTTGTAATAATCCATACTTGAAAGTTATTACAGCTATATTAAACAGTACATTGATGTCTTTCTATTATGCTACATTCTATAACTCAATGTCTCTTGCAGGTGGTTTTTACAGAATTGGTGCACCACAAATCAAAGCATTGCCTATAGCGTTACCAGATGATGATGTTACCATTGAAACTCTTGAAAATTTAGTGGACGAAGCACAAAAATTATTAAAATCATTACAAGAATCTGATAGAGAAGTCCAAAATGTTTTGAAACAAATAGATAACATTGTTTATAAACTCTATGGGCTGACTGATAGCGAGATTTCATGTGTAGAAAATTAACAGAGGTGAACGTATGGAGATTGAAGTAATTGCAAAAGGAAGAAATCTGCGCTATGATGCCGTAGGCATATACGAAGGAAAAGGACTGACTGTATTAAAAGGCAGTAGAATATCAGCTACTGTGGCAAGTAAAATGAATCCGGTTGCTGTGAAGTTAAGAGCGAGAAAAGATACAGTCGATGATGGTTTTGTATTACAAAGAGATGTGACATTTAGAAGTTCTTCTACAGCAGCGTCATTTGTTACAGGAAGCATAGCCAATGGTATGAGAGTCTGGAAATTAAAAGACGGAAAACCATTGAGCAGTATACATGAAAAATAAGATACATAAATGACCAAGCCAAAGGCGATCAACCGTAAAAAGTTGGTCGCTTTTGTTTTGCTCATTTGCAAAATTAAATTGCCAGGGCAATTTATCAATCTCGTATGCAGGTACCGGCATACGAGAACAGGCGGTGATAGTTCACGATGTATGTGAATGGTCATCGCCTGAATTTTTCTAAAAAGGCTCCGGTGGAGCGTTCTTAGAAAACGGAGAAACTGTGAGAACCAACTGGCCAGTGGTTTGAAACAGGTTGTCCGGCAGGAGTACAGAGGGCGCAGCTCTTTGGCAGGGATACAGGGGTGCTAAGTGCCAGTGGCACTTGTTCAGCACCGATCGAAGCGGAGCGAAGACCGCAATATCCCTGTGCGGGTCAAGGGCAGCAGCCTTGCCCAGTCAGTGGCGTTTCGCCACTTAGTACTGGGTATTACCTGCGCATAAATGAAGCAGGACTGCAGCAAAGCTGCTTCGTTTTCCTTGGCAACACTCAAAAAGAAATGGAGGAAAAGCCTTTGAGGTTGACACGACACAATGGTCGTTCCGGTAAAAATGGTGCTTACAATCCAAAACATAATGACCGTAGGTTTGATTTGGAAAACAGCGAACACATTGATGCGGAGCGAGCCAAAAGAAATATTTATTGGGACTGTTATCGTGGTATCACAACTTCCGATAATAGTAATGCAGATGCCGAACAGGATTTTTCTTTTGAAAAAGTTGAGCAGATGTATTACAACGCCAAATATGGCGAATTTATTTTCTTTCAGAATGAGAGAAATATAAAAAACAGACATCCGGAGAGAAACAGAACCGTGGAGGATTTGCTGAAAAATAAAAAGACTTGTCCGGAAGAAACCATTTACCAGATTGGCACAGTAGAAGAATCTGTACCGCCGGAAATTTTGTTGCAGATTGCAAATGATTTCTTTGGAGAAATGGAAAGCAGATTTGGTACTCATGTTCACATTCTGAACTGGGCATTGCATCTGGATGAGGGGACACCCCACATTCAGGAACGTCATGTGTTCGATTGCAAAAATCAATACGGTGAGCTTTGCCCCCAACAGGAAAAGGCATTGGAGGAATTGGGAATACCGCTTCCTGATCCGAGCAAGCCGAAAGGCAGACACAACAATCGCAAGCAGACTTTTGATGCTATGTGCAGAGAAATGTTGTTTGAGATTTGTGAACGCTATGGTTTGCATCTGGATCGTGAGCCAATCTACGGTGGAAAAGCCTATCTGGAGAAAAATGATTTTATCATCGAGAAGCAAAAGCAGGTTATGGAAGAAAAGGAACAGGCACTTTCAGAAATCACAATGAAGCTGGAGGATGCAGAATCTTTGGTGGAAGAAATTGCGGATACTGCCTATGAGAAAGCCTGTGAAGTGATTGCGGAAACTGTTTTTACAGAAACCCAGAAACAGAATTTAGAGGTTGTGGCGAATTATCAGAAGTGGATCACAGAAGAAAGCAATGTTCCGTCTGATAAAAAATCTGCCATCAGTAAATCTCTGGACGCCCTGCAAAACAAAATGAAGAAAACAGCGGACAAGCTGCTGAATAAAGTTTTGACCGCATTGAAGTTGCCGACAGTCAAAGAAAAGAACAAGGCTGTGGTAAAGGAAAAAGCAAAAGAATCGCTGCTTGCAAAATTGCAGCGTAATAAAGAGCTTGTGAAAAAGGATGGTGATTCGGATAAGAAAATCAAACAAAAGAATATGGAACGTTAACAGGCGCTGTCATTTTCTTTGGAAATGTCAGGTGCTTTTTCTATGGGGAGGAATGTGCCATGAATGTGTTTGATGCAGTCAAGCAGTCTGTCACAACCAGACAGGCTGCGGAATTGTATGGAGTGAAAGTCCGTAGAAATAATATGGCATCCTGCCCTTTTCACAAAGACAAAACTCCGAGCATGAAAGTGGACAAGCGTTTTCATTGTTTCGGGTGCGGAGCTGATGGCGATGTGATTGATTTTGTGTCAAGGCTTTATGGTATCAGTAGTCTGGAAGCAGCGCAAAAGACAGCTTTAGACTTTGGAATTTATTATGATAGGAAGACCAAGAAAGAAACATCGAAGAAGGCGGTATGCAAAAAATCAGATGCACAGATCTATGCAGAAGCCGAGCAACATTGCTTTCGGGTTTTATCAGACTATTATCATCTTCTGAAAAAGTGGGAGATTGATTATGCTCCCAACAATGAAGATGAAACATGGCATCCGCTGTTTGTGGAAGCCTTGCAGAAAAAATCACATTTAGAATATCTTTTGGATATTCTGGTGTTTGGAGAAATAGAGGAAAAATCATTGCTTGTGATGGAATACGGGAAGGAGGTGGCGTCACTTGAACAACGAATTTCAGAATTTATCTGCCGAGAAGCAGAAACAGGTATTGGAAGCAGCCAGTGATATGGAAAAGCCGTGCAGTCCTGCCGAGGTCAGGGAACGCTTAGACCGAACAGAAAATGGTGGTGTGAAGAACAGCATCAAAAACTGTCTCACCGTATTTCGTCTGGATGAGGTGCTTCATCAAAGTATTCGCTACAATCTGTTCACAGAAAAAACGGATATTGTGAAGCCTTTATGGTGGCATAAGCGAAGTCCGGTGATGAATGAAACGGATGTAAACTATCTGATGTTGTATTTGGAAGAAAATTATAGGCTTAGTGTGGAAGCAAAAATTTCGAGAGCAATTTCGATCATTGCCGACAAAAACAAGTATCATCCGATTCAGGAAAAACTGAAAAGTCTGGTGTGGGACGGCGAGAAGCGCATCGGAAATGCCCTTCCCCATTTCCTTGGAGTGGAGAAGAACGAATATACCTGTGCTGCAATGCAGTTGTTTATGCTGGGTGCCATTCACAGAATCTTTCGTCCTGGATGCAAATTTGAAATGATGCTCTGTCTTGTTGGAGGACAAGGAGCAGGTAAGTCCACATTCTTCCGCTTTCTTGCAATAAAGGATGAATGGTTCACAGATGATCTTAAAAAACTGGAGGATGACAATGTATTTCGTAAAATGCAGGGGCATTGGATTGTGGAGATGTCGGAGATGATTGCCACAGCTAATGCAAAAAGCATTGAAGATATTAAGTCGTTCCTCAGCCGTCAAAAGGAAACCTATAAAGTTCCTTATGATAAACAGCCGGATGACAGGATTCGCCAGTGCGTATTCGGAGGAACTTCCAATACGTTGGATTTTCTGCCACTTGACCGTACCGGAAACCGCAGATTTTTGCCTATCATGGTCTATCCGGAGAGGTCAGAGGTGCACATTATGGCAGATGAAAAGACATCCAGAGCATATATCGAGCAGATGTGGGCAGAAGCTATGGTAATTTACCAAAGTAAAAAGTATCAGCTTTCCCTTTCCAAAGAAATGGAACAGTATCTGAAAGAATTTCAGAAGCAGTTCATGCCGGAAGATACGAAAGCGGGTATGATTCAGGGATTCTTGGATAGCTACAAAGGAAATATGGTTTGCTCCAAGATGCTTTATAAGGAAGCATTGAATCATCCTTTTGATGAGCCAAAGCAATGGGAAATTCGTGAAATCAACGATATTATGAACAATTCCATTGTGGGGTGGGAGCAGTTCACAAACCCAAGGCATTTTGCCGGATATGGCAGACAGAAAGGCTGGGAGCGTGACAACCAGCCTGTGGCAACTGGAACGAATCCTTTGGATGGTTTTGTGGAATTGACGGAGGAAGAAGCCAAACAGATGGAGCTGCCTTTTGGAAATATAGGGTAAATTGTCAGCTAAAATGTGATCGGGTTGCCGATTTGGTTGTCTTGAAAAATCCTTATTTTTCAAAGGATTTTCTACTCTGACAACCAAAACAACCCATAATTATAAAAAGAATAGAATTAAAGTAGCAGAGCTTTGTATTGGAATTTGACAGTTTCTTAAGGTCGGTTGTCGAACTTCGTTGTCATTTCCCTTTGCAAGGTTTTTTTTACGGAGGTAAGCGAAAATGAATGTGCGAAATGAAGTGAGATCACATCTTGTGTGCGAGGGAGTGACCATGCAGGATGTGTTGGAAAAATTGGAACGGCAGTATGGATGGAGCAGGAGCATTTCCAACTTGTCGGGGAAACTCCATCGAGAAACGTTGCGATATAAAGAAGCCGTAGAACTGGCAGATGTGCTGGGCTATGAGATTGTATGGAAAAAGAGGGGGTAAGTGCCCTATGATGAATGAACAGAATCAGAATGTAGGTAAGTATGATATTCCTGTCTGGAGAAAATACATCCTGAGTGTGCAGGAAGCGGCAAAATATTTTCACATTGGAGATAAGAAGCTGCGAAAACTGATTGACGAGAATCCGGATGCAGAATTTATTCTTTGGAATGGGTCAAGACCTCAGATCAAGCGCAGAGTGTTTGAACAATATGTAGATGAAAAACTATCTGCCATATAAAAACGGCAAATACACGATAGATTCGGAGCCAAGTTTATGATATGATATATATATCATAGCTTGGCTCTTTTCTATGACAGTTAGGTTGATAGAAAGGAGAACTGAATGTCAGAAGTAAGACGAGACAATAAAGGTCGCAAGTTATTTAATGGAGAGAGCCAGCGCAAAGACGGGAAATATGAATACAAGTATCAGGATGCATGGGGCAAGAGAAAAACGGTGTACAGTTGGAAACTCACACCGACTGACCGAGTTCCGGCAGGAAAACGTGATGATATTTCCCTGCGAGAAAAGATTAAGCAGATTCAAAAGGATTTGAACAGCAATATCACACCGGATGGCGGTAATTTCACAGTTCTGGAACTGGTGGAAAAGTATATTTCACAGAAAACAGGTGTCCGTCATAACACAAGGTCGAATTACAACTTTGTGGTCAATGTAATTAAGAAGGAAGCCTTTGGGCAGAAGCGCATTGACAAGATTAAGGTGTCCGATGCCAAAGAATGGCTGATTAAGATGCAGCAGATGGATGGGCGAGGTTACAGTTCCATTCACACCATCCGTGGTGTTGTAAGGCCTGCCTTTCAGATGGCGGTGGATGATGATGTGCTGGTAAAGAATCCGTTTGAGTTTCAGTTGAACACTGTTGTTGTGAATGATAGTGTTACAAGAGAAGCTATCACACGACAGCAGGAAAGAGATTTCTTGGAGTTTGTGAAGAAAGACAAGCATTTCTGCAAGTACTATGACGGTATCTATATCCTGTTTAAGACAGGACTTCGTATCTCTGAGTTTGTTGGATTGACAAAAAAGAACCTTGATTTTGAGAATAACAGAATTATCGTGGATCATCAGCTTCAGAGAACCAGAGATATGAAATATATCATTGAAGATACCAAGACAGAAAGCGGCGAACGCATGGTGCCTATGACACCGGAAGTAAAAGAAGCGTTTCATCGTATTCTTGCCAGCAGAAAGAATCCAAAGGTTGAACCTATGGTAGATGGGTACAGCGGATTTCTGTTTTTGGACAAGAACGGCAGACCGATGGTGGCACTTCACTGGGAAAAATATTTTCAGCATATCCGTGAGAAGTACAACAAGATTTACAGGGTACAGATGCCGAAAGTAACTCATCATATTTGCAGACACACATTCTGTTCCAATATGGCGAAGTCCGGAATGAATCCGAAAACACTTCAATATATTATGGGTCATAGTGACATCAGCGTAACGCTGAACACCTATACGCATCTGAACTATGATGATGCAGAGGAAGAAATGCAGAAAGTAGTAGAAGCATCTTCAAAGAAATCGACAACGCACCGTAAAATGTGCGTGTCGTAAATCTTTTGAATTTACGACAGAATTTACGACAAATGATGGCAAAAACAAGCCAAAATAAGCGTAGTTATACCAAGTTATGGTTGCCTGTCCTCTGTCGTAGAAATGCCGAAAAGTGGCGTGAAATCAAGGAAAATCAGCATTTTCAAGGAGTTTTAGATATATGATAAAAGTACTTTTCATCTGCCACGGCAATATTTGTCGATCCCCCATGGCAGAGTTCGTCTTAAAGGATATGGTGAAAACCGGTGGTATTTCAGACCGTTTTTATATTGCGTCTGCTGCCACGAGCACAGAAGAAATCGGCAATCCGGTCCATTACGGTACTGTAAATAAGCTGCGGGAGGTTGGTATTTCAACTGCCGGTAAGTGCGCAGTGCAGCTTAGAAAGGCAGATTACGATAAATATGATTATCTTATAGGTATGGATCGATATAATATCCGTAACATTGAACGAATGACAGGACATAGAAGTGGCAAAATTTTCAAGCTGTTAGAGTTTACCGGCTCGGATGAAGATGTGGCGGATCCCTGGTATACCCATGATTTTGACCGTACATATGAAGATATAGTTAAAGGTTGTGAAGGGTTTTTAGATTATCTTAAGGAGCGGGGAGAATTATGAAGAACATACTAATATGTATGCCGAAATACATGTATACAATCCCGAATCTGATTAATTATGTATAATGAGTTTTTACAATGCCATTACTGGTATGAAACAAGATTGTTTATTTAGATGCATATGATACGGAAAATATATGTGTGTGATATAGAAATCTGAAAATGAACTTTTTCAATAATTTATGGCTAAATTTGTGAATGACTGTTATAAGAAAGTGATGTGAATTATTAATGTACAAAATAGAATTAACCCGTGAATCGGCGGAGCAGGCGTTGAGGAATGCGGAAAAATCAAATCCGGGGCGGTGGGGAGATCATTCCAGGTATGTAGCGATGGCTTGCGAAAATATAGCACGCCATTGTCCTGATTTATCGGAAAATACTGCTTATATTCTGGGATTACTGCATGATATCGGTCGATATGCCGGAGTCAGTTCGGAAAAGCATTTAATAGACGGATATCGTTATTGCATGGAAAGAGGATGGGAAAAAGCGGCACAGATTTGTATTTCTCACGCGTTTGTAATCCGGGATATCAATACGTCTATCGGAATATTTGATGTGACAGAAGAAGAGTATCAGTTCATAAAATCTTTTGTTGAGAACGCAGTGTATGATGATTATGACAGACTGGTACAAATGTGCGATGCACTGGCTCTTCCCACAGGTTTCTGTATTTTGGAAAAGCGTTTTGTAGATGTGGCAATCCGTTACGGGATACATCCGGCTATGCCGGAAAGGTGGAAAAAGACTTTTGAAATCAAAGGGATGTTTGAAAACAAAATCGGTTCGTCCATCTACGATTTGCTTCCGGGAGTTATAGAAAACAGTTTCCGTTAAAATCTACATCAATATGTTTTGTTTAATTAAACAAAGTCAATAACATGTCTTATAATAGATATATTACAGCGCCGGTGAATAAGAAGATTTTATGCTTCCTTCTGCCGACGCTGTTTTGCAGCGATGTATTATTTTAGATTCATCAGATTGCATATGTCAGAAGTTTTTTTAGCTTCCCGTGAAATTGTTTTGTCTGGGAACGCATTTTTGCTTTTTCTGCAGTTGTCTTCTTCTGATTGACAAAAGCGTCATACTGGGCAAATATTGTTAGAAAATCAACACTTTGATTCTGCCCCCAGCGAATCAGAACCCAGTTCATTGCCTCCGGTGTCCAGTATTCCATCGGAATCCCGGCTGACTTCAGCAGCGTGATATACTGAAGAGCTTGAATCGAAAGTGTATTCAACTGACTTTCCAGCCGTCGTTCCGTCTTTGGCATTTTACCAATTCTTTTCATGATCTTTATTGGAATACTTTCACGCCTTGACTCACGCTCAAGAAGCCATGAGCTGCGTTTTACGACTTCATGTAATTTTGATGCCGCATTCCAATATGTAACAAAAGAATGTTCATCCTGGACATCTGAACTGCCGGAATCTTTTTCAAACTCTTTACCGAGGTCAAAAGTGCGGAAAACACGTACAGTTCCACCGCCCAGCTCTTTATCATAGTTTTTCCTCTTTTCAGGGTTGGAAAGGACGCGGTATGCCTCCAGAATTTCCTGCATCTGTGCGGTTGTATCAATGCCGTTCTGCATATTGACATCAGGATGGTATACTTTTGCCAACGCATTTTTTGCATTTGTAATTTCTTCTAAAGTTGCATCCCTGGATACCCCAAGAATCTGATAATATGTACGATACGCCATCGGAACCTCCTATGCATAAATATAGTAATATTTTCCGAAAAAATATGATGAAACATTGTTTTGACAGCCATTAAGTGCCTGTCAGCCGGATGTATCTTCTCTATCTTACGCTAATCATAATGAAAAATCAAGAGAAGGAAAGAAGTGAATTCTTTGTGAAAAGCATTGTTTTGTGTCTCGTTTTGGTGTAATTTATATACGGAAAGAAAAAAATAATAAATTCTTAAGAAATTATTCGATAACAGCATATGTTCGTTGATATAATCAGGTATTACAAGTAATGATAATAAGTAAATATTTTATTTAAGATTTGGGGAATTGTTTTGAAAACGTGGATTATAAATCATAAAAATCATATTGTTTCTGCCTTTTCAGCACTTTGTCTATGTGCAGTATTGGCTTTTTTTGCAGTAAAAAGGGAAGATAACGGAAGAGCCGCCTTGTTGGTAAACGGTCAGAAAACAGAAACTGAGGAATCTGAAGCAACGGAGTCGGAGGTATACGAAGATACAAAAGAATTGCAAGATGAGGAAAAAGCCATAGAACCAGAGGCGATAGAAGTCGGAGGAGAATACAAGTACGGGAAACTTGTAACAAAGACAATAAAAAATGTATTTGATTTAAATACCCTTCATACGGTAAACGATACTATGACGGGTAAATCAAAATTTCTTGATATAACGAAAATTGAATCTGCGGAGATTCCGTCTTCCACAGTTCTGGATATTCCGACACTCCTTCAAATGGCTGAGCTGCCGACAGGATGCGAGGCAACGTCGTTGACGATTCTTTTAATGTATGATGGTTATCAGATTGAGAAGACAACGATAGTAGATGAATATCTGATTTATAGTAATACAGGTAGTTTTGAAGATGGATTTATTGGTAATCCATATTCATATGAGGGGGCAGGATGTTTTCCTGATACAATTGTTGAGACTGCAAATCGTTTTCTGGAAGCGTATGGCGCAGAAACAGAAGGCATTAATCTTACAGGAAAGGATTTTCATACATTATTGAGATATATTGCAGCCGGACGTCCGGTAGCAGTGTGGACCAGTCTTTACTTGCTTGATCCCGGCATTGATTTACGAGGGAGCACATCAGAGGGATACACATGGTACGAAATGGAACATTGTGTTGTTCTTGCCGGATATGATTTAGAAAATGATAAAGTAATCATTAGTGATCCGATGCAGGGGATTGCAGAATACAGCCTGGAGTGGTTTCAGGAGGTTTATGAAAGAGTCGGACAATATGCCGTAGTTATTTTATAAGACTATAATATAATAATGAATGTTCTATTTCAGGGCTTCTTCCACTATATTGTTAACAGACGATATAGCGGAGGGGGTCTTTTTTATGAAGAAAATCCTTGCGGTAATCCTTGTTGTACTGATATTTACACAAGATATGACTGCTTTGGCATACGATACCGGATATATTCTTATGGAAGATGAAATTGATGAAGAGGCCGGGGAATCATCAGGGGAATCACTGGATACGTCGGCTGTACAGATTAGTGCTCCGTCTGCGATTTTAATGGAAAAAACAACGGGAACGGTACTTTTTGAGAAAGATGCGGACACTTCACGTCCACCCGCAAGCGTTACAAAAATCATGACAATGCTGTTGATTTTTGATGCTCTGGAAGCCGGAAAGATTCAATTATCTGATGAAGTCACAACGTCAGAATATGCAGCTTCCATGGGCGGGTCTCAGGTGTTTCTCGAGCCCGGGGAAACACAGACGGTAGAAACGATGCTGAAATGTATTTCCGTGGCAAGTGCAAACGATGCCTGTGTGGCGATGTCTGAGTATATCTGCGGCAGTGAGGAAGAATTTGTCCGGCAAATGAATGAACGTGCAAAAGGACTTGGGATGGATAATACGAATTTTGTAAATTGTAATGGCCTGGATGCAGACGGACATGTGACCAGTGCCCGTGACATTGCTCTGATGTCGAGGGAGCTGATGACAAAGTATCCGCAAATTCAGGACTACTGCACAATATGGATGGAAAATATTACTCATACGACCAAAAAAGGCAGCAGTGAATTTGGGCTTACAAATACAAATAAATTGATACGTCAATATGAATATGCTACCGGTCTGAAAACAGGTTCCACAGGTCTTGCTAAATTCTGTGTGTCAGCAACTGCGAAAAAGAATGATGTTGAATTGATCGCTGTCATTATGGCAGCTGAAGATTCGAAATCAAGATTCAAAGATGCGGTCACTCTGTTAAATTATGGATTTGGAAAATGTCAGCTTTATAAGGATGAAACACCTCCGAAATTGCCAAAAGCGACTATTAAAGGCGGAGTAAAAGATGAAGTCGGGCTTGTATACGCAAATACATTTTCATATCTTGACACCACGGGAGCGGATTTAAAAGGAATAACAAGCCGTGTAGAAATAAACACCGAGATTAATGCCCCGATTAAAAAAGGAGATATTCTGGGGCGTTTAGTTTATGAACTGAACGGGAAAGAAATAGGGGAAGTGAAGGTGGAATCGGCAGAATCTGTAAAAAAGGCCGGGTTTTTTGATTATCTGAAAAAGGCTTGGAAGAAATTCCAGGCCTAGACAGGAAAGTAAAATGCCGGTGAATTTGATATCCTTTACAATATTACGAAAAAATGATAGGATGAGTACATATTTATAGAAATGGATGAGACTTTTATGGATGTGACTTGTAAGAATTCAGAAGTCGGAATACCGGAGGAAATGAATATGGCGTTTGAAGAGATGATTGATCATACATTACTGAAACCTGATGCAACAAAGGATAAGGTGAAGAAAATATGTGAAGAGGCGGTAGAATATGGATTTCATTCTGTATGCGTGAATTCAAGCTTTGTATATTATTGCGCTCAACTGCTCAAAGGAACAGGTGTGAAGGTTTGTACTGTGGTCGGTTTTCCCCTGGGTGCAATGTCGACTGCCGGCAAAGTGGCTGAGACAACAGCAGCAATTGAAGATGGGGCAGATGAAATCGACATGGTCATCCATGTTGGAATGATTAAAAGTGGTGACTGGGATTATGTCAGGCAGGATATTGCTTCTGTAGTGGAGGCGTCAGGAAACAATGCTCTTGTAAAAGTTATTCTTGAAACCTGCCTTTTAACTGAGGAAGAAAAGGTTCATGCATGCCGTGTGTGTCAGGAAGCAGGAGCAGATTATGTTAAAACTTCTACAGGTTTTTCTACAGGCGGGGCGACTGTGGAGGATGTACATCTGATGCGTCAGACAGTGCAGGATACGATGGGGGTAAAAGCTTCCGGCGGAATCCGCACTGCCGAAGATGCCCGCCGAATGGAGGAGGCGGGTGCGGACCGTCTGGGAACAAGTGCCGGAATTTCAATTGTCAGAGGGTAATTATGTGGTTTTTTAGATTATTGGCGGCCGGAATTGTGCTGCTTGTACTTATATATCTGGAAAGTATTCGTGAATGCAGAAATTACAGATTAACACGCTATACATTAAAAAGTAAAAAATTCAATTTTACAGGATGCGGGCGTGAACATGTGATTGTGTTCCTGAGTGATCTCCACAACCATGATTATGGGGACGGCAACAAGAAACTGCTGGAAGATATCAGGCATATCAGACCGGATCTGATTCTGATCGGAGGAGATATGTTGATTGGAAAGAAAAATACAATGCCAAAGGCAGCGTCTGACTTTATACGTCAGCTCCCTACTATTGCACCTGTATACTGTGCAAACGGTAATCATGAACAGCGGATGAAGGAGCATCCGGAATGGTATGGTGATATTTATCGTCCTTATAAAAAGATTCTGTGTGATGCCGGTGTGCATTTTCTGGAAAATGAAACTACAGAGATTTTACTGGACGGTCAGAAAATCAGTATCACAGGCCTGGAACTTTCAATGGAAACTTATGAAAAATTCAAATCCTGCAGACTTACAGAAAAGGATGTGGAAAAGCTGGCGGGAAAACCGGCGAAGAATAATTTTCAGATTCTGCTGGCCCACAATCCGGTTTATTTTGATGCATATAAATCATGGGGAGCTGACCTTACGCTGTCAGGACATCTGCATGGCGGTGTTTTCAGAATACCGGGCTGGCGGGGCGTTATTACCCCTCAGGGATTTTTGTTTCCGAAATATTCAGGAGAAATGACGGAAGAGGACGGAAAGACCATTATTGTAAGCAAAGGGATGGGGACACATACAATCAATTTTCGAGTGTTTAACCCTCCTGAGGCTGTTGTAATCAATCTTGTAAATTCCTGACAAGTCCGTTATAATAAATAGGATTGAATTTTCCTGTCCTGCTGAATTTTCTGCGTGCCGGATATGGTATGCTGTGCGTCTGCAAAAGAGCAGGATCAAAATTATGACAGACGAAGAAACGTATGATAGACAGGTATTTGGAGGAACTATGGGAACTGGAATTCCGGTGAAGTTAGAAGTATTTGAAGGGCCGCTTGACCTGCTGCTCCATTTAATTGATAAAAACAAAATAGATATTTATGATATTCCAATCGTTGAAATCACAAATCAGTACATGGAATATATCCGGAATATGAATAAGGAAGACCTGAATATTATGAGTGAATTCCTTGTGATGGCGGCTACACTTCTTGATATTAAATGCAGGATGCTTCTTCCGAAAGAGATTAATGAAGACGGGGAAGAGGAAGACCCGCGTAAGGAGCTTGTGGAACAGCTTCTCCAATATAAAATGTATAAATATATGGCATATGAACTAAAAGACAGACAGCAGGATGCAGAGCAGACAATTTTCAGGAAAGCTGTTATTCCGGACGAGGTAAAGGCGTATGAAGAACCTGTAGATCTGGACAGGCTGCTGGAGGGACTCACCCTTTCCCGGCTGAATGAGATTTTCCGGGAAGTCCTGCGCCGTCAGGATAATAAAATAGACCCTGTGAGGAGTAAATTCGGGAAGATTGAAAAAGAAGAGGTCCCGCTTCCGGTCAAACTTGCGTATGTCGAGCAGTATGCACGAACACACAGACGATTTGATTTTCGACAGCTTTTAACAGAGCAGAAGAGTAAGACACATATTGTTGTGACTTTTCTTGCTATTCTCGAACTGATGAAGTCCGGAGTGATACGTGCGGTTCAGGAGGAAACCTGCGGGGAAATCTTGATTGAGTCATTGGTGGAAGCGTAATTACGTTTAAATCTAAATTGGTGATGCTATATGGAGGAACATATGGAAATAGAAAAACTGCAGGGTGTTATAGAAGCAATTTTATTTGCTATGGGCGATTCTGTGGAATTAAGTAAAATCGCGGCTGCAATTGAACATGATGAACAGACCACAAGAAAAATTATTCATAATATGATGGACAGCTATGAGCAGGAAAACCGGGGGATACGTATTATTGAATTGGATGATTCTTTTCAGATATGCACAAAGCCGGAAATGTACGAATATCTGATTCGTATTGCTAAACAGCCAAAGCGATATGTCCTGACAGACGTACTTCTTGAAACATTATCCATCGTAGCGTACAAACAGCCTGTTACCAGGCTGGAGATTGAAAAAATCCGGGGAGTAAAAACAGATCATGCAGTTAACAAGCTTGTAGAATATGGATTGATTGAAGAGGTCGGGCGCATGGAAGTTCCGGGCAGACCGATTTTATTTGGTACAACAGAAGAATTTCTACGGCGTTTCAGTGTACAGTCGCTGGATGAACTTCCGACTTTAAATCCAGAACAGATTGAGCATTTCAAAGAAGAAGCTGAGGATGAGGCACAAATGAAACTGGATATATAATGTACATAAAATGTTCTAACGAATCAATTTTTACATAATATTTTATTGATAAAGATGCCGGAGCGTGCGGTCGTGTTTTTTTTAGGCAAAAATAGAATTAAGGTAAGCAAAATTGAAAGAGGCAGGGATAAATTCAGGAGGGCAGCATCCTTTCTTTTATGCCTGCTTCTTTTTGTTGGAGTCTGGTCATTTTGCTGCAGCACTGCTCTTTCTGCAGATGTAGCTGATAAAATAGAAGAACCGGATAATCTCTATGCACAGGCTGCGGTTCTGATGGATGCAGACAGCGGACGTGTTTTATTCGACAAAAATGGCTGCAAAGAACTACCGATGGCAAGCACGACAAAGATCATGACCTGTATCCTTGCTCTGGAATACGGAAATCCGGAAGATGTTGTTACCGCAAGTGCCAATGCATCGGCACAGCCTCAGGTTCATCTCGGCGTACAGGAGGGAATGCAGTTCAGGCTGCGTGATTTGCTTTATTCTCTGATGCTGGAATCGCACAATGATACGGCAGTGATGATTGCAGAACATATTGGTACGAGCGTGCAGGGATTTGCCGATATGATGAATGAAAAGGCACGTGAAATCGGATGCCAAAATACATATTACATAACTCCAAACGGACTGGACAGCCAGGATGAAAACGGTATTCATCACACAACAGCGCAAGATCTCGCGGCGGTTATGAAATATTGTATTATGGATTCTCCGCAGCGGGAGAGTTTCCTTGCAGTTACGCAGACAAGAGATTACCAGTTTTCAGATTGCCCGGGCACCCGTACATTTTCCTGTACGAATCATAATTCTCTTTTTAATATGATGAGTGGAGTGTTATCCGGAAAAACCGGGTTTACCGGAGCTGCAGGATACTGTTATGTGGGTGCTGTTGAAAATGGAGGACGCACTTTTATTGTAGCACTGCTTGCCTGTGGATGGCCGAATAACAAAAGTTATAAATGGGCAGATACAAAAAAATTAATTGATTATGGTACAAAATATTATCACTACCGTAATATATATCGCGGCGTCACTCTTCCTGAGCTTCCTGTTTCCGGAGGAATACCCGATAATGATAAGCTTAGCGGAATTTCCCATGTTTCTCTGAAAATGACCTCTTTTAAGGGGATTTCCGGAAAGTCGGGATTATCTCTGGAAAACGGAAGCATGGAATTAATGGTTCTTTTGCGGGATGATGAGAAACCGGTCGTTGAAGCCGAATTAGAAAGACAGCTTCAGGCACCGGTTGTAAAAGGTACAGATGTGGGCGGCATGCAATATAAATTAGGAGATCAGGTACTGTATTCCTGCAGATTTGTTACAGCTTCCGATGTAGATGAGCGAAAATTTGGATGGTGTTATATGAATATTTTAAAAAAATTCTGTGTTCAGAAGTAAATGTTAATTTATATCAATAAAAATGATTAATATTGTCACTGGTATCATGTCTGTATATGTGTTAGTATAAGCCAAGATAAAAAAAGACAATTAATTTGATTTTATAGGTAGTGTAAAGTAGCCTATGAAAAATTGGAGCTGAAAAAATGGCTCCATTAGAACCTTGAAAATTGCAGACATGTTAGTTTTCGGCGGTGTCCGCCA
>SFGN01000022.1 GCA_004556565.1 Lachnospiraceae bacterium | reverse complement strand
TATACTATAGTATCATAGGAGGCTTTTTTATCACACCCTACAACGCCTCTGCTTACACTATTCGCCCCAGCATAGCTGGGGGTTTAGTATTTTCAATTATCCTCAATCTGACAAATTAACATTTATATGTTATCAGAAAACATAGTAAGTGCATCAGCAATAACAAAGTCTTCAGGATTATTAATATCACACGCTTCCTTCTTTGAAACTTCTACTAAAAAAGGATGATGCCCAACTCTTCGTCCTTCGTCCTTAATTAACTTTGATGTATAAGCATACATACCACATGTTTCAATATAATAAGGTATAAGATCTTGGGTTCTAGGAATTTTGACCGGATCATAATTTAATGGAACTCCATCTTTCCAAAAAAATTCTTGTAAACGTTCAACCGATAATGCAGAATCATATTCTCCAGACTTAAGGGCAGTGATTGCCTTTTCAAATGTTTTAACAGAGATAAAAGGGGCAGTAGCATGCGTTAGAACATAAATATCTGCGTGAACCTTATTTGCAAATGTTGTTAGTACTTCATTAAAACTAGTTGTAGACAGATCTAAATACTTATCTCTTTCTAGAAAGATAACACCTGCTGGCAAATACTCTTTGATAGAAGGATCACTACAATATACATATATTTCATCTAACATCTCAACTCTTACCAAAGTATCCAAAATATAACTAATTAAAGGTTTTCCATTAGAAAATTTTTTTGTATTCTTTCCAGGAAGTCTCTCATTATTTGTTTTTATTGGAACAAAGGCTACTACTTTTTTCATTTTAACTTCTCCTTATATTATAGGTTTGTAATCAAGAGAAAACCGATTACAAACTTATTCATTTCAGTTATAAAAGTAAGGACATCTAAGAGGAACTTCCCTCATACAATTTCCTTCTATATACTCAATAGTTACATTTTCAATACAATTTAATTCTGTGGCATGATATAGGCAGAGTCCGATGTCCGAAGGCACTTCTCTTTCTCCTTTCAACCAACATCATGCCTTTGCTCTTCTATTTTTTACCAACTAGCCACGGCATAAATGAATCATAACAGCATTAACTGGATACAGTATTATAACAGTCAAACAAGTTAGGATGATAGCCTCCAGAAGAGATCCAACTGAAGCTGTAGATACTGATACCAGTCTTCCAGCGAGTATGGAAAAAATGAGTACTTGCTCATTTTCTCCAAACCATTCAATAATCCAAAAAGAAATCGTCGCAACAAACATACATGTCAAAAACCATAAATGAGAATAGCGAATATTAAGTAAAAAACCGATTACTATATCTTTAAGTTGAAACTCTCCTATACCTACACATGTATTTAACAAAGTCCTATATACCGTGATTGTCATAGCCAAAAATACATATGGAATTAGTAATGCCCTTACTTTCTTCTTAACGAATATGCTGAAGCTTCCATAATAACGAAATGCCAATCCCCTTTGCAGTGTCTATCCATTCTGCTCGATTCTGTTGATGAAGCTGATCACATTCCCTCATTGTCTATCACCCATTAATATATAATTTGATATATACTTTCATATGCCTATTTGCTAGAAAGCATCGAATCTTGTAATTCCAACTTAAATCCTTGTTATACACAATCTCATTTTTATAAGTTTCAAAAAAACATATAATCTCATGTATTTTCGTTTTATATTTCACCTGATCTATTGCAAGTAAATTGTCTAAATTATAAATTGCCGTTACTAGCAGCTTTTTCATAACCCGATCCTTTGCTGCTGGAAAAGCATCTACTACATAATGATAGTTGCTTAACCACACAGCAAACCAATCAAGTTTTCTCAGACTGTATGTTCCAGCCGTAGTACTGCCAAAACGCTTGACATAGTAATAGAGCTGTTGATTGGTATACACACATCGAGTCACGTTATTAAACAACTGGAACATAATCGCTTCATCTTCATGGATTTTTCCTACAGGGAATCTTATATTTTCATGGACTTTACGGGCATATAATTTATTCCACGGTCCCCAATCTAACTCTGCTAATGCTATCGCTAATTCCGAAGCAGTAAATGAAGTCATATTTGGAAACGGATACTGTCTTTTTCCATAGTGAGATTCTACTCCACTTTCATCCACAGTTTTAATATCCGCAATAACCAAATCCGCCTTTTCTTTCTCGGCTATGCATAATAAAACTTCAACAGCATTAGCCTCTGCATAATCATCACTATCAATAAAATAGATGTAATCTCCATTTGCTATATCAAGACCAAAATTTCTCGCTTCGGCCTGACCACCATTCTTTTTGTGAATAACTTTAATCCGTTCATCCATTGCAGCGTATTTTTCGCAAATCTCTGGGCATCTATCCGGTGAACCATCATCCACAAGAATAATCTCTACATTCTGATAGGTCTGATTGATAATACTCTCAATGCTTTTTTCAAGATATGGTTCAACCTTATAAACAGGCATAATCACACTAACCAATTTATTCTGCTGCAATACTTCCACTCCTTCAAATCAAGCCACTTAAAATGTTATGTATAATGTTTTCCATATAATCTGACAATCCATGAATACAGGGAAAATCCATATGCAAGGAAATATGCTCGGCATTTTTCTTTTTTATCCATTCGAAAATCCCAATTTTCTTTTTTCATAATGTTCTGTAATTCCTTTCTGAATTTAGGAATAAGATCATCAAAATTACTAGGATTTTCAGACATATTATTTAGTGCCCATAATATGCTTGATCTGTATCTTGCCTCTGCATATGTTTCTAATTCCGGATAGTTATCTATAGTAAATCTTAGATTACTCTTGCAATGCTCATACCAAGCCAGTTTTTTTCTGCTCCACCGTGTAGATGTTATGCTTTCTTGTCTAAAGCGATACTGGTAAACTACTATATTCGTCTTAACAATAGTTTTGCAACGATCTAGTAGTGATAACACTATTGCTTCATCCTCATTAATCTCTCCTGTCGGAAAGAAAACCTCTTTATGGATACCTGCTTTATATAGCCTTGCCCAAGATGCACAGCCGTTAATCAAAAAATCTTTGATTGCTTCTTCTTTCGATAATACAACAGTTTGGCCGCTATTATCTTTTCGTGTAGTCCATATTATTTCTTTTGTACTATCCTCAAACTTCTCTACTCCACCTATAACTATATCTGCATCATACTTCTGTGCCAACTCATAAAGAATCTGTATTCCACTTCGTTCCATCCAGTCGTCACTATCAATGAACACAATGTAATCTCCATGTGCAATATTTAAACCTACATTTCTCGCATCTGACAATCCACCGTTAGACTTATGTACTACAACTATTCTATCATCCTGCTTAGCATACTCATCGCAAATTTTACCACAATTATCTGGAGAACCATCATCAACAAGAATAATCTCTAAATTAGAGTATGTCTGATTTATAATAGAGTCTATACACTCATGCAAATACAGTTCAACTTTATATATTGGCATTATTACACTAATCAACTTATCACTTTTTATTTCCATATATCCTCACCCAAGTAGTTTTAATTCCTCTATCTAGCAATTCCAATAGGGTCGACAAGACTCCTATACCAACTAATAAAATCCCAAATATATGCTTAGTATTGTAAAATGTATAGGAAAGTGATAGAGGATAATACATATAATCGCTAATCCCATCCATACGCCTCTATACTGTACTAATTCTTTGTATGTAATTAGCTGTTTTCCCTTATCTGTCATGCTCATCTATACCTTATAGCTTAAATATTCTTTGGTTGCATTTTCTCTGTGACTAATCCTGCACGGATTCCCCACAACAACACTATGACTGGGAACATCTTGATTTACTACAGTATTAGGCCCAATTAGAACATCATCTCCAACTGTAATCCCACCTATTACAGTAGAGTTCAGTCCTATATAAACATCATTTCCTATTATAGGAATTCCAGGATGCTTACCTTCTGATTTACCAACTGTAGATCCTTTTAACATATTGACATTTCTTCCTAATTTTGCTCCTGTTACAATTGTAATATTATATGGATGAATCATCAAAAAGCCCTCTCCAAGTTGAGTCTCTGTCTTTATTTCAAGTCCATATTTACGACCTAGCCTCATCATTTTAAGCTTCAAAAAACTTCTTAGAAACTTGCTTTTTGTTGTTTGAGAATATCTTAAATAGACCATATATCTCAACCGATGTTGAAATATATAATCCCTAATAAAATGCCTCAGTACAAAATTCTTATAATCATCTGTTGTCCGTACATAATCTAGCCACCAGGGTGCATTTTCCACCCTCCCCCAATACCTACACATATTCTTCAACCTTCCTAATATAAAGTCAAAATATTATGCCACTGTGACACAATATTTTCAAAATTAAATTTTTCCATATCAACCTGTGACTGCTCTGAAAACTGTTTCCGTAATTCTTTGGAACAAATCAGCATTTCAATTTTCTCTGCTAACATATCTACATCATTGGGTGATACAAGATAACCATTCTCTCCATTCCGGATAATATCACTTGGACCAGTCATGATGTCAAAACTGACGATTGGTAGACCCCAAGATTTTGCCTCTAACAGTACCATAGGAAGTCCCTCCATCTGAGATGTCATCACATAGAAAGCAGCTTTCTGATACTGTTCATTCATGTTTTGCATTGTTCCCTTTAAAAGGAACTGCTGCTCGATGTGAGCCTCTGCAATTAACTTTTCAAGCCGCGCTCTCTCACACCCTTCACCACATATGACCCACTTCCAGTCCGGATGTCGTGGTAATACTTTTGTTGCCGCTTGGATTGCCCTGTCATAGCCTTTAATCGGCAAAAGCAATCCGGCGGATAAAATCATCTTTGATTCTACGTCAAATAAAAAATCATGTTTTTCAGCTGGATTTGCTATCACATAAACTGGTTTCTTCGAAGGGATATTCTTTTGATAGTTCTCCTTATCTTTTTCTGTCAAAACAACCATCACATCGCTGTACTTCGCCGCAAACCTACGAAAATGCGGGAACCATCGAGATCCCCAGTTGTTATAGAAGTTACTATGCTCCCATGTGATAACCTTGCTTTTGATGCCAAAGGAAGCAGAAATTCCATAAATACAAGTTCCCACATCAACATTAATAACCCAATCAATGTTATTTTTTCGCAGAAAAGCCCGAATCTCTAGAATCTGTTTAAATAGTCCAAATTTTCCATTTTCCTGTCTTAACTGAAAATGCGTCACATCACTTTCCATGGGGAAAAATATACAGTTTTCTCTCATTTGGAGACTGATGACCCAGACAGTATCCGTTTTTGATAACGCATTTGCAAGCAATGCCGTCATTCGCTCTGTGCCGCCTCGTCGAGACATATCTCCTTCTAAAAAACAAATATTCATATTGATTCTAATAGCTCCTCCACTGCTCTCACAGTATTCTTCTTGCTAAAATAACTTCCTCTGATTTTTGCTTGTTCCTTATAGTGCTGCAACAGCGCCGGATTACCCAAAAGAGTTTTCAATCCATTATAAAAAGCAAATTCATCATTATCTGTTACAACGCCAAACTCATTGTTCTCACCCAGCATTTCTTTCATTCCCGAAACTTCAACTGTACAAACCGGTGTTCCTACAATCAATGATTCCGTTGCTGCCGTTGAAAAACCTTCCGAATGACTTGTACATATAAACAAATCAGCCCTTGCAACATACCGATACGGATTCACATCATATCCAACAAATGTAATTACCTTTTCCAGATTATTTCTCTCCACGAATTGTTCCAATTCGGTCTGTAAATATCCAATACCCAAAATGTATAGGTGAATCTTAATTCCTTCAGCCGTCAATCTATTAACAACTGAAAGCATTCTATCGTACCCTTTAGATTTTTTCAGTGTACCTACAGCAATTAAATTTAAAACACTATTATCAAATTGAATATTAACTGGCTGTTTGCTTAGTTCCAATATCTTCTCCGATTCAATCGTGTTATATAGAACATCACATGGCTTTTGGTAATTTAGGATAGAAGAGAAATCATTTCTAACATAATCTGATATGCATACAACACGATCGAATTTGTTATAACAATTGATCGCCTCATCTTTATTTCTAAACGATGTAGCTAAAGCCTCTAACGTATGTTGTTCTACATGAATCCATGACACCTTTTTTGTTTCTGGGTTTTTACAACCACTAATGATTCTAGCGCAAGGTCCTTCCAAGAAAGAAATTTCGATATCATATTTTTCTTTTACATACATTTTATGGAGTGTTCTCGGAGACAGCAATTTCATTAGTTTACTGTTTCCTCGAATCATACGCTTATAAATAGTTTTGTATTTTATATCTTTTGCCAAGAACTGTTCGTTTACTCCTCCAGAAAATAAGGTCATTACCGTAATGTCAAATTTCGTCCGATCCATGTTATTTACAAGATTTACTAAGACTTTCTCAGCTCCACCTTGTCCAAGATCATGGATTAAAAAAAGAACTTTGAGCATCTTTCCCTCCAACATATTATGCTTTTAATAAAATATACCTTGATAGTAACCAACCAAACGGGATGGCACAAGCTGTGATGTTACGACACGGTGACTCTTTTAATGCTTTCCTAACATCCCCAGCCAAAATACAGCTTGACACCAAATGAATTGAGTGCCGAAATTTAAACTTAAAACTAGTATTTGGAAAACTCAAGTATAATAGTCTTGTTTCTGCAAAGCTATTAGGACTACTTTTGTATTGTTTTAGCATAGAATTACTCATTCCTCCAGGTTGATACTCAACGAATCGAAGGTTTTCATTCAGCACTAAAAAGTCATATTCCATGCTAATTTGAAGATGCATATAATGTGGGTTAAAATTTTTTTCGCCTGGAAACACCTTCATCGGTGCATATTTTTTATATAATTCAGTTCTGACAACATTAGTTCGATCTCCATTTCTGATAAAATATTTACCAATCATCAAGTCAATAAGATTTATTGCCTTCTGTTCAGGCAATTTATCACCGATTACTTCTCCATCTATATAGCAATCCAAACCAACAATTCCTGCATACTCTTCTGAACCATTCTGATCCCAAAAAGTCAATATTTTCTCAATTGCATCATCTGGCATCCAGTCATCTGAATCAATACATACGCAAAGAGGTGTTTCAATATGTTCAATTGCCTCATTATACGCTGTATGTAAACCACCATTTTCTTTATAAAAATATTCTAATTCAAACTCTTTAGGTTCTGTTTTCCACAATTCAACTAATTGTCTAGTATTATCTTGAGAACCATCATCGATTATCATCCATATAAAGTTTTGATTTGTTTGTCGCCTCATACTTTCAAAACAGCGCGGTAGTAAATCTGCTCGATTGTATGCTGGTGTAAATACTGTTATTGGTTTCAATCTAGACTTCCTCCCGTCATCTTTTTCCACTTAATTTCAAAAGACTAAGTGTTAAATTATATCCTAAAATATGATATATATAATTAATCACTTTAATTTTACTGTCTGATGAATATTTAAGATAGCCCATTAAATGTCTAATTTCACCTTTCAATTGACTCTTATCATAACCATTATCCATCAACGCAATATTTAAAAGTAAGGTTCCAAGTTGATAGGATAAAAATGAATCCAATAGAACTTTCTTTTTTCCGCTTGCTTCTTTTGCATAATGTTCCACTTTAAAAACATTGTCCTTTAAATATCGAACTTTATCTGTATTCATACTTTTAGATACAGACCCTTCTCTTTGAATGTAAGCAATACCATCTACGTCTAAATAATCAAAAGTCTCTACTGCCAATGCTAACCTTGCACTCCACTCAATATCTTCCGCAGTAACGCCTTCAATAAAATATAGATTATTATCCAAAAGTACATCTCTTCGAATAATTTTATTCCATGCGCAAGCTATCCAAAGATTATTATCATGTATATAGTCTATTGACTCACCACTTGATAATCCTATTGGCATTGATTTAGAACTAAAATATGATGTCTGTGGCAATTTATCGGCTACCTTATGAAAATTTACACATAGTACGTCAGACTTTTTACTCTCTAATCTTTTTACAATTTTCTCAAGATAAAAGGTATCGCACCAATAATCATCTGAATCTAAAAAAGATACATACTCTCCTGTTGATTTTATAATCCCAAAATTTCTTGCAGCTGAAGCTCCTCTATTTTCTCTGTGATATACTTGAATTCTCTGGTCATTCGAAGCATATTCGTCACAAATTTTACCACTTTTATCTGTTGATCCGTCATCTACCAAAATCAACTCAAAATCACTATAAGACTGTTTTAATATACTATTTATAGAACAATTAAGATAGTTTTCAACATTATAAACAGGAACAATAATTGATAACATGCTTGAACCTCAACATCATAAATCTAACTAAAAATAGAGTTAATATACTCCCAGACACTAATTTGATTAAACTGAATATCAAAGGGCTGATTTATAATATTTGCATATAAAAAATACAACAAATAACATACGACCGTTACTATTGTCAAAAGACGTTTGCTTTCTGTTGTAAAAAACCTAAACAGCCACGGAAGAGTAATTGTTTGGAAAATAAGAAAATAATTTGCCAATCTTGCAAAATAATTTGCTGTTCCAAAAAGTGCCACAAACATTATTTCCGCATTTAACATTGACAAATTCATTATTAAATTATCTGACCTATCATCACTCTCACGTATCAGACTTCTTGCTAAAAACGACAATATCACCGGAGCCCAAACAACCATAAGTCGGAAGATGTTTACCCCTTGTCCTGTAAAAGTTTCTATATTATATTCTTCACCCATTACAGTTGTAATACTGAGAATTGTACTTAACAATACTTGCATAGTAGCTCCTACAACTGCAAAGACTCCTAATAAAATACCTGTTTTTTTTGTCCACGGTTTAAAAAATAACAACGGCACTATACAATACATTAATGAATATGGATGAAACGTACTTGCAACCAATATCCACAATATAAACGGAATCCATTTTTTTTGAATTGCTCGATCCACTGCAATCAAACAAAATGCAACAGCCACTGTTTGTTTAATTGCAGCCATCGTAAATGTATAACATCCCATTGTAAAAAAGAAAAAAACAGATAGCCATAAATCATCTGTATATTTTCTTATAAACCATAAATAAATTACTATTGTAATTAATGCAAAAATCATCAAAAATGTCTGAGATGAAAATCCTAACACTTTAAACAGGTTATTTACAACCATAAAACCAGGATTACTGCCCAATGACCACTCAATTCCATCAAAAATAGACTTATTTGCACTAATCGAGTTGTAATGCTGCAAATATGTAACTGTATCGTTGTACCAGGTACGCAATCCAACATATACAGCCATGTTCAAAGTCATAATAAAATAGAAGATTTTGTCTCTTCTTATATATATTTTCTCATTGTAATACCCCAATTTGTATTGAGATTGGTTTTCTGAAAAAAACACCAATAGCATACTTGGTACGAATATCCGAATTAATTCCCACATAAGATACTATCCTCATAATTTAGTTATAGTTTGTCTAACAACTTTCTTCTTATCAAAAACTTCTTCCATATGCTTTCGTCCAGCCAATCCCATAGCTTTCCGCTCGTCATATGAAAGTTTCGTAAACTTCTTCATCACTCGATACAAATCATCTGCATTCTGCTTCTCACAAAGATACCCACTTACTCCATCTTCCACAGCTTCCAGACACCCATGGATGTTGCTCGTGATTACCGGTCTACCGCTTGCTGCGCATTCCAGATTGGTATTGGCCATTCCCTCATGCCAAGAAGGAAGCACAAAGCAATGAGATGCTTCGATAAAAGGACGAACATCCTTCTGATATCCATAGTAATGAAGCCAACCTTCTGCTTCATATTTCTCAATTTTTGCCTTGTAATTTTCCTCATAAGACCCAAGGAGATGTAACTCACAGTTGATACCATCAGACACAAGATGCTGCATTGCTTCAAACAATTCATCAATTCCTTTTTCAGCCATAATTCGCCCCATGAAAAGGAATTTGATTTTTTCTCCGCCAGGATATGGTGCAACCTGATATTTTTCAAGGTTTACCCCCGCTCCGTTCAGTCTATGTGTCTGGCTTTCTTTAACAATTTTTTCTTTTATGAAAATCTGTCTGTTACCTTCGTTTTCAAAAAAGACAACCTTTGCCTTCTTGCAGCCAACCTTGTTCATAACAGTTACGATTTTTTTCAGCATTCCACCATTTTCAAATGCAGTTCCTAAACCTGTGATATTTACAGCATAAGGAATCTTCATGAAGCGGCAGGCACAGCCACCATAAACATTCGGTTTAATTGTATAGGTGATAACCAAATCGGGTTTCTCCTGCTTTAGAATTTTCCAATACATGAAGAATAACCTTAAATCTTTTATTGGATTAATTCCTCTGCGATCAACTGGAGTATCAATGAACTTACAGCCGATATCTTCCAACGGTTTTACAAAATCGCCATAGGGTAATGATATAACCACCTTATGCTGTTTCAGTAATTCTTCAATTAGTTCTTTCCTAAATTGATATAAGCCCACGTCATTATTGGCTAAAATCATTACCTTCATTTGTATAATCCCTCGTATTACTTAATCTTCCTCGCAGGACTTCCTACATAAGTTCCCGGTTTATCTATATCCTTAATCACTACGGCACCTGCACCAATCATGCAATCACCGCAGATATTTACGTTATTGCTTACCGTAGCTCCTGCGCCAATCCAAGTTCTCCTACTAATACAACAAGTTCCAGCCACATGAGCTCCAACTGAGATATGGGCAAAGTCTTCTATCTTACAGTCATGATCTACTGAGGCTCCTGTGTTGATGATGCACCCTTTTCCGATAACAGCATCCGAATTGATAACGACTCCCGCCATTACAACAGACCCCTCACTGATTTCAACTCTTCTGCTGATAACAGCAGCTGGATGTATCAAGGTAACAACATTCTCCAGCTCACTTTGAATTCTTTCTCGAATCTTTGCATTTCCAATAGCAACAATTTTGTCACCATCAATGTTTCTAGCTTCACAAGTCTTTCCTATCACCGGAAATCCTGCACATTCCCTAACATCCTCATCATCATCCAGGAAAACGATATTCTCATATCCATTTCTAACAGCAATATCAGCAATCACTTTCCCATGCCCACTGGCACCTATAATTACTAATCTTTTCACTGTGGCGCCCTCCATGTACTGGTCACTCCAATCGGAGTCCCCATAAACTCTTCCATTGTTGCAGAAGTTTCAGAACTGATTCCTTCCTGCTTGAAAAATGCCTTTCCAACAGTCTGGAAAATGATTTTCACATCACCTAAAAATGTGACATGGTTTGCATACCAAACGTCCATAGCGAATTTATCTTCCCAAGACACGGTGTTTCTACCATGTACCTGCGCATATCCAGATAACCCAGGTCTGACATCATGACGATGTTTTTGTTCAGCATTATATCGAGGTAAGTACTGCACAAGTAAAGGTCTCGGTCCAATAACACTCATATCCCCCTTGATGATATTGAAAGCCTCCGGAAGTTCATCGAAACTGGTCTTTCTTAGAAACCGACCATACTTGTTAAGTCTTACTTCATCTGGTAAAAGATTCCCATTTTTATCTTTCCTATTATCCATGGTCCGGAATTTGATTAACTTGAAGATCTTCTCATCCTTACCGGGGCGTTCCTGAGTAAAGAAAGGATTTCCTCTCATAAATATTGCACCAAGGATAATAAGGATTATGTACAGCCAGCTAAATACAATAACTGCGGCAAGACCACAAAGTAAATCTATTGGTCTTTTGAAATATTTCTCATAAGATCCATATGGTTTGTGGCTCATTTCTTTCCCCTTTAATTTCATCAATATCAACACAAGAACTGCACCAATCGCAGCTCCCAATGTGTTATCAAATACATCATCAAACTCTGCAAATCCGAGCTTAAGAATAAACTGTAAAAACTCTACTGTTCCAGATAAGAGACATGCTGATATTACAGTAAAAACCAACTGCTGCTTTCTACTTCCATTCACACACAATGAAACCAACACACCAAATGGTATAAAAAATAGAATATTACAAACTATCTGTTTTCCCAGTGGCTCAATATCATCAAAGAACCTTTGGTAAGACCAAAACAATTGAAAGTTATATTCCCGGTAATCTCTCGGTTCTCTACACAAGAGAGTTGTGTATATGATGAATCCTATGTAGAGGATTAATAAAATTCCAGCTATTACTCTTTTCTTCCCCATCTCTTACTCAAAACAAGCCCTGATAACCTCAATAATCCTATCCTGCTCTTCAGCAGTCATCTTGTTATCAGACGGCAAGCATACTCCTCTAGCAAAGATATCAGCCCCAACATCAACAACCGATCCTTCTATATAAGCATTCGTCCGGCATCTAAGGCTTCCATCCCTCCCTACTACTTCATGCATTCTGTACATAGGCTGCATGTGCATCGGTTTCCATATCGGCCTTCCTTCAGCATTGATAGCGCTTATTGCTTCCAAAATTTCAGTCGGACAGCTCTTGCCCTCTTCTGGTCTGTAGCACACGTCTACTTCCCCTCTTACCTGCTTGCACATAGCATCCTCATCAATGATCAAAGCACTTAACCAATAATTAGGTTCTGTCCCCTCGGTAATCGGATTCATCTTAACCGGAAGTCCCTTCAAGCCCTCTCTGTATCTCTCATACACAGCTTTCTTCTGTGCAATATGCTCCTCAAGATATCCGTATTGTCCTCTAACAACTCCAGCAATAACATTGCTCATTCTGTAGTTATATCCAAGCTCTTCATGCTGATACCAAGCAGCATTCTCGCGTGCCTGTGTGGACCATTTTCTCGCTTTGTTTGCATCTTCGATACTATTCGTCAGCAGACAACCGCCACTACTTCCTGTGATAATCTTGTTACCGTTATAGCTGACAGCACTATAGTCACCAAACGTTCCACACTGCTTACCATGAATAGTCGCACCCATCGCTTCAGCAGCGTCCTCAATCAGCAGAGCACCATGTTTCCCGCAGATTCTTTTGATCTCATCCATTCTTCCAGGGAAACCGTACAACTCTGCACTCACAACAAGCTTAACCTCAGGATAAAGTTCAAACGCTTTCTCCAGAGCAACCGGATTCATGTTCCAACTGTCTGCCTCTGTGTCGATGAACACTGGAATACCGCCCTCATAAACCACCGGGTTCAAGGTCGCATCGAAAGTCATGTCAGAGCAGAACGCCCTCTTCCCTTCTAGTGCACCGTGGCTGATCGCGGGCTTTCCGTAAAGTCTCTCCCCCGCCAGCTTGCAACATAAATGCAGAGCAGCCGTGCAGCAGGACAAACTAACCGCATACTTCACCCCTGCCTTTTCAGCAGCAATCTTTTCAACCTCATTTATATTCTTACCAACCGTGCTCATCCAATTGGTCTCATATGCCTCAGTTACATATTTCAGTTCCTCTCCATGCATGGTCGGACTCGCCAGCCATACCTTGGACTCAAACGGTTTAAACTCACCTTTTCTTTTGAACATGATACTTTCCTGCCCCTCGTTTTTTTGTATGTTCCAAATCTTATGTTCCTTTCCTCCGGTTCTCCCCGGTCTGTTACACACTATCTTGTCTCTCTCTCATTACCTGTGTTTTTAAGCTTTTCTACCGTTTTGATCGGTACATAAACATTTTATGTACTCATCAAAACTGTAAAAATTACTATCCGTAAATCCCAGCGATTTCCGTATACAATCTTCAGTTCCTGCTGAACATCATATGCACCATTTTCGTAAATGACCAAGATGATAATCTGCTTCGGTTGCATCTTTGCCAACTGTCTGCATAACTCAGAGCCAATAGAACCTCCGCCACCGATAATCAAAACTATCTTATCTTTATAATATTCATTTGTACGTTCATCTGAAACAACCAGTGGCTTTCTATATAAAAGTTCTTCAATATCAAACTCTCTAAAATGTCTCTTTCCTCCTACTGCATACATAGTTGGGTAATCATATACTTTTAACTTGCAACCAGCATTTCAGCATAGCAGGGGATTAGACTTTTCATTCAATCCTTCGTAAAGCATTTCTATGTTCTCACCTACCATAAAAACGTATCCGGGGAAGAGGACTTTTGTCTGTGTTGTCCACTTTCCACGTATATGCTTCTGCTCTTCATAATAAGGGATAAAGCATCGCTCCAGCACTTCTTCGGATATATGCTTCTGGCATTGCATCCGTATTTTTTCCTCTGTACCTGTACGGGTCTGCAAAACATACCACATGGGCACGCTTATATGAATGAGTGCATGATGAAGGTTATGAGCTTAACACCCGCTTATGAGCAAAATCAGCCGTAAATTGAAGATTCTACAACATCATTATACACTTGCTTGGTGTGTTTTATCAATATGATTTCTATCGGTTTTCCGATATGAATCAATTCATTTGTAGTCGCCCGGAGTCCTTCTTCATCCATCAGAAGCTCTTCATAAAGTTTCTCACCCGGCCTTAAGCCGGTGTACTCTATCATAATGTCCACATTCGGAGTATACCCTGACAGGCGAATCAAATTTCTCGCCATATCATCGATTCTTACCGGTTCTCCCATGTCAAGCACGAAGATTTCTCTGCCTTTTGCGTAATATGACGCCTGTAGTACCAAGGATACCGCTTCCGGGATGGTCATAAAATAGCGGATAATGTTTTTATCTGTCACTGTGACGGGACCGCCTTCTGCAATCTGTTTCTTGAACAGAGGGACGACGCTTCCGTATCTGCAAAACAGACATACTTGTACAGCCTAAATCGCCGAACTTATTTTACAGCCTTCTATTTATTTTGACAAGCTATTATGTCTCTTGTCGCCTTTTGTTTATACTTTTTGTGTCATTTCACATTTTTTACAAGACTATTCTTCGGTTCAGCAAATTTACATCTCTATAATCTCATAATCAAAGAAAAACAGGCAAGTTCTTCTGACCTCGTGCAGACAGCTAAATTCTTGTTTCAGACGTCTGCACGGAAGGTCATATTCTTTCAAGACCCGCCTGTTTTAATAAATTATTCTGTTTAATTCTTTGCCAGTATCAGCGGCTTTCGCCGGTTACTAAATATTAAAATCTCTCTCTGAAAGAATGATTCTGTCCGCATCATCTGTATTTCGCCCGAACAGGTTTTTCATAAGTTTCTTTGCCGAAAGTTTCTTGGAGCGCTCCATTACTTCATCCATTAATTCTTTTACTTCTGCAACAGTCACTGCGTGATTTTCCCTCTGCATCGCATCGATGCGGCTGTACAATGCAAGCATTCCCATCTCGTCAATACGGTATCCGTTTTCCTGTGCGTATGTCTGACCGAATGTTACCAGTTCATCATTGATGAAAATCGGTACTTCCAGCCGGCTTGTAAAGCGTTTTCTGAATTCTCTGTTTGTCGTAAGGAGGCGGTCAAGCGGTTTTCTCTGATCTTCCAGCACGACCAGCAGCTCTCCTGTATCCTGCTCCATAGCTTTATTCAGCCTTGCAACCGTTTTTTCATCCAGTCTTCCTGATTTCTCAATGATCAGCGCGCCGCCATACAACTTCTCAAATACATCACTGACTTTTTTCTTGTTGAGAGCTTCTCCTGTCAGGATTGCGACTTTGCCCTGACGGATATTTCTCTGCTTCTGAATTGCTTTTACAACATCAACTGCCAGAACGGTTTTACCATTGCCCTTATTTCCGATAATAAGAAGATTACCTGTTCTGGAAGTTCCTCTTCTGTTCGTACAGTTCTTATCCTGTTCAAGGACATCGATAATCTGCTCGCTCATTCCCCGAACCGGAACGAAATAGGAAAACAGCTTTTTCTGCTCTTCTGTGAGGGCCGGTCTTCTTGCAGCACCGTTTCTTGGCTTAAGTTCATATCCTCTGTGGACAATAAAACCATTATCTGAGATCGACAACGCATCTGAAATTTCATCCACCGGAAGCGGAGACGTCCGTCCTGTCGCAATCAGCTTTGCCGTCTCTTTCCGGCTGAGCGGAGCGGTTTCTGACAGGAAATGTATCTTATCATCGTCATCATCATCCGGGATTTCTCTGTCATCCCATTCATCATCATACTCTTCATGCGGCTGAAATTCTTCCTCAAGGCTCGCACCGACAGAAGCTGAGTCGACTTCCTCATATTCCTCTTCGTCGTATTCATACTCGTCTTCGTCGTACTCTTCCTCCTCGTACTCTTCCTCGTCGTACTCTTCTTCCTCATACTCGTCTTCGTCGTACTCTTCCTCGTCGTACTCTTCTTCCTCGTACTCGTCTTCGTCGTACTCCTCCTCGTCGTACTCTTCCTCGTTGTACTCTTCCTCGTTGTACTCTTCTTCGTCGTACTCTTCCTCGTCATACTCTTCTTCGTCGTACTCTTCCTCGTCATACTCTTCTTCCTCGTCGTACTCTTCTTCCTCGTACTCCTCGGAATATTCTTCTTGATCAAGCATTTCCAGACTTAAATCGTCTGTATCAACATCCCCTTCACTTTCGTCTTCCTCATATTCGTCCGTCCATTCTTCACTTTCAGAATCATCAAGTATCAGTTCATCCTCATCCTCGTATTCGTCTTCAGCATCTGAATCATCCAAATCTTCAAATTCATCCGCAGCATCTTCCATGCGAAGCTGTTCTGCTACTGCCCCCATATTATCCTCTGCCGTCCTGGAGGCCATGCCCGAAACCTTTTTCTCCGTCTCAGGCTCCGTATCCTGACTTTCCTCTGGTATAATGCCCTCAATTTCATCAATCATCCTCTGAATCTCAGGTGAGAGTGTCGGCACAGGCTTTTTCAACACATTCTTTTCCGGTATCTTTTCTTCTGTTTCCAATGTTACTTCTGACTCTTCAGTAATATTTTCAACGTCTTCTGCCAATTTCTCTGCCTTTTCTTCTTGTGTTTCCTCAACAGTTTGTTCCTCAGGCAGCTCTTCTGACTCTTCCTCTACTATTTCCACTGCGGTTTCCTCGTCATCTGATTCTCCGGTCTTTTCTGCTTTATCACGTGCGTCTGCCATTTGCAAAAGCTCTTCAATGGTGGCTTCAGCCGGGATTTCTTCCTGCGGTGCTGCAGACCAGCCATTAAGGATATCGTCAAGACTCATCTGACCTTCAATCTGATTGTCTGCCCCCTTATTTATCTGTTCCGCACTATCTTCTTCTGCTGTTTCTGCAATGATGCCCTCTGCAGTCTCTTTTTCTGAAACAATCTCTTCTCCTATTTCTGCTTCAACATCGAGACTTTCTGCTCTTTCTTCCCCTGCAGTGTTATCTTCTTCCGGATTCTCTTCTGTTGCTTCTTCTACAGTGCCTTCTTCTTCCGGATTCTCTTCTGTTGCTTCTTCTACAGTGCCTTCTTCTTCCGGATTTTCTTCTGTTGCTTCTTCTACAGCGCCTTCTTCTTCCGGATTCTCTTCTGCTTCTTCTTCCACAGCAACCTCTTCTGCTGCCTCTTCTTTTGCTTCTTCTTCCACAGCAACCTCTTCTGCTGTCTCTTCTTCCTGTGCCTCCCGCAGTGCTTCATCCAGCTCCTCCGCAGTAAGCAGTTCCTTTTCTATAATCTCTTCCTCTTCTTCCTCATCCTCGAATTCTTCATCATCCAGAGGAACCGGCTTAAGTTCTTCTAAATCCGGGTCAACTTTTATAACTCTTGAATGTTTTTCTGCATCCAGATCATGTACCAGTTCTAAATCAGCGACAGACTCTATTTCTTCTATTGCACCTTCCAGTTCGCTGATATCCTCTTCTTCCGTTTCCGGCTCTTTTTCGGCTTTTTCCTCAGATTCATTTTTTCCGCCGAGATTAAGCAATGCTTTAAGTGCATCACCCAACTGCATTGTATTTCCAAGCTTACGTTTCTTTTCCTTGACCGGCTGTTCTTCTGATTCGTCCGTAACAGCATCCGCGTCAGATACATCCTGCGTTTCTTCCCGGTTCTTTTCTGTCACATCTTTCTCACGTTCCGCATATTCAGTCAAATCCGGGATTTCCTCGGTCTCATCAGAAACCTTATCATTCCGATGATCGTATTTTGCTTTCTGTGACGGTGTCAGCGGCCGATGGCGCATTTTGAGTTCCATAGCCTTATACACATATTCGCCTTCGCTGAACCACAGGATCAAATCGTCACATTCTTCCAGGCATTCTGCCGTCATACCTGCCTCATGGTACAATTTTGCCAGCTCATATGCCCATTCTTCTACGTATTCTGCCTTCTTAAATGACTCCAGCGCCTCGATCTGCTGTTCAATGGGTTCTTTCTGAGCTCTCAGAATCTGATACCGGAGAACAAAGCGATTCGGATCTTTGGGCGCGACCTGCAGAAATTCTTCATAGAAATCGATTGCTTCATCTACGTTCCGTGTTTTCAATGCAAGCGTACACAATTTGTAAATAATTTTTCTGCTTCCCTCCGCACGATGATAAGCAATCTTCAGGACTTCGTAGCTCTGCTGATAATCCTTATTCTTTTCATAAATGTCACTGACATTCATCAGCATTGAAGCGCTTCGCACTCTCCTCCAGTCAATCGTATCTGCAAGTTCTGCCGCTTTACCATATGCACCTTCTTCCATAAGTTCAAGCATCTGCTCTGTCTTTAACTTATATTCGTACCTATCCACTGCACTCACCTCATTATAAATAATATTTCAGAATGCTTCCGCCCTATCCGGCATGCGCTGCATTCATTAACGCGTTCCATCTCATATGCCGATATCTCTCATTAGCATACCATAATCCATGCTCATTGTCAAAAAAATGCATCCTCATTTCTTGATGAAGATGCACTTTTAATCGTTATTTAATTTTTTCATTCTGATTTATTTATAAATCGGAGGAATCATCTTGATTCCGTTCCTGTAAGACCTCTACCTTTTATATTACTTTCGCCGCTTCCCGGCTTTCTTTTTCGGGTTTTTCGATTCTATATCGATTATCATTTTTTTCGGATATTTTTTATGATGTTTCTTCACACATCTCTTTAAATTCCGTTAATTTATGTGGTAACTTGTTTTCAATATGTATGCAAATGCCGAATCTTTTTATTTTTCATCCAGCTTCCGTACTCTCCGATCATGCCTTTTCTTTTTATTTCATCATATGCCGGATGTTTTTATCCGATACAGGTAAAGGTCTCTTCTTCACAGGAACAACCATTTGCCGTACCACTTACATATTGATTAAAGAATTCTGATATGCTGTCCATGGGACCTTTTCCTCCTTTTCTTTTATATTCCAGCCATCTTATGAAATTGTGATTTTAATTTTCTTAAGATGATATCCTTCTGAGATTTCTGATTCATTTTGTTTTCTCCTTTGGATTAATTAAACATTACCATATTCCCCTTCATTTGTCAATACATTTTTAAAGTATTTGTTTTTATTATTTGTTAATCGTTTTATATTTTTGTAATTTTCCGACATTTTATATCGCATTTATTTAACCCTTATGTTATAAATGCAGGCTTCTTTGTTTACTCAAAAATGGTCCACCGGATTATTTTTTATATGCTTGGCAACTCAAAAATAGTCCAATGGACTTTCATACGCTTGACAATAAAAAACTTCCGTTCCGACATTTTTCGTCGGATACGGAAGCTCTTTTTTACTCTTTTCTTCTGTTTTCGGCGGACACTATCCGCTTTTGTCCCGGCATAGTTGCATATTTCAGCCAATCCTGCCTGCTTTCAGGTATTTTAGCAGATTTCGGCTCCTGAAGGCATCGGTTTTTCAGGCGTCACCAGTGCCAGGTTTCCGTCTGCATCCTCTGCACAGAGCAGCATTCCCTCAGACAATACTCCCGCCAGCTTTGCCGGCTTAAGATTGACAAGTACCATTACTTTCTTTCCAACCATTTCTTCCGGTGTGTAATGGGCCTTAATTCCGGATACGATCTGCTTTACCTGGCTTCCGATCTTCACCTGTGAACAGAGAAGCTTTTTGGACTTCTTTACTGCTTCGCATGCAATGATCTCTCCGACCTGGAACTGCATTGCCCCGAACTGCTCGAAGGTGATTTCCGGTTTTGCTTCAATATCGATCACTTCTTCTTCCGGCTCATCTGCTTCTTCCTCTACCGGAGGATGGAGTTCTTCAACTTTTTTCAGTACCTCTGCGATATCGAGTCTCTGGAACAGGATTTCCGGTTTGTCTGTCACATGACCGTCATTTAACTGAGCAAGAATTTTTGCACTTGTAGACGGCATAAATGGCTCAAGAAGTCTTGCTCCCGCAGAAATGCTCTGAATCAGATTCCAGAGTACCGTCTCAAGACGGTCTTTCCTGGCTTCATCTTTCGCCAGCACCCACGGCATTGTCTCGTCGATATATTTATTGCAGCGTTTAAACAGGGTGAAAATCTCTGTCATTGCATCCGCCACACGGAGTTCATCCATCTTTGCTTCCACAAGACCCGGAACGGCATCCACGACTGCTTTCAGGTCTGCATCCACTTCTTCTGCCACACCCTTGTCTGTCACAATGCCTCCAAAGTATTTATTTGTCATAGAAACTGTACGGTTTACAAGATTTCCAAGAGTATTTGCAAGGTCAGAGTTCATACGCTCTACCATCAGCTCCCATGTAATAACACCGTCATTGTCAAACGGCATCTCATGCAGCACGAAATAACGTACTGCGTCTACTCCAAAGAAATCCACCAGTTCGTCTGCATACAGTACATTTCCCTTGGACTTGCTCATCTTGCCGTCGCCCTGCAGCAGCCACGGATGTCCGAATACCTGCTTTGGAAGCGGAAGATCCAGTGCCATCAGGAAGATCGGCCAGTAAATCGTATGGAAGCGGATGATGTCCTTTCCGATCAGATGCAGATCTGCCGGCCAGTTTTTCTGAAACTGTTGCGGGCTGTTTCCATCGCAGTCATATCCGATTCCGGTAATGTAGTTTGTCAGGGCATCCAGCCATACATAGACAACGTGTTTCGGATCAAAATCTACCGGGATTCCCCATTTGAAAGATGTCCTTGACACGCAAAGGTCCTGAAGTCCCGGAAGCAGGAAATTATTCATCATCTCATTTTTGCGGGACACCGGCTGAATGAATTCCGGATGTGTATTAATATGCTCGATCAGGCGGTCTGCATATTTGCTCATCTTAAAGAAATATGCCTCCTCTTTCGCCGGCTGGACTTCCCGCCCGCAGTCAGGGCATTTTCCGTCTACAAGCTGGGACTCCGTAAAGAAAGATTCGCACGGAGTACAGTACATTCCTTCGTAATACCCTTTGTAAATATCACCTTTATCATAAAGCTTTTTAAATATCTTCTGTACCTGTTTTTCATGATAATCGTCCGTCGTGCGGATAAATTTATCATAGGATGTATCCATCAGATCCCAGATCCTCTTGATTTCCGCAGATACGTTATCAACGAATTCTTTCGGAGTCACACCTGCTTCTGCGGCTTTCAGCTCGATCTTCTGTCCGTGTTCGTCAGTTCCTGTCTGGAAAAACACATCATACCCCTGGCTTCTTTTGTACCTTGCAATTGCATCTGCAAGGACGATCTCATATGTGTTCCCGATATGCGGTTTGCCTGATGTATAGGCAATCGCCGTCGTTATATAATATTTTGGTTTCTCTGACATACTGTTCACCTGTTCCTTTCTTTCTATTGTTCTTCTTTAACGGTGCTTAATACCAGCGCCGACGTTTTTCCCATATTTACAACGATTTCTCCATTATAAATGATGTATTCATCCGGTTCGACGGTATATCCTTCGTCAAAAGAATACATCAGCCGTTTCATCCGTCCCTTCATCGGTACTCCCGCTATCCACACCGGAACTGTCACTTTTTTCAGTTTTTCACCGTTGTTAATGACAACGACTACCTGCTCACCATCCTGGAAACGGGCATATGCAAGGATATCCTTTTCCCAGAAGAGCATCCGGAGCGAACCGGTACGGAGAGGTTTTTCTGTTTTATGGATGTGGATCATCTCTCTGTGGAAATCAATCAGATCCTGTTTTTCGTGTCCCCACGGATATGTCCGCCTGCTGTCAGGATCGGTAAACCCGCACACTCCTGCCTCGTCACCATAATATACGGTCGGTGCCCCGACCCATGTCATCTGAACCGTTACGGCCTCACGCATTACCGCATAATCAACGCCTTCCTCTGCCGCTTTGGAACCGAGGGAGCTGATGCGCCCGACCTTGTGGTTCGTGCGGGTCAGAAATCTTGAATGATCATGATTTGAAAGCTCGTTCATGGCTACCTGCAGCGAAGGTGTCAGCATTGCCGCCATAAAATGGTTCATCGTATTCACAAAATTTTCCGCGTTGCCGCGCAGTGCCATTTTGCTGTCATCACTGTGTTTCTCCATGCCGGTCAGAAACCATGTCAGCGGTTCCATGAACGCATCATAATTCATGACACTGTCCCATTCATCTCCCTGAAGCCAGTCGGACGGGCTTCCATAATGCTCCGCAAGGATAATGGCATTCGGATTTGCACTTTTTACTTCTTTGCGGAACTTCTTCCAGAATCTGTGGTTATATTCATTGGAGAATCCCAAGTCCGCCGCCACGTCCAGACGCCATCCGTCTGCATTATAGGGAGGGGAAACCCATTTTCGTCCGATATCCATGATATATTTCTCAAGCTTCGGGGAAGCTTCATAACTTAATTTCGGCAAAGTTTCATGCCCCCACCAGCCATTATAGCTCGTGTTATAGGGCCATGCATTCTCATTATTATTCATGAACTGGAAGAAGGTGCGGTAAGGGCTGGACGCACTGACATACGCCCCCTTATCATAGTCCTCCTGCTGCTCATATATTCTCTCCCGGTCCATCCATTTATTAAATGAACCGCAGTGGTTGAACACTCCGTCCAGGATTACCTTCATGCCTCTTTTATGCATCTCTTCGACCAGGCGGGCAAATAACTCATTGCTTGCTTCAAGATTCTCCTTTGCACCGGTACGTTTCTGATACATGGTCGCACACACATTATCATTCGCCCAGTCCGGCAGGGTGTCGCCCCCGTCATTGACGATCTTCCCGTAATGCGGATCAATATAATCATAATCCTGAATATCATATTTGTGGTTTGACGGCGACACGAACAACGGGCTGAAATAAATCACTTCTACGCCTAAGTTTTCCAGATAATCCAGCTTATCCCAGACCCCCTGGAGGTCACCGCCGCAAAATCTCCTCACATCCATTGATTCCAGCGGCGCATCCCAGTCCGTTATCTTCCGGCTCGGTCCGCCTATATAAATATATTCGTTATCTTTAACATCATTGGACGGGTCTCCGTTATAAAAACGGTCCACAAATATCTGATACATGACCGCGCCTTTTGCCCAGTCCGGTGTAGCAAATCCCGGAACGATCTTAAACGGATAATCTGAATTCGGCATGGACGTCGCACCTACCCGGTTGTAATAGCAGATTTCACCGTCACTGTCTGCCTCAAACGAATACACGAAAGCTTCCGTCCCCAGCTCCCATTCTATCTCATAGTAATCAAATACACCTTCAGAACCTGCTTTACTCATCGGAAACCTTACCGCTCCCGTTATCAGAAAAACATTTTCAACATCATCCTTTGCTGTTCTGAAACGCAGTCTTACTTTTTCATTTTGTTTTGGTTCTGCCGGGATGACATAAGATGCCGTCCCGTCGCAGAACAATGCCTGTTTGTTCATGTTGTTCCCCCTGCGAGCTATTCATCTCCGGCCTGTATAATCTTTCAAGCACCGATCCCGCTCACTACACACTCACTGGGACAGCGCAGCACACCTCCGGTGCTTCTTCCGCCGCTATGCAGTTATTCCTGCCCATGACCGGTCGTTAAGCTTCAAATAATGCCTCAAACTCGCTTCTTGTTATTTTTTCTTTTTCAAGCAAAAGCTGCGCACACGCATCAAGCACATCTCTGTGCTTCTGGATCAGTGCTTTTGCCTGGGCATAACATTCATCCATGATGCGTTTCACTTCATCATCAATAGTGCCCGCCACTTTCTCACTATATCCTCTTGATGTATGACCAAAATCTCTCCCTATAAAGACTTCGTCATTTTCATTTCCGTAATTAATCAGTCCAAGCTTGTCGGACATTCCGAACTTGGTGATCATTGATTTTGCGATTGCCGTTGCCTGGCGGATATCGGCCGATGCGCCGGTCGTAATATCGTCCAGTACCAGCTCTTCCGCGACACGTCCGCCCAGAGATACGGTAATCTCCTGAAGCATCTGTCCCTTTGTATTGAACATCTCATCCTTTTCCGGGAGAGGCATCGTATAGCCGCCTGCACCGCCTGTCGGGATGATCGACACGCTGTAAACCGGACCGACATCCGGAAGCACATGGAAAAGGATTGCATGGCCCGCCTCATGATAAGCGGTGATCCTCCGTTCTTTTTCGGAAACGACTCTGCTCTTTTTCTCTGTACCGATTCCCACTTTGACAAATGCATGGCGGATATCGCTCTGCATTAAATATACCCGGCCTTCTTTTGCCGCAAGAATTGCCGCCTCATTCAGCAGATTTTCAAGATCCGCTCCGGTAAATCCTGCGGTCGTCTGCGCAATCTGCTTAAGATCCACGTCATCGCCGAGCGGTTTGTTCTTCGCGTGGACTTTTAAGATTTCTTCTCTTCCTGCCACATCCGGACGCCCTACCACAACATTTCTGTCAAAACGTCCCGGACGGAGGATTGCCGGGTCAAGGATGTCTTTCCGGTTTGTCGCCGCCATGACGATAATTCCTTCATTCACGCCGAAACCATCCATCTCCACAAGCATCTGGTTCAGTGTCTGTTCACGCTCGTCGTGCCCGCCGCCGAGCCCGCTTCCGCGCCGTCTCGCCACCGCATCTATCTCATCGATAAATACGATGCACGGAGCATTTTTCTTGGCATCCTGGAACAGATCGCGTACACGGGATGCGCCGACTCCGACGAACATTTCCACAAAATCAGAGCCGGAAATGCTGAAGAACGGTACGCCTGCTTCTCCTGCGACCGCTTTGGCAAGCAACGTTTTACCTGTTCCCGGAGGTCCCTCAAGAAGCACTCCTTTCGGGATTCTTGCCCCGACCTGAACGTATTTTTTCGGATTCTTCAGGAAATCGACGATTTCCTCCAACGCCTCTTTTTCTTCTTTTAAGCCTGCCACATTCTCAAATGTGATTTTTTTATCACCAGGTTTTGTCATGTTTGCCCGGCTTTTCCCGAAATTCATTGCTTTTGAATTCGCCCCGCCGTTCTGCCGGTTCATCAGCGCAAATAAAAGCAGAACCGCCGCCAGTGTAATCACAAGTGAAATCACGACGGTGGTCAGCAGACTGTCTTCAGGCACGTCTGCCATCTGATACTCCAGATTATATTTTCTGAACAATTCCTCGGCTTCTTTTACATCGGAAACATTCACTCTCTTCGTAAGTCCGCTGTCACGCAGGACGAGTGTCACAGTTCCTGTCGGTACTGTCTTATTCGGGTTGATGACAATCTCTTTTACATTGCCATCTCTGACTTCCTGCTCCAGCCGGGTGTAGCTGATTTCCTGGCTGTTTTGCTGCATATAAGTCGAAAACCATAATGCTGCAAGAACAATCACAAGAAAGGTTATCAGAGATGCGCCGCCGAACCCTTTATTCCTGTTCTGGTTATTCAATTGTTGTTACTCCTTCCTGTTGTATCTTCCTATTCCAGGCCTTCCACAACGCCGATATAAGGAAGATTTCTATATTTTTGTGCATAGTCGAGACCATACCCTACCACAAATTCATCCGGTATGTCGAACCCGACATAATCCACTTTCACATCTTTCACTCTGCGTTCCGGCTTATCAAGCAGGGTACACAGGCGGATGCTGTTCGGATTCCGTTTTTCAAGTACATCCATAAGATAATATAATGTCCTGCCGGAATCAATAATGTCCTCGACGATGAGCACATCTTTGCCCTGGATCGACTCATCCAGATCTTTTGCGATGCGGACAATGCCGCTGGATGAAGTATCGTCACCGTAGCTGCTTACACACATAAAATCCATCGATACCGGCACGGTAATCCGTTTTGCGAGTTCACACATAAAGAAAACGCCGCCCTTTAAAATGCAGATTAAATGCACCTGTTTTCCGGCATAGTCTTCACTGATTTTTTCCCCAAGCTCTGCAATCTTAGCATCAACTTCCTCTTCCGGTACCAATACTCTAATTGTCTCTGCCATTTTCCTTTTCCTCCATCACTTTTATCTGTAGAATATGTTTTGTATTCCCGCTGATTTGATAATCGCTTCCCATACGATATCCGAGAATCCAGAGAATCCTGTCTTCCTCTGCAATCATTAATATCTTATCCCTCGCTTCCGCAGGAATTTTTTCATTTACAAACCAGGACTTTATTTTCTTACGATGCCCGTCCCTGTCAATGGCTATGGTATCACCGGCTTTTCTTGTCCTGATACAAACAGCCGATTTTGTTATTATATCATAATCAAACCATTTCGTGTACCCTTTTTGTGGGATATCCTTTTCGGAAATGCCGTCCTTTTTTGGGAACACCGTACATCGGATAATTATATTTGCCCCCGGTACGTGTGTGTCCCCCGGGATCTGAAGCTGTATTCCGGAAATCTCCTGTCCATTTTGCAAGACTTCCGTCTCTGCCCGGCCGCATCTTTCCAGCCGGACACCTTCGTACACTCTCTTTGCCTTTATTCCGTAGGGAAGATTCAGGCTTCGCCCCGGCTGTTTTTTTAAAAGCTCCGCCACAGACTCCACATGCACCTGCCCCAGATCCTTCAGTTGTCCTGAAACCTCTTCCAGACTCTTTCTGACGACACGTTTCCGTATGACAGGCGGAAATGCTTCCAGACGTTCTTTGAAAATCAGACAGATTCCTTCTCCACATTCGGCACATGCCTCATATGCCTCCCGCGTACGGTCTTCCATGTATTCTTCCACTTCCCACATCCGGCATGCTGCCTCATTGATATGCTGCACTGCACGGGCATTCACCTGCTCTTCGAGGACCGGGATGACCAGATGCCTCATCTTATTCCTGGTGTAGACTGTTTCGTCATTGGTCTCATCGTTACAGTATCCCTGATTTCTTGCCAAAAGAAACTCTTCAATTTCTTTGCGGCTCATGCAGAGAAGGGGACGGATAAAGACACCGTTCACCGGACGGATTCCTCCCATTCCCTTCGGGCCTGCACCTCTGCACAGATTCCAGAGCAGAGTCTCCGCGTTGTCGTTCTGGTGATGTGCCAGGGCAATTTTATCCGCTCCGTATTTTTTGCGCGTCGTTTCAAATGCCTCCCGCCTCACTACTCTTCCGGCCTCTTCAAGAGATTGTTTCCGTTTTTTGGCAATTGATTCCAGATCCACGTTAAAAATTTCCAGTGGTATATGATACTTCCCGCATAATTCCCTGACAAACTGCTCGTCACTGTCAGAGCTTTCCCCCCGGAGGCCGTGATTCACATGGACAACTGCTGAAAATTCAAAGCCCATTTCCCTGCTCAGTTCCAGAAGCACGAAAAACAGGCATACCGAATCCGCTCCGCCCGATACACCCGCAATCACTCTGTCTTCTGCTGTAATCATACAATACTTTTCCATAAATACTTTCATTTTTCTCATATGTAAACTATACCCAATTTCCGCCCGCCAGGCAACCCTTAGTTTATATTTTTACCTGTTCGTGACTCATTCCCCGTTACAATAACTATTATGCCCGGACTGTGTCCCAGATTCCGATCACAAGCACTGTCATATCGTCCTGGGGCGGTTCTTTGCTCCAGTTCAGAATCTGCTGCAGGATATGTTCTGCCATTTCCTTCGGGTTTACCATCCAGGTCCCCTTGATAATTGTTTCCATAATAATATCCTGTTCACCCACCGGAAGCGCATCCATGATTCCATCCGTCACCATGATGACATAATCTCCGCTCTCCAGCTGCCGTTCCACAGAATCAATTTCTATTTTATGCAGAACCCCTATCGGCAGACTTGTGGAGCAGATATGTTCCACCCGGTCCCTTTTCCGGATAAATGTCGAGGATGCCCCTGCCTTCAGCAATTCAAGTTTTCCGGTATATAAATCAAAAATGCTCATATCGATCGTGGAGTAATGAATTTCTTCCCGCCCCATCACCAGTGTGGTGTTGATCATCTGGATCGCTGTCTTTTCCGGAAACCCGGCTTCCAGTAATTCTTCCAGGAGTTCAATAACAAGAGTGCTTTCCCGGCATGCCTTCTCGCCCGATCCCATGCCGTCCGACAGTGCCGCTCCCCGGCGTCCGCCCGGCAGGTCGATCATCATAAAATTATCCCCGCATATCTGACTGCTGCCTTTTCCGATGCGCGCCACGCCCTGAAGTGTGTAAAAAGACGGTCCTTCCATACAGACAATTGACAGATATTCTCTTCCCAACACCTGTGCCTGATTCCCGCCCGGCACCAGCCTCCTGCCCATGACCCGTGAGATTTCTTTTACAAGCTGTTTTACGGTAATGCACTGCTCCTGCAGCATACGGGCGGTCACATGGACTTCATATTTTCCGTCTTTGCTCATAAAAAAATTAATGTGCAGGACGCGAACACCTCGTTTTTTTAGCACGGCGATAATCTTTTTTTCCATGCGTTCGTCGGTAAACATACTGTCTTCCATCTCTTTTGCCGTACTCCGTATCATTTCTGCAAAGGCATCAAGCTGAATGGCGCATCCTTCCCTGCTGAGCACCATACGGTTCTCCCACATCATATTCAGACGTGCACCCTGGAATGCCTCGAGCATTTCCCGCAAAAAAACGGGTGCCATCACACAGTACTGCTGCAGCTTCCGCTTTGTTTCTGTATTCAGTTCATTTCCATAGCGGTCCACCGCCGAAAGTATTTCATATCCCATCTGATATGTACGGACAAAATTCTCTTTCCAGCACCACTCATTTTTCTCGCAATTTGCACATACCTTGTCCCTCACATGTACAAACATATTATCAATCTCTTCTCTGGAAAACGATTTTTTCTTTCCTTCCATCTGAAGAAATGTTTTTGACAGCTGTTTTAATGAATCTGCAAATTTTTCTATCTGTGCCACATACGGGCTGGTATGCAGTACTTGTCCTTCTTCCATAAAATCCCTGCTTTCCATGTCATCTCATATCCGGGAGCAACGCTGCATTCCCGTGCCAAGGCTCGTAAGCGGGCCTTGAATAAAATCTGTTACGAAAAAACTCCAGGATTTCTCCTGGAGTCTTCTTTCGTATGACTATTCTGCCGGTTTAAAAATAATTTCATTCGGGTCTGTGAGATTCAGCTTATCCTCTGCCACATCCCGGATGTAATCATCCGTCTTGACATATTCCTCATAAGCTGCCACTTCTTCCGATCTTTCTTTTTCTTTCTCAATCTGCTGCAGCAATTCTGCTTCCTGACGCTTGTACATCTGGTTCTTCCTGTACAGACCGACACTGCTGACCGTAAGCACGACAACCAGCATTGCCACTACTGCACTGACCACAGCCACACTGCCTTTATGGCGGCGCAGCGTTAACTTGCGTGATTCCTGCTTTTTCCCTGCTGCATCTGTTCTTCTGCTTTCACTCATCTGTATTCACCTGTCTTATTAATGTATTTAACAATCCCTCTGTCTGAAATTTCTCTTTCCAGAATCTCTGTATTTGAAATTTCTCTGCAGACACCCCTGTCTATTTATTTATTTTATCGGCTTTCCCTCTATTTTTCAAGAGCTTTGCGACACATTTACCCACCTTTTTCAGCTCTCTCCCGGCGGAATACGCCAGCAGGTTTCCTGCCGCGGCCCCCAGTACGAAATACCAGCGGATACTGCCATATGTCGTGTAATACATTTGCCGGAAAATATACATACTGATTCCGATCCAGTAAATCAGATCTTCTGCGCCGACGATACATCCACGGTGGCGGATCAATTTCCGGAAAAGGCGGAGCATCTGATAACAGGAAAACATTACGACCCCTGACAGGACCGCGTAAACAAAAATTACTGCCTCCGTCTCAATTCCCGGCATTTTCTACCACCTTTATTTGAATAGCTTTGCAAAAAAACCATCGCCGTCGCGGCTGATCTGGCTGACATTTGAATAGGAAATGCTGTCAATATTGCCTGCCAGGTCAACTTCTCCTTTTTCAACACTCAGACGGTTGACATGGAGGTCGGTCCCCTTCACTATAAGCATACCCTGCTCCGTCTCCAGCATAATTTCATTCAAGTCAAAAGAAAGTACATCCAGTACTCCTGTCACCATGCTTGTTTTCCGGTTATTTATCACCAGCTTATGCCCTTTCTGCGTCTGCCGTTCCTCCATACAAGCTCTCCCTTCTCTGCATGTTCTGACGCGGGATTCAGACCTGCAAAGCAGGCGAAAGCATCTCACATCTGATATAATATATGAAGGAGTCCATCGGATTATAACTGTTTTCAGCAAAAGAATCTGTTACAGATACCGGAATAAATCTTTTGCTTCTTCTTTTTTAGTCGTTTCCTGGATATCCAGAACCTCGACCTTCACATTTTTTGTCCCGAACTGAATCTCAATAATGTCACCGACCTTTACCTTCACGGAAGCTTTTGCCGCTTTGCCGTTTACCAGTACTCTGCCGGCATCACATGCCTCGTTAGCAACGGTTCTTCTCTTGATCAGGCGGGACACTTTTAAAAACTTGTCTAATCTCATCTTTACCTCCGGATACTTTCAGCAGGAAAGGCAGGGATTTTGAATCCCTGCCTTTCTGTTGTTTACTTTAGAAACTTACCTGTGAATCGGTCAAATTAGTTTAATGCATCTTTCAGTGCTTTGCCGGCTTTAAATTTCGGTGCTTTGCTTGCAGCAATTGTCATCGCCTCTCCAGTGTGCGGATTTCTTCCTTCTCTTGCTGCTCTCTCCGATACTTCAAATGTTCCAAATCCTACTACCTGAACTTTGTCGCCATTCTTAAGCTGTTCTGTAACAACTTCAACAAAAGCTTTCATTGCTTTTTCTGCATCTTTTTTTGAAATGTCTGCTTTTTCTGCAACAGCTGCAATTAATTCTGTTTTATTCATTACTTAAATTCCTCCTTAAGCCGCTTGCCAACTATTCTACAGTATTTTATCCATCATTGCAAGTACTTCTTTGCGGTTATTACAGGTTTTTCCGTTTGACTTTACAATTCACATCTGCCCTTATACCTGAAAGATATTTTTATTATACAACATATTAATATAAATGAAAAGCAAATATATTCTCCGCGAATCTTATTTTTTCTTCCGTCTGCACGGCAGCCGTGCAAAGCTTCTCCACATTCTTTTCCGGAATCCACGCTTTATTTGAATGATAATAAGCATTTGCCGTCTTCCAGAATTTCTCCGGATAAACGAGTTTTAAGGCAATATACTCCCGTTCCGGCTCTGTCATCCCGCAGATTTCCGTATAATTGTCCACCATCGCCTTTCCCAGTTCTTCATCCCAATGATGCTTTTCCATAACTTTCCTCAGGAAGTAATAGAAGTCCTGGACTTTCACATCAACTCTGGCATGGTCGAAATTGGTGGTAGCCATGCTTCCGTCGGAAAGCATGAGCACATTGTGATAGTTATAATCCCCGTGTATGAAGGTTCTGTTTTTGACGCTTTCTCTGTACAAAGCCTCATAATCGGAGGAGTCCAGCCGGTCGGCAGCCTTCAGCGCCACCCGGTATATTTTATCAAAATATTCAAGGAACAGATATTCAAATTTCCCCTTGTTCACTTTGTTCCTTATAAATGAACGGATTTTTTTCAGTTCCCGGTTATGGCAGAGAAATTCTTCTTTTAAATGCCGTCCCAACGGGATCCGGATATCGTCCCCGCATTCCCATTGTCTTATACCGGCAGCTTTCTGATGAAGCTGCGCCAGATTGCGGACGGCTGCAATAATATCGGACTGCCTGCGGACATCACACTCTCTTCCGGGAAACCATTTTTTCAGCATATAGTGCGTACCGTCCCTGGACGTGCTGATCAGCGTGTTCTCTTTTGTAAACACCGGCGTGTCTACACTCTGATACCCGGCTGCCTCCAGGCTGCAAAGCATCTTATAGAGAAAGGAGGCCCGCTGTGCAGATATCCTGGTTTCCTTTAACAGCATCGTCCCTTCTTTCGTCTCGCAAAAAAACGCACCCCTGATTCTTCGGGTGCTTTCCGCTTCAACGTCATATTGTTCTAACACTTCCAGTTCGTACTCTCTCATGGCTGCCCCCTCATTTCACGATTCCTGACTTTTTTTCAGCCGTAACCGTTTCAGCTACTTCCAATCTATGTCGGGGACAGCCTGAGTATTCTTAAAGCCCAAGCTTTTCTTGCACATAAGTGCACAAAATTTCTTTTTTATTACAGGCAGGTTCATCAATGACCCATTCAAGCAGTTCGTTCAGCATGCTTCCGATCTCACGTCCCGGTTTCATGCCGAGCTTCATAAGATCTACTCCGTTGACCGCCAGATCGCGAAGCGTCACACACTCCCCTTCCAGGAGGACCTGCTGGTAAATCTCCCGCATCGCAATGATGTTTTCTATCTTTTCACGTCTGCGGTAAGGGCTTTGTGCCTTGACATCCGCCAGACGGACCGCCAGGTAATACGGAAACAAATCCACGCCGATACGGTTCATGGCACGTCGTACATTTTTAGGAGTCGCTTCGATACGGTAATCGTGATAGCAGACAAGACGGGTCACCATCTTTATTGTTTCATTGTCGAACTTCAGCCTTTTTAATACATTTCTGGCGATTTCTTCACTGATAAGCGCATGACCTTTAAAATGATCCCTGCCCTCATCATCGGTTGTCTTCATCATCGGCTTTCCCATATCATGGAACAGCATCACAAGACGGAGAATTTTGTCGTTTTTTACGTTTTTCATCGCCTGGATTGTATGCTCCGCCACGTCATAGACATGGTGAGGCGTGTTCTGTGCGACGCCTACCATAGCATCCCATTCCGGCAGGATTACCTCCGTGATCCCAAGCTCGTATGCATCCATGATCCGTTCCGGATGGTCTGACACAAGCATCTTCAAAAGCTCCGCCTGAATCCTCTCTGCGCTGATATTTGCAAGGTTCGGCGCCAGTTCCCTGATTGCGTCCGCTGTTTCCTCCTCGATCGGGAATGAAAGCTGCGCGGAGAACCGGACCGCACGAAGTATCCTCAGCGCGTCTTCGGAGAAACGCTCCTTCGGATCTCCCACGCATCGGATAAGATGCCGGTTCAAGTCTTTCATTCCCCCAAACGGATCTACAAGCCGCTGTTCGTCATTGTACGCCATTGCATTGATCGTAAAATCTCTTCGCTTTAAATCTTCTTCCAGATTCGCCGTAAATGTGACTTCCTTCGGATGTCTGTTGTCTTCGTAGGCTCCGTCAACCCGATATGTAGTCACTTCAAAATTTTCTCTGCCTAAAAGCACGGTGACTGTTCCATGCTCAATCCCCGTATCCACGGTCCTGCGGAACAGTTTTTTTATCTGTTCCGGCCGTGCGGACGTTGTAATGTCCCAGTCGTTCGGTTTTTTCGCCAGAACAGAATCCCTGACGCAGCCGCCCACTGCATACGCTTCAAAGCCGTGCATCGTCAGGTTTTCAATAATCGCCGTTACCTTCCTCGGCAATGTAATCTTCATGCAGTATCACCTCTTCTCTCCTGTGGCAGGTAAATATTATAACCTGTCTGTCCAGGCTGCTCAACCATTTTAACGTAGATTTCAATCTTTTTTCATCATAAAATACAAATGCATCATCAAAAATGACGGGAATTTTTTCATCATATAAAATATCCAGTGCCGCCATTCTGAGGGAAAAATAGATTTGCTCCACCGTCCCCCGGCTTAAACGCTCCGCCGGAATTCTCTGTTCCTGTCCATATACCGCCATTTCCAGATTTTCATCAACAGACAGACGGGTATATGCGCCGTCTGTCACTTCCGTCAGAATCCTGGATGCCTCCCGGTTCAGCCGCAGCCCGAATTCCTGAGTCATCAGTTCCGCGGATTCTTTCATCTGGCGCTGTGCCAGTTCCAGTGCCTTACGTGTTGTCTCCAGCCGGACTGCCGCATCCGTCGACTTCCCGGCATCCTCTTCCTGCTCCAGCAGATTATTTCTGAGAGCCTCTTTATCTCTCCACTGCTCCAATATGCGTTTATATTCCCAGTCCAGCCGCTCATAATCCTCTTCTTTTTCCGCCAGTTCCTCCGGTCCCGGATCTTCCGTCCTTTTCTTTTTTGCTGAAATTATCCACGCCCGCAATCCGCGAAACAGCGCGATCAGTGCAATGACTGTCACAACAACGCCCGCCCCCAGAAGGAATACCGCCAGGGCACTCATATAAGCCGGAAGCTCTGCTTTTTCGCAGATTCCAACCCCTGCCATTCCGATGAACAGGAACAGAATTCCCCATAAAATCCTTCCCGAAAACTCTTTGAGCTTTTTGTCTGCAAACGCTTTCGTTTCTTTTATCTCATTTTCTTTATTCTTTATTCTGTTCAGCTTCTTCTCTGCGGCTGTTCTTTTCGCATCGGCTGTCTGCAGCTCTTCCTGCAGTTTCTTCAAATCGCCGTCCACATATTGTATCTGAAGCCGGATTTTATCCTGCTCTTTCTCCTTTAATTCCCAGTGTTGACGGATTTCCTGTTCCACAGATTTTTTCCGTGCCTGAAGGATGTCAAGTGCACGGTTCAGGTCCAGTTCACTGCTGCCGGATGCATAATAATTGGCAGCATAGTTTTTCAGCTCCGCCGCCAGTTCCTGCCCCGGCTTCGCCGACAGCCTTCCGATGGCAGCTGTATTTTCAAAGGAGGCCAAAGTCATGCCGCCCAGGAGCATCTGAAGATCTCCGTCATCCACAGACATCTCTTCCCCGTCATCCTCACAAAACAATACCGCATTTTTCCCGCTTTTGTCAAACCGGCGTTCCAGATAAAAATTCCTCCCGCCGCTGGTAAACCGCATGGAGCCGCTGTAGTATCCCGGATTGTCCCACGGCTCATATCTGCTGAATTCATCTTTCTGCGCCGCTCTGCCCCGTCCCCGTTCCATGCCGAAAAGCATAGCTTTGATAAAGGCATATATTGTGGACTTTCCATATTCATTTTCCCCGTAAATCACATGGATCTGTCCCGGAAATACAATCCGGGTATCCGTAAATTTCCCAAAATGCTTTATATGCAGTTCTTTGATTCTCATAATATACCCCTTTTTTCAGAAGCCTGACACCTCTGTGTAACGGTTTGTCAATCTGCGAAAGTGATACTAATTCCCCAGAAGCGCCTGTACTCCCTCATACAATGCCTGGTATTCCACGCTGCCCTCTTCGCATCCGTCGAATGCTTCTATATATCTTCCGAGAAGATTGTCCCGGTTCAATTCCAGTAATTTATCGAAATCATATGCCGGTCTTGTCTCATCAATGATTTCGATGATATTTCCAAAACTGTCCAAATGTTCCGGCTCAAAACGTAGTTCTTCATCCCGGAAGCCCTGCAGAATAAATTTATATATATTCTGCCTGCCAAATTCCGTCATAATGTCCTGAAGCTTTTCTTTCAGCCCCCACCCGGTCATATCAGGTGCGACCTTCACGACCTGATGGATGTATTCCCGGGATGCGAACGGCACAAAACGATACTGCGTCCCTTCTTCCGAAAGTTCTCCGCGGACAAATCCGTGCCTGCCTGTGTCATTTCTGTCAGTCGGTTCCAACGAACCGGCATATGCCGCTTTCTTTTCAACGAGATTGCCGGATTTGTGGATATGCCCGAGTGCCACATAATCGAATCCGGAATGCCTCAATGCTTCCCTCTGAATCGGTATATGGGTTTCGTCACCCCCGTGCGCCAGAAGAATTTCATACCGGGCTGCCCTTTCCGCCCTGACCGCATCATACCGGGCTTCGCGGATTTCACGGGAATAATAGCTGAATCCGTAAACAGCAGTCTGAAATTCGGGAAGAAGCACCATCTCCGGTTCTTCCCCGAATAACGGATGCACATTTTCCGCCCAGACAAAGTTCCGGTAGAACGAATCTCTTCTTATGTAATCATGGTTTCCTGCGATCAGCACGACCTGCGTATGCGAAAGCCTGGAAAACAGATAATTAACTTCTTTTAATTCCTTCATCAGCGGCTGCCGGTGAAACAAATCTCCCGCAATCAGGAGCAGATCCGTCTGTTCCTGCTCACACAGCGAAATCACCCGTGCAAATGTATCCCATAGTTCACGGGGACGCTGCCTGCTGTACGCAGTTCCGGCTTCCGGCTGCGCACCCAGATGCACATCAGCAATATGGATAAATTTCATCACTACCACCTGCCAAACTTATCATTATCATAGGATGAATTATAACACTGAACTAACGGCAAATACAACCTGTAAACACTTGCTTTCCACCATCGGATATGATAATATTAAAGACACAAAGAGAACAACCGCCCACAAGGGGTTGACCTCATTACAAAGTAGTTTAGAATTACCACCCTGAAACCGGTCAAAGTTTAGAGGGTGGTTTTTCTATGCCTAAAACATTATCTGATAAACGTAAAAACGAATGTCAGCAATGCCAGAATGAACATCCCAAAGGCCATGAGGTCTTTAAAATCAAAAGGTTTCTTGTCCATCTGCACCACCCCCATTCTATGTAAAATAGAGGTCAGCCACCCTGCAACACGATTGTTCTTCTGAAAGCGTATCATATTTTATGCATTTCTTCAATGTTCTGATATTATTTGACAACTGTTGCTTTTTATTTCTATCCATGTTATACTCCTAATCGTTGCAAAGCCCATAAAAATCAAGGTCTTATAGGGCTTTCCGGCGGTCACCGCCGTAAAATGTGCCGAGTGTTCGAGACCTTCCACTCGTAAAACAAAACTAAAGGAGAATTGAATTATGAAAGAATTGAGAAACAAAGGTAACTCTAATTATGTGCTGTTCATCACACAGGCTGCGATGATTGCCGCTATTTATGTGGCGGTGACTCTTCTGTTCGCGCCGTTCAGCTATGGGGAAGTCCAGGTGCGGCTATCTGAAGCGTTGACCATCCTTCCCGCATTTACCCCGGCCGCGATTCCGGGGCTGTTCATCGGATGTCTGATCAGCAATATCCTGGGCGGATGCATTCTTCCGGATATTATTTTCGGAAGCATCGCTACATTGATCGGGGCATATTTCACATATCTGCTCCGGAATCAGAACAAATTCCTTGCACCGCTTCCGCCAATCATAGCTAACACACTTATTGTTCCGTTCGTGCTCCGCTACGGATACATGATTCCTCTGCCGGTTCCATTCATGATGCTGACAGTCGGAATCGGGGAAGTTCTGTCCTGCGGCGTGCTCGGTATAATTCTTTATACAGCACTGAACAAGTATAGACACACTATTTTCAGGACCGCCTGATATTGAAAACCAACGGGAGAAGTTCTCTTCTAGAGAAGCTTCTCCCGTATTTATTTTATTCCGTTATAATGCCTGCATAATCCTCCGGTACTATTATGGCTGTTGAACAAACCCGATAAAGGTATTGCCGCTTGACGCAAGTATTACCGCAAGTTCATTTTGTCCGATCGTATGCAGCGCCCCGTCATTCGGTTCAACATACGTTACATCCGTTGTGCTGTAGCCTGTAAGAAGGATGGCATGATTTGCATCCGTCATCGCAATCATCGGCAAACCTTTATTAATGACATAAAGTACCTGGTTCAGCGTACAGCCTGAAAGGTCTATTTTCTTTGCGTTGTACTGCTCCATATAAGCGAGGCATGCCTCAAGCGAAGTCTGACCTTCTGCCACGCCAAACGGCTGTGCCTCCGTGTCATAGACCAGATACCGGTTACCTTTTTCCCATATATAAGATTGTTCCGAAGAGATAACTACACCTGATATCTGCTCCGCTTTCTGTATCGCATATGCAGCCTTGCTGTAAATCGCCGCAAGCTCTCCTTTTCCATACACATAATACAGTTCTTCTTCCTTTTTGTCATCGAAAGATATCGTCAGGGGCTCTTCCGCAATCACCTGTGAGGGATACAGAGTCTTTACTTCCAGATTTTCCTGCTTTTTTGCAAATGTAAACCGCATCTGGCTTTCTTTCAGCTCTGTGGAGAGCTTCTGCAATGTGATAGTAGTGTCCTTACGTTCTTCCGTACTGCTGATATAATCCTGAGAAGTTCCGCTGTACACATTTTCATTTCTTACGACACGATTTACCGTCACCATATTGTCTTCCACAAAAATATCGGAAATATATACCCCGTCCTGGAAATAATTTTTAAGGACTTTCGACTCCGAATCCAGTATTTCCATCCGATACATCGGAAGCATTTCTTCCCCGACCAGCGTGACTCCCCTGTCGGAAGAACGCATATATCCGCAGATAAAATCATGACGTACAAAACCAAGCGGGCGGATAGTCTCGCCCTCCGGCGCGTCCACTGTATAAGATTCTCCGGTTTCCAGTTTCAGCACGGTCACCGTGCCTGCTGACTCCAGACCGCCCTCCGGCTGATAGGCCATCAGCCGTCCGTCATCCGAAACAACATATTGTCCCTCGGAAAGATTTTCCGCCAGGACCTTCTGTTCATTATTTTCCATATCAATCTGATAAAACACGCCGCCGGTCAGCACATACAGAAGCTGCCGTTCAGGACTGAAATAGACCATCTTTCCAAGCTCTTCTTCCGCAATCGCAAATGATTTTGTGCTTGGGATAAATGCTTTTTCTTCGATGGCATTTGCCTGTGCATCATAATAATAGACCCCGGCTCCGACCATTCCTTCATGCGTCCCCCGGTTCATATACCCATACACAGCGAAGGTCGTATTTCCCGCTTCGTCCACATAAATCACCCTTACCGCATGTTCATCATTGCGGCTCCGGACATCCTGCCCCTCTGCATTTGCAAAACTGAATACCAGCGACAGTGTTTGCGTACTCTGATTATAGACCCACAGATCTCTCTCCTGGACAAACGCTATTACAGTTCCGTCTTCATTCATCTCATAAGGGATATCCGCGTCAGCAATCCCAAGCATAATACCGGACTCGCCGATCGCATCCGCCCCCGGAAACACCTGATTCATACTCCTGTCATAGTTCAGCAGGTACATTTCTCCTTCAATGCATCGCACACGGAAAAACTCACGGATATTATACGTCCCTTCCGCCTCTTTGCTGCAGGTCACCTGATATTTTGCCAGCACAGAAGTATAGACCGAATTACTTTCTTTGATACTCCACTCCACATCGGACACTACTTCCGGGGCAAGCGAACCCCACTGGATGTGATCCACATCGGAATGTATATTGACCGTCTGGAAGGTGGTATTATCGCTTTCTTCCCCCGGCTCCAGATACATCGTCCACTCTTCGGCACTTTCCTTCAGGAAGGTCTTCTCGTGGAGATTTTGGGAAAAGCTGAGACATTCATTCACCGACAGCTCATCCGGCCTCTCGATTCGTGTGTAATAATAAATCTTCTGGTCGCTTCCCCCATTTCCTGCCTGCAGAATCACTTTCAGCACGGCTTCCGTCATATCTTCGGGAAGCTGATCTCCAAAGAACAGTGTCATCGTTTCCTGCGGTTCTGTCTTTACCTCTCCGGATAAATATGTAACCTTTCCGTTGAGGGAAATGACTTCATAGCTGATTCCAAGGATTTCCCTGCCGTACTGCTCAATCTTCATCGTCAGATTTCCGTCTGTATCAAGCGGTGTGATAGTATCACGCATGGCAGTAACATCCATTTCTTCCGTATAGCCCGCAAGATGGTTGACGGTCTGCCCTCCTACTTCAAAAGATATTCTGGGCAATGTCGCTTCCCCCATCTTCACTAAAGTATCATCTGTGCCCCGGTTGCTTATCCGGCTGATAATCAGAAATGCCGCCACAAACACCAAAATCAGCACTCCCGCTTTTACTAATTTCTTTTTCATCTCATCATCCCCTTATCCAAAAGTCTCCCCAATGTCGGCTGCACCTGTAAAAACTCTTCGCAAATCCGGATCTGCTCCCCTGTCCCGGCTGCCTGTTTCCCTGTTTTCACTGCCCGTATCAAAATATTTTTCGGAGTATGTTCCATATCAATAAATTCCAGAATCTGAACCTCATATCCTTCCCTCTCCAAATATTTTGCCCGAAGCCCGTCTGTAACCAGAGCGGAAAACCGCTCTTTTAAAAGCCCGTAATCTGTGATTGGAGAAATAATATTATTTCTCACTTGCCCGTTCAGCTCATGCTGGCAGCATGGAACCGATAAAATCACATCCGCATTCCATCCCACCGCCTTGGCCAGAGCATAGTCCGTCGCCGTATCGCAGGCATGGAGTGTCACTACCATGTCCACCGCACTGACTCCGTTATAATCTGCGATGTCCCCTTCCAGGAATGTCAGTTTTTCATAACCGTACTTTACCGCCAGTTCACTGCATCGGACAATGACATCTTTCTTCAGATCCAGTCCGATTATCCGGATATCATAGTGCTTCAATTCATGAAGGTAATAATACATTGCGAAGGTCAGATAGGACTTCCCGCACCCGAAATCCAGGATAGTCAGTTCCCCGCCTTTTTCCAAGCGGGGCAGAATGTCCTCAATGAACTCAAGGAAACGATTGATCTGCCGGAATTTGTCGGATTTAGACCGGACAATCTTTCCTTCCTGTGTCATCACCCCCAGATCCTGCAAAAACGGGACAGGAACTCCTTCCTGCAAAATATAACGTTTGCTCCTGTTGTGAGATAAATCCACACTTTTCTGCTCTTCTCCCACAACTCTGCTTTTTACCGTTACCTTCCCATTTTTGCTGACAAGCACAGTATATTCCATCCCCCGCACTGATATCTGCGCCTGTCTGAATTCCTCCATGTATCCGCACAAACGGCCGACCGCTTCATTTGCCCCCAGATTCTCATGAAAAGCCTGCGTCTTTGTAAACGATTCAAACTGAAACAAACGGTTCCCCTTCATTTCCACCGGACGGACCTTTATCTTGAGAATACTCTCTTTAAAGCGGGGATTGCTCAACACCGCCTGAATAAAATCTTCATCCACTGTTTTTTGAAACAGACAACGAATTTTTTCCATATATTGGCTCAATCACAAATTTTGTGGGATTTAGGATTCCGCTCGTAGCTACGGCGGCTCATATCGAATAGTTTCAGAAAGAAATATTCGTCATCAGGATAT
>SFGN01000021.1 GCA_004556565.1 Lachnospiraceae bacterium | reverse complement strand
TCCTCCTGTTCGTTATAAGTCGTAAGGAAGATATTATACCACATCTGGGACATTTTCATATATGGTATACTAGGACATTATCATAAATGGCTTATAGATGCTGGAGGAACTGTACTAAAAAACACTTGCATGATGCAGAAAAATATGTTAGAGTGTAATAGTTGTGAAAAGAAGAGCGATGGTCCTCTGGCACTGAGCGTGTTAAGAACGTCTAATATTAAGGAGGTCACACAATGAACGATATTATTAAGAACATTGAATCAGCACAGTTAAAAGAGAATGTGCCGGAATTCAACGTAGGAGATACCGTTAAGGTATATGCAAAGATCAAAGAAGGAAACCGCGAAAGAATTCAGGTTTTTGAAGGAACCGTACTGAAGAGACAGGGCGGCGGAGTAAGAGAAACATTTACAGTAAGAAAGAATTCTAACGGTGTTGGTGTTGAGAAGACATGGCCATTGCATTCCCCGCACGTAGAGAAGGTAGAAGTTGTCCGCAGAGGTAAAGTAAGAAGAGCAAAACTGAATTACCTGAGAAATCGTGTAGGAAAGAAGGCAAAAGTCAAAGAACTGGTAAAATAATATCAGTGACAGGAGACAGTAATTTTTACAGAAGTATCTCCACAAAATTATTTTACAATAGTAACAATGAGAGGGACAATTACAGATTTGTAAGTTGTCCCTTTTCTGTTTCCAGGCATATGAAAAAATGGTCCGGTGGACCATTTTTGAGTTGTTATCTTGTATACGGCGGGAGCTGCCGGTGACGGATCCCGCAGGTTAAGCATGAAATGAGCAGCGAAAAGGATTCCGGGTGTCCGCTTTACCTGGAAGAAAGAGGATATATGCAGAAGTCGGATTTACAAAAGAAACATGAAAAGAAAACCCATGCAGATTCCGGAAAAAACAGGAAGATGCCGATAAAGGCGAGAGCCGCACGCACCTTGCGCCGGACGGCGCGTAAGGTGAAAAAGGCAGATATGCTCCTGGTGGCAGGGCATGGCATTTTATGGATTGCGGAAATAACAGCGGTCTGCCTGCTTGCTTTTGTGCTGGTATGGTTCTGGGGGCAGAGGGTCAGCAATGCCGGCGATTCCATGAGCCCGGTCCTGAAAAACGGCGATGTAGTGCTGGTAGACAGGCTGACATATAAATTATTTCATCCGGGACGCGGTGATATTATTGCATTTAAACCGGGCGGAAGCGAGAATGCCCATTATGCGATAAAACGTATTGTGGGACTTCCGGGAGAGACTGTCCAGATTGTTGACGGAACGGTATACATCAATGGGAATGAGCAGATAAAGGATATTTATGTCTCTGGGATTCAGTCGGCAGGGCTTGCTGAGATGCCGGTGGAACTTGGCGAAGATGAATATTTTGTAATAGGAGATAACCATGCGGGAAGTATTGACAGCCGTTCCGCCGATATGGGAAATGTCATGCGGGATGATATTTACGGGAAAGTGTGGTTTATCGCAGGCGGGGGAAGAACATTTGGATTAGTAAAAAACCAGGAGGAGCAGGAATGAATTTTCAGTGGTATCCGGGTCATATGACCAAGGCGAAAAGAATGATGCAGGAGGACATACGGCTGGTGGATCTGGTGATTGAACTGGTAGACGCCAGAATTCCGGTCAGCAGCCGCAATCCGGATATTGATGAACTTGGGAAAAATAAGGCACGTCTGATTCTTTTGAATAAGTCTGATCTGGCAGATGAACGGAAGACAGATGCCTGGATGGAATATTTTAAGGAAAAGGGATATTCTGTGGTGAAAATAAATTCCAGGCAGGGAAGCGGCATTAAATCCATCAATGGGGTTATTCAGGAGGCATGCAGGGAGAAAATCGAGCGAGACCGCAGGCGGGGGATACTTAACCGTCCGGTACGGGCGATGGTGGCAGGCATCCCGAACGTGGGAAAATCCACCTTCATTAACGCTCTGGCGGGAAAAGCCTGTACAAAGACAGGAAATAAGCCGGGAGTTACGAAGGGGAAACAATGGATCCGCCTGAATAAAAATGTGGAGCTTCTGGACACGCCGGGAATTCTGTGGCCGAAATTTGAGGATCAGGCGGTCGGACTCAGGCTTGCATTGATCGGCTCAATCAAGGATGAAATCCTGAACACAGAAGAGCTGGCATGCGAGTTGATTTCTTTCCTGGAAACCGAGTATCCGGGAATCCTTGCAGAAAAATATGGTATCGAAGAAACCGGGGATAAGTATATGGATCTGAACAGTGCGGCAAGGAGCAGGCATTGTATCGTCCGGGGCAATGAGCTGGATGCCGAGAAAGCAGCAAGGCTTATGCTTGATGATTTCCGGAACGGGCGGCTTGGAAGAATTACGTTGGAAATACCTGAAGAATAGGGAAGAGGTTACATTATGGAAAAAGAGAAGAGCGTTTTAAGAGAATTGGTAGGGTGGCTTGTTTATATTCTGGTGATTGTAGCCGTAACATGGCTGGTCGTTACTTTTGTAGGGCAGAGGACACGCGTGAGCGGACAGTCCATGGAAACAACTCTCCATGACGGAGATAACCTGATCGTGGATAAGATTTCCTTCCGTTTCCGCGACCCGAAGCGCTTTGAGATCATTGTATTTCCGTATAAGTATGAGGAGAATACATACTATATCAAGCGGATTATGGGGCTTCCGGGAGAAACGGTTCAGGTGAAGGATGGTTATCTCTATATCAACGGCGAGAAGCTGGAGGAAAATTACGGAAATGAACTGATGAACAGTGCGGGAATCGCCGCTGAACCGATTGTTCTCGGGGAGGACGAATACTTTGTCCTGGGAGATAACCGGAATCATAGCTCGGACAGCCGTGAGCCGAAAGTCGGAGTGATAAAGCGGGAAGACTTGCTCGGGAGAGCGTGGATACGTATCTGGCCGTTGGATCAATTTGGGGCGATCAAGCATGAGTAAAAGTATTCGTGAGATAAAAGAGGAATTTGCCCATGCGGCAAAGTCACAGGAAAACCTCAGAGAGTTGTATGAAATATATGCCGCGGATTCCAGGTCGGGTGTACAGAATCTGATCCGGCAATATCGGAAACATGAAGAGAGCCTGTGTATTGAGAGGGCACGCCTGGAGGAAATGCGCCGGTATGAGAGAGAATATGGGCAGTTTGAGCTTATCTGTGGGGTAGACGAGGCAGGGAGAGGTCCTCTTGCGGGTCCGGTTGTCGCCGGAGCCGTCATTTTGCCGAAGGACTGCGAGATTTTGTATCTCAATGATTCCAAAAAGCTTTCCGCAAAACGGCGGGAAGAACTGTATGACGAGATTACGGAAAAGGCAGTTGCATCCGGAATTGGAATGGCATCCCCTGCCAGAATTGATGAAATTAATATTTTACAGGCGACTTACGAAGCAATGCGGGAAGCAATTCATAAGCTTGGAGTCATGCCGCAGATTCTTCTGAATGATGCGGTGACGATCCCTCGGATGACAGTCCCGCAGGTGCCGATTATTAAAGGAGATGCAAAAAGTGTATCCATTGCAGCGGCAAGTGTTCTGGCTAAGGTGACAAGGGATCGCCTGATGATACAGTATGACGAAGTTTTTCCGGGGTACGGGTTTGCAGACCACAAGGGATATGGCTCTGCGGCTCACATTGCGGCACTCAAAAAGCTTGGGCCGACACCGATCCACAGGAGAAGCTTCATTTCCCATTTTGTTGATTAGAGGATGGGATTCAGAGCATTTTATATCGTAACGGCGATAAATATTCTGACTGACAGACGGTCATTTTGGATGGAAACCTAAGAGATTGTGCATCGCATAAGATGACATATGCAGAAATACAGGAGAAAAACTGGTACAGTTTACGAACAGGCTGTGGGATATTATCTGGAACAGCAGGGATATGAGATTCTTGTCTATAATTACCGATGTCGTTTTGGAGAAATAGATCTGATCGGAAAAGATGGAGAGTATCTGGTGTTTTGTGAGGTGAAATACCGGAAAAATCAGAGGAAAGGAAGCCCGCTTGATGCAGTGGACAAGAAGAAACAGCAAAAGATTATACAATGTGCAAAGTATTACCTTCTGGAGCATCAGGCATGGGGGATTCCCTGCCGGTTTGATGTGATTGGGATTGATGGCAGCAGGCTCATTCATATAGAAAATGCGTTTGAGTGTTAAATGCAATAATTATGCTTTTGCATCTGGGGCAGATTCGGGGGAATTAACCGGACGTATGGTGTATTTTTCATTAACGAGGAAAATGGAGTTTGCAAGAAAGAAATGAAAGAATGGAAATTAAAAGATAACAGGCAGGTTTTACGCGTAGCGGGAGAAGAGGTCCCCTATCTGGAATATCCGTTGCTTGCGGAAACAAAAGCGGTGCGTCATGGATTTTCCACCCGCATGGGCGGAGTAAGCAGCGGTTGCTTTTCATCCATGAATCTGAGTTTTACAAGAGGTGATGATGAAGATGCTGTCCGTGAGAATTTCCGCAGGATGGGAGATGCAATCGGTGTGAAATGTGAAAACATGGTGTTTTCACAGCAGACACATACGACAAATGTCCGCGTGGTGACGGAAGAAGACCGGGGGATGGGGATTTTAAGACCCATGGAGTATACAGATGTGGACGGGCTGGTTACAGATGTGCCTGGATTATGCCTTGTGACATTTTATGCAGATTGTGTGCCGTTGTATTTTGTGGATCCGGTGAAAAAAGTAATCGGGCTCAGCCATTCCGGCTGGCGTGGAACTGTCGGGAAAATCGGAAAAGCAACGGTGGAATTGATGAAGAACCGTTACGGATGTAATCCGGCGGATATTTATGCCGCAGTGGGGCCGTCTGTCTGCCAGGATTGTTATGAGGTGAGTGAAGATGTGATCGGGCAATTCAGGGAACATTTTGCTGAACAATATTGGGACAGCCTGTTTTACAGAAAAGAAAACGGCAGATATCAGCTTGATTTGTGGAAGGCAAATGAGATTGTATTTGCGGAAGCGGGGATTCTCCCGGAACATATGGCAGTAACAAATATCTGTACACACTGTAACAGTGAGCTGTTGTTTTCCCACCGTGCGATGGGAAACGCACGCGGCAGCCTTGCAGCATTTCTTGCATTAAAATAATAATTTACAGGCATGAACCCGGTATGATATGAAGGAAATAAACGGCCGGATATTTAATTTGTAGTTTTCCGGTAAAATAACATTGGAGGTATTATGGATACGACAACAGGTGAAATAATACAGGAAACTGCAGGGCAGTCACTTCAGGAAGTGGGAAAGAATGTAAGCAGTATAGTCCAGTATTTTCAGGAACATATTCCGAATATTGTTGATTTCGGTATTCGGTGTCTGGTCGCGCTGGCAATATTTTTTGTCGGACGTTTTCTGATCAAATGGATTCGTAAAAGAGTAAAGCATTCTTTTGAGAGAACAAATGCAGACAGAGGTGTTGCCCAGTTTACAGATTCCTTTCTGAAATTTGCTCTTTATTTGTTCCTGATCCTTGTAGTGGCAGCGAACCTGGGAATCAATCTTTCTTCCATCACGGTGCTGTTTGCCTCTGCGGGTGTCGGGATTTCTCTTGCACTGCAGGAAAGTCTTTCCAATCTTGCGGGCGGAGTCCTGATCCTGCTTACAAAGCCGTTTGTGGTAGGAGATTATATTATCGAAGATACGAATCACAATGAAGGGACGGTTAAGGAAATCCAGATTTTCTATACAAAGCTGACTACGGTCGATAACAGAACTGTTGTGATACCAAACGGTACGTTGGCCAACGGAAGTCTGACAAATGTGACGGATAAAGATGAACGACAGCTGGATTTGAAAATCGGCATTTCTTATCAGTCAGATCTGAAAAAGGCAAAGCTTTTGACAGAACATCTGCTGACAGAGCATCAGGGAATACTTAAAGACAAGGGGTACAAAGTGTTCGTTGATTCTCTTGGAGACAGCGCTGTGATCCTTGGAGTACGTGCATGGGTCGAAACGGAAGAGTACTGGGATATCCGGTGGAATCTTCTGGAGCAGATAAAGCTAACTTTCGATTCAGAAGGAATTGAGATTCCGTTCAATCAGCTTACAGTTCATATGGAGAAAACAACGGATTGAAATTGAAGCTTGTGACGATGAATTTAATATTAATACCTACGGTTATACACGTATAGATAAAGGATTGGATACTATTGCACATAAAAAAGCTGAACAATTAAATGATTATATTTTGAATTTAACCTAACTATGATATGATTTTATACGTGATAGTTGGGTTTTATTAAGGAAGTGTAGACATTCAGGTGTTGACTGCTTCATTACCGGAAATAAAAAATGCTGCAAACCCTTGTGTTCATTGGTTTGCAGCATCTACACATTGAAAGCCGAAAATCGGACTCGAACCGACGACCCCTTCATTACGAGTGAAGTGCTCTACCAACTGAGCTATTTCGGCACAGTTCTTAAACGAACCTTTACTATTATATAACATTGAATTGTGGATTTCAACCTTTTTTTATAGAAAAATACAGATTAAGGAGAGCATTATGAAAGAAAAATTAAAAAAATTAATTGATGTCGCAGCGGGCAGGATTCCTGCAGATGTGGTGATTAAAAACTGCAGGATCGTGAATGTGTTTACAGGTGAGATTTCCGATGGCACAATTGCTTTTTGCGAAGGGCATATTGCGGGAATCGGAGATTACGAGGGACAGAAGGAATTTGACGCCGAAGGCAGATATGCAGTTCCCGGGTTTATTGACAGCCATATCCATATTGAGTCTTCCTATGTACGTCCGGAGGAAATCGGACGGCTGCTTGTCCCGCACGGCACTTCGACGATTGTTGCAGACCCTCATGAAATCGTGAATGTCTGCGGGATCAAGGGACTGGATTATATGATGGAAGCTGCGAAGCGGACAGCCTTGGATATTAAATATATGCTTCCGTCCTGCGTCCCGGCAGCGCCTTTCGAGGATGCGGGGGCTGTGATCGGTGCAGCGGAGATGGAAGAACCGATTTTACGGGAAGGGATTCTTGGTCTGGGAGAGTTCATGAATTTTCCGGGAGTTATCAATGCGGCGGACAGTGATCTGGAAAAAATCATCATTGCAAAGAAAGCAGGAAAACCGATTGACGGTCATGTGCCGGGAATCTCAGGGAAGGAGCTGAATGCGTATGCATCGACGGGAATCCTTACTGACCACGAATGTTCGACTGTACAGGAGATGAAGGAACGTCTGGAGAGAGGAATGTATGTATTGATGAGACAGGGCTCTGCATGTCACAATCTCCGGACGCTTCTGAAAGGATTGACACCGGAAAACAGCAGGAGATGTCTGCTTTGTTCTGACGACCGGCAGCCGAGGACGATTTTGCATGAGGGGCATCTTGATAACCACCTCCGTATCTGTATCGATGAAGGCGTTGATCCGGTAACTGCAATCCGTATGGCGACGCTGAACGCAGCAGAATGTTATGGACTTAAGGATAGAGGTGCGATTGCACCGGGATACCGTGCGGATGTTGTTCTTCTGGATGATTTGAAAGATTTCCATGTTAGCCGGGTATGGATTGGCGGAGAACTGACTGCAGAGGAAGGACGCTATCTTCCGGAAATTGAATTTTATGATACTTCTTCCGTAAAAGGAAGCGTAGTGCTTAAAGATTTTTCGGCAGAGAAATTTAAAATGCATCTGAAATCAAATGTAATAAATGCAATCGGAATTTTGCCGGGCGGCGTAGTTACGGAAAAGCTGGCAGAGAAAATCGAACTGGATAAAAACGGAGAGTTTGTCAGGAATCCGGAAGTGGACCTGGTGAAAGTTGCCGTAGTGGAGCGGCATCATGGAACCGGAAAAGCGGCTTGCGGATTTTTGAAAGGATATGGAATCAAAAAAGGTGCAATCGCGGTGTCGGTCGCTCATGACTCCCACAATATTATCGTTGTCGGAATAAGTGATGAGGAGATGGAATTTGCTGTTAACAGCCTTGCACGTCAGGAGGGCGGAATTGTTCTCGTGAAGGAGGGCAAGGTCATTGAGAGCATGCCTTTGCCAATTGCCGGGCTGATGAGTGAGGAAAGTGGAGAATGGGTAGAAAAGAAACTGACCGATATTCATGAAAAAGCTGCTTCTGAACTGGGAATCAGCGGGGAGGTCGAGCCGGTCATGACATTGTGTTTTATGTCACTTCCGGTCATTCCTGAGTTAAAGCTGACAGCGAGAGGGTTATTTGATGTAACTTCTTTTTCATTTATTCCGGTGGAACATGAGTAACAGATCTGCAGCCGGACTTGACAAGCAATCAATTATAGTGTAATATGTCGACATAAAAAAGAAGCGAGGATGCCTGAGAAGGTGTCTGTCGCTTCTTTTTTTATTATAGCGACGAGGAAAATGGACATCTGAAAGCACTGGATCAAAAGACACAGAGATAAAAGAAGTACCAGGAGAAGGTGAGGAGTTTGTATTTTCTTCATCGGGATATCTTCCTGAGTGTGAGGGAATCCGCCCGCCGGAAGGGATATACAGCCACATATCGGGAATTGACCTGGTCGAAGGAAAGGATAACGAGTGGTACATTCTGGAAGATAATCTCCGTATTCCGTCCGGGGCATCCTATCCGCTGATTGCCCGTGACCTTTGCAGAAGAGCCTGCCCGGCGACATTCCGTCAGAATGCGATTGTGGATAACCGGAATTACGGGCATTTGCTTCGGGAAACGTTGGATTATGTAAATAAGGGCGGCATTAAAGTGATTATGACACCGGGCCGTTACAATGCTGCATATTTTGAACACTCTTATCTGGCAGAACGTACAGGGAGTGCCCTCGCCATGAATACAGATTTGTTTGTTGAGAAAAATCAGCTGTTCTTCCGGGATTACCGGGAAAATAAACAGAGAGTCGGAGTTATTTACCGCAGGATATCCGATGATTATCTTGACCCCATGACCTTCCTCCATGAATCTCTGATCGGCGTTCCGAATCTGATGGATGTATACCGTGCGGGAAATGTGGCAATTGTCAATGCACCGGGAAATGGTGTCGCGGATGATAAGGGGATTTATTATTTCGTCCCGAAGATGATCCGGTATTACCTGGGAGAAGAGCCGATTTTGAAAAATGCTCCGACGTATCTTCCGTATTATGAAGAGGATAGAAAATATGTGCTTGATAATCTGGATAAACTTGTCATCAAAGATGTTGCCGAGGCAGGCGGATACGGAGTGATTTTCGGCAGTGGCCTGACTAAAGAAGAACTTGGAAATTTAAGGGAACTTGTGAAGCGCGAAAACAGACGGTTTATTGCCCAGGAAGTCATTGATTTTAAAGATATGGCAATCCTTGACAACGGACAGAAGGTTATGAGAAAAGCAGACCTCCGTGCGTTCGTTCTTTCAGGAGAGACGACAAAAGTGTGGGCAAGCGGCCTTACAAGATTTTCGAGAAATCCGAATTCATTTGTAGTGAATTCGTCACAGGGAGGAGGATTCAAAGACACATGGGTATTATCTCGATAGAAAAACTGGATCATTTGTACTGGCTCGGCCGATATACGGAAAGGGTTTATACGACATTAAGAAAGTTTTACAGAATATACGATTTGTTGATCGAAGCACCGGAAGGTACATACAAAACATATTGTGAAAGGCTGAATATTCCGGATGTGTACGGTTCAAACGATGTATTTGCAGACAGTTATCCGTTTGATAAAGAAAATCCGGATTCCCTGATCGCAAATATGAGCCGTGCATATGACAACGCAATTGTCCTCAGGGACGAGCTGAGCAGTAATGTATTGTCCTATCTGCAGCTTGCAGTGGACATTTTTGAAATGAATACGAGGAATGCACCCCTCCTTGAGCTTCAGCCGGTGATTGATTATATTCTTGCATTCTGGGGATGTGTGGATGACTATGTTGACAGCGAAGACTGCCGCAATATCATGAAATGCGGCAAGCATGTAGAGCGCCTTGACCTCTATATCCGCCTGGAATATCATACGGAAGATATCGAAAAAGAATTCAGCAAGCTGCTGAACAGAATTTACAGGACACATATGTGTTACAACATGGAAAACCTTCAGAAGCTGACAGATATTATAAATGTGAAAAAAGACTGGTCAACGGATTACCGTGAGGCACTGGAGTATCTGGGGAACATAATTGAGGTGAGATGAGTATGAGGAAGCTGAGATTCATCTATGAAATGAATCTCCGGTTCGAGGAGCCGGTATGGGATCACTCTTTTTCTCTGCGCTGCGTGCCTGCATCTGATGAAGTGCAGAAAGTGACGATTGAAAGCCGATACATTTATCCGACAGACTGTCTTGACGAAACTATTGACGGATTCGGGAATCATAAATATATCGGTCACTATCATGAGTATCATAAACAGTTCGGCTATGAGATTGCCGGCGTGGCGGAAGTGGAAGGGATGAAGCTGAGGCATGAGCCGCTTCAGGAATGGTATAAATACCCATCCTCCCTTAAAAGGCCGGGAAAAAAACTTCATGAATATCTGTCCTCGAAAAAATTTCCGGAAGGAAATGCGCTGGAAAGGGCGGTGTATCTGATGCGCGGGCTGTACCGTGATTTCCGGTATGTGCCCGGAAAGACAGATATTTCGACGACGGCGGAAGAGGCAATGGAAAAGGGGTACGGGGTCTGCCAGGATTATGCCCATATTTTCATTACACTTCTGCGGATGGCAGGAATCCCCGCCAGATATGTGAATGGCCTGATGATAGGAGAAGGCTGTACTCATGCCTGGGTGGAGCTGTATACCGGAGAAGGCTGGTACGGGCTGGACCCGACCAATAACCTGCATGTGGATGATTATTATATTAAGCTGGCGCATGGCAGAGATTACAATGATTGTGTCCTGGATAAAGGCACGTTCCGGGGATGCCCGGGACAGACACAGCATGTTCAGGTAATTGTAGAGGAAATAAAAGAATGATACAGACAGCGGCATGCAAGGTACGGTCCGTGCATGTCTGTATGGTTATGGAGGAAATAAAGAAATGATACAGACAGTGGTGTCCATGGCACTTCCCGTGGACGAGCATTTACAAATTAAAAAGCAGCGGCTTGAACCTTTTGCGCCGACCGGAAAAGAGAAACGGATCTCTGTCGTGACGGGAACCCACGGCGATGAGCTGGAAGGGCAGTTTGTCTGTTACGAGCTGCTCCGCAGATTAAAAGAAGGGCAGGAACATCTGAAAGGCATCGTGGATGTATATCCGGCGCTGAACCCGCTGGGAATCGATTCAATTACAAGAGGAATCCCTATGTTTGATCTGGATATGAACCGTGTCTTTCCCGGAGATTCGGAAGGCCCGATGGTGGAAAGCATGACAAAGGAGTTGGTGGAAGATCTGGAAGGTTCCGATTTGTGCATTGACATACATGCCAGCAATATTTTCCTGAAAGAAATGCCCCAGGTGCGAATCAATGAGATAACCGCCGAAAAGCTTGTGCCGCTGGCGGAAAACCTGAACATTGATATGATCTGGGTGCATGCCTCTGCCACCGTGCTGGAATCTACACTGGCTTATAGTTTGAACAGTATAGGTGTGCCGACGCTTGTAGTGGAAATGGGTGTAGGGATGCGGATTACGGATGCATATGGGCATCAGCTTGTGGAGGGAATCCTGCATCTTATGAAAACACAGGGCATGTGGGACGGACCTGTTAAAGAACCGAAAAAGCCGATTGTTTCTTATGATAATGAAGTTGGCTATATCAATGCGGACGCATCGGGGATCTATCTTCCGGAAACGAATATCGGTGATTTTGTAAAAGAGGGAGATACAATCGGTTATGTTGTCGATCCTTTGACAGGAGAAATCAATGAAACGGCAAAAGCACCGATTGACGGACTGGTATTTACAAGACGTGAATATCCGGTCGTATACAGCGGTTCATTATTAGGACGCGTACTGGGAGGTGTGGAACAATGAGAGAAGATATTTTATATACCCTCCCTTCCCCTTACAGGGAGGATCTGAAAGTGACCGGATATCGTTTTGGGAGAGGAAAAAAGTCTGCATGTATTGTGGGATCGATCCGCGGAAATGAAGTGCAGCAGTTATATGTCTGCTCCCAGCTTGTTAAAAAACTGACGGAGCTGGAAGTCAGGGGGGCAATCGTGTCCGACCATGAAATTCTGGTAATCCCTTCTGTGGGTCATCATTCCATGAATATCGGGAAACGGTTCTGGACGGTAGACAATACGGACATCAATCGGATGTTCCCCGGATATGACCGGGGTGAGACGACACAGAGGATTGCGGACGGGGTATTTTCCAATGTACGTGATTACGAATACGGGATTCAGTTTGCGAGCTTTTATCTGCCTGGTGATTTTGTGCCCCATGTCCGAATGATGGATACAGGGCTTCAGAATACCAGTCTGGCGACGTTATTTGGTCTTCCTTATGTGGTTGTCCGCAAGCCGAAGCCCATTGATACCACGACTTTGAATTTCAACTGGCAGGTGTGGGAAACCAGTGCATTTTCTGTATATACAAGTAAAACAGACACGATAGATGAAAAAAGTGCAGAGCAGGCAGTATCGGCTGTGCTGCGTTTCCTGACAAGAATGGGAATACTCCGTTATCACAGTCACAGCGGCTATATCGCGACTATATTTAAAGAGGATGAGCTGGCTGTGGTAAAGACTAATGTAGGAGGCATTTACCGAAGGCTTCGATTCCCGGGGGAAGAAGTCAGGATGGGAGAGCCGCTTGCGGAAATAACCCATCCGTATAAAGGAAATGTGATTGCCACGGTTCTTTCTCCTACAGACGGCGTTATTTTCTTTTCCCATGAGAAGCCGCTTGTGACAGAAAATGAAATCGTGTACAAGATTATTAAACGCCTGCATATATAATATGAAATGGTTCTGTGAAGCTTGCAGGAATAAGAACAGGAAAGAAAGGAAAAACTAAAAACAGTCAACAAAAATGATACCCGGAGGCGGTCCGACAAAATGGGAGGGCTGCCTCTTTTTTTGATTCTTCACAAGGGCATCCCGCCTCTCTTTCAGCTTGACAAATGAGCGTATTGGGCATACAATTTTAATGGAAAAGTGTATAAGAAAGGAGGCACGACTGCATAAAGTGCAGTAAAGGGGAACAAGATGGAGGCAGTAAAAACTTTATTCAAATGCTGCCGATGAAAAGGAGTGTGAATCATGAAAAAAAACTTATTGAAAAGAACGCTTGCAGTTTTGCTGGCCTGCGCCATGGTTATCGGCGGAATTCAGATTCCGGCTGTTACAGCAAATGCAGCAACGTTTAGCAGTACCCGAAGCCAGTCAGGCTATCTGAAAGTGCAGGGAGTTACAGCGGTAGCAGACAGTATTTCCACACAGGAAGGCAATGCGTTGACGGACGGCGTACTGACAGGTGTGACTGACGGGAATGTCGACACATACTGGCATTCCAGTTATGCCAGTGGTGAGGTTCAGGTAGAAGGAACGCCTGATGCGATCACAGGAAATAATACAATTACACTGACATTGCCTGAGAACCAGGTAATAGTGGGAATCACATATCTTCCAAGACAGAATTATATGAGTGGGAATAACGGATTGATAAAGACGTGCCAGATATATGTCAGTGAAGATGGTGAAAACTTTGGTGAAAATCCGGCTGCAACATCTGACTGGACATATACCAGTACAGGTAGTCAGATGGGAGAGGACATTACAGTCGAGAAGGAACTGATCTTTGATACACCGGCTGAAAATGTAAAAGCGGTGAAGCTGGTAGTTACTTCAACCTCCTGCAATACAGTTTCTCCGTATATCAATGCGGCAGAGATTGGAGTGCTTACGACAGAAGAGGTCAGCCCTGCATTGAGCCTGACAGCACCGGCAGAAGGAATGGCGGTTCCTAAAGCAGAAGCAATACTGAATTATGTCAAAAGCATTGAAGACAAGGCAGATAATGCGGCAACGTTAACTCTTTCCGATGATTTTGCAATACAGGACATTGAAGGATATAACAATGTATTCAAGGGATCGGTCACAGCGGCCCGGGATGTAGGGAATAATAACAAGCTTAATAAATCAAGTACGGATACAGTAGCGATTACGTTTAAATTTAAGTGCGATGAGTATCCGGGTGCAGATAAAAGAGTAGTTGCAAGCAAGGCAAATGAATGGGGATTGGAATTCGGTTCTGGGACAAAACTTGCCGTGTTTGGAAATAACAGCTCTAACGGATGGCCACAGGATTCAGTTACAATCGACAGCAGTTTCTGGGGAGTATGGCATGATATTGCAGTGTGCTTTACAGAGGACGGCTTCAGGCTTCTGGTCGATGATCAGGTGTCAACGAACGATCGAGCCGATGCAGAACAGATATTGGATCTGAACAAGGCCGGTACATTCAAAATTAATCCTAACGCTGCTTCTGGAATGACTTTTGCAGATTTCAAGGTATACACAGATTTGGGTGTGACAAATAAAGTTGAGAGTATGAGCGCATTACAGGCAGCACTTGGAAATGCTACTCTTCTGTTCAGCTTAGAGGAAAGCAGTGTGGCGGTGGATCCGGGTTACACGGTAGAAAGTACCGTATGGACGAATGAGGCCGGAGAAGAGGTTTCAGCATTTACCTATGGCGACACCTATACAGCTGCCATCACACTGGCTGCCAGGACAGGTAAAGTCTTCACACAGACAGCTTCCACGATCCGGGTAGGAGAAGAAGATGCTGCGGTTGAGGCTGAAATTACCGATGGCGGTTCAAAAATGACGATTACTTATGTCTATGACGGGCTGGCAGCAGCAGAAGAACCTGTAATTGACGCTAACCTGACTGTAGAAGCAAGGTACATGTCCAACCATATCCGTTGGGACGCTGTCGAGGATGCGGCTTCCTACAACGTTTACAGAGTAACGGAAGAAGGGGAAACAGCAGTTGCCGAAGGCATTACCGCGACCAGCTATGTTGACGAGGACACGGCTATCACAGGAACACAGCATTTTTACAAGATAAAAGCCGTTTATGCGAATGGCAGAACTGCGGTTACGGAAGCAGTACAGGATGTATATCCGGCCGGCATTGAGGCGGTGCAGAAGAATGCACAGCTCCACAAAGATTTTGTGGCATCAAATGACACCGCATTTGACGGAACACGTGTATATACAGGAACAGAAGACGAAGTGAACAGCGTGAAAGATTTGAGTGAAGGTATGATGGTGGTTTCATTCAAGTCAGCAGATTTGTCTGCAAAAGCAACACTGCTAGACATAAAGAACGCAGGAACAACGACTAATACAGGCCTGGCTGAAGATGGTGTTGCAGCAATTTTCCAGGCAGCAACTAATGATGTTTATTACGGAAGATTTGCATTAGGCGGTGGCGGTCTCAGAGGCACTATGTCAGGTACGGGAGCCCTGACTACTACTGACTGGTCTACCGCAGCAGTGAGAAGCAAAACTTATCAAAACTATAACAGCAGTGAGAAGAATGCCTGGTTTGTACACAACGGTCAGGGTGCTGGTTGGGATGACGCCAACTGGAATGGTTTCCTTACAAGAGTAAGCAATATTGATACACTGACTATAGGCGCATCTGTAAACAGCGGTGAAACAGCAATGCCGTTTAACGGCGATATTGCCTACGTTACAATTACGGATGAAGTGCTTTCTAATGCTGAGCTTGCAGCCTATACGCTGGCGGTATCAAAATACCTCGATGAGTATCGTGAGACAGCAGGGATTCGGATCACTTCCGAACCGGACAAGACAGAGTACGAGACCGGTGAAGAATTAGATCTGACAGGCCTGGAAGTTAAGGTCGTTTATAAGGATGCAGCCGGCGATGAAGTTGTAGCGGAAGACGCATTATCAATGGATGATCTGAATGTTACCGGATATGATGCAAATGTAACGGGAACACAGACAATCACAGTTACATATGAAGGACAGACGGCTACCTTTGATGTGATCGTCAGCGGATCAGAGGCGGTTACACTGACACATATTGAAGTAACGGCACCGACGAAGACAATTTATATTGTTGGTGAAGAGCTGGATACAGAAGGAATGACTGTAACAGCAGTTTACAGCAACGATGATGAGGTTGATGTTACGGATAGTGCACAGGTGAGTGCACTTGACAGTGCTTCTACAGGAAAGAAAGAGATAACTGTAAGTTACGAAGGTGAAACGGCAATTATTGACGTGGCAGTTGTGAAACAGTTTAACAATGACCTTCTTCTTAAGAATGTAAAAGCAAACTCTGAACAAAATCCGGAATCAGGAACGGATGGTCCTGCTATCTGGGCATTTGATGATGAGAATCATTGGTGGCATTCTCGTTGGACCGGAACTCCGGCAGAAGGGGAAGTTTCAGACGGACATCCGTCTGCTGACAGACCAATCTGGATTCAGACAGGCTTTGACGGCGTTCAGTATATCAAAGAGATCACCTATCAGGGAAGAGCTACATCACAGGGACTCATCAATGAGTATTCGATTGCTGTCGCTAATCTGGAAAATCCGGCTGCAGAACCGTCAGATCAGGACTTTACGGTTGTAAAGAGCGGTACTCTGGAAAATACTACTGATGAGCAGACTATCGTGCTGGATGATTTTACAGCAGCAACTCATGTTCGCATTCTGGTAAAATCAGTATATGGCGGTACTACTGCTAATACAAATTATGTAGCTGCAAAGAGAATTAAGATTTTTGGAACAGATGTAAATGCTATTGCAGTGAAAACAGAACCGAAAACGACATATATTAAAGGTGAAGACCTAAATCTGGATGACCTGGTGGTAGAAGTTTCATACACTGATGGCACAAAAAATGACATGCAGGGTGCAACAGTGACAGGCTATGATAAGGAACAGGAAGGAGAACAGACTCTTACCGTAAACTATGCAGGCTATACAGCCACATATAATGTGACGGTAGAAGCAGTACCGGAATTAGTCAGTATTGAAGTAACAGCTCCTTCAAAGACAGAGTATATCGTTGGTGAAGCTTTGGATACAGAAGGTATGGTTGTAACCGCCCATTATGAAGGTGATAAACAGGCTATTGTAACAAGCAGTGCTGTAGTTGGTGAATTTGATAATACAACAGCCGGAGAAAAACAAGTTACTGTTACTTATGGTGAGAAAGAAACTACATTCACGGTAAATGTAGTTGAAGTGACTCAGTTTGATGATACGGTCCTTGTAAGAAATGCAACTGCGAATTCTCAGCAGGTGGACGCAGACGGTAACGGAAAGGATAATGACGGTCCTGCAACATGGGCATTTGACGATGAGGTACATTGGTGGCATTCACGCTGGAGCGGAGATCCGTTGGAGGGTGAAGTATCAAACGGAAATCTGAATAATAACAGTCCAATCTGGATTCAGACAGGCTTTGAAGGTGTTCAGTATATCAAGAAGATTACCTATCAGGCAAGAGAAACTAAGCAGGGTGCGATTAATGAATATACCATTTCTGTTGCAAATCTGTCTGACCCGACGGCATCACCGGAGGATGAAGACTTTACAGTTGTAAAGAGCGGAAGTCTGGCGAACACAGCGGATGAGCAAACTATCATATTGGACGATTTCACAGCAGCAACTCATGTACGTATCAGTGTGACATCTGTATATACAAACGGAGGAACACCTCATGTATCAGCACAGAGAATTAAGTTTTTCGGTAACGTTGTAAACAGTATTTCAGTAACTACGGAACCGGATAAGCTTGTGTACTTCGCAGGTGAAGAACTGAATCTGGACGGCATGACAGTAACTGCTGCATATAGTAATAACACTGATAGAGATGTGACGGAAGGTGTGGCAGCAGAATGTGATCTGTCAACAGCAGGAACACAGAAGGTTATAGTATCCTATGCAGGAAAGACTGCTGAATTTGATGTGACAGTAAAGAAAGTGCCGGCAAGTATTGAAGTAACAACACTTCCGAATAAGATTGAATATGTAGTAGGCGCCCAGGAACTGGATACAGAAGGAATGGTTGTGACTGCATATTACGATGATGATACAAGTGAAGAGATTTCTCTTGCAGATGTTCAGATCACCGGATTTAACAGTGAAGCAGCAACAGCAGAACAGCAGATTACTGTAACATACGGTGATAAGACTGCTACATTTAATATCTCTATTGTTGAACAGACAGTTCGTGCATTGCAAGAAATCAGAGTAACAAAACCGACTAAAGATGTATATGTAACAGGAGAAACTCTGGATACGACAGGAATGGTTGTAACTGCAGTTTACAGCAACGGTGATACGGCTGATGTTACAGAAAATGCAGCAGTAAGCGGATTTGACAGCAATTCAGCTGGTAAAAAGACAATAACTGTATCTTATACAGAAGATGGTGTGGAAAAAACAGCAACATTTGATGTAACAGTCATTGGACTGGTGCAGTTTGATGATGCGGTTCTCAGAAGCAATGCAGCAGCCAACTCTGAACAGCTTCCGGCCGGATATGTCAATGACGGCGGTGCAGCATGGGCATTTGATGACTCCGCACACTGGTGGCATTCAAGATATCAGGATACTCCGGCAGATTACGAGGTGGAAAGCGGACATCCATCAGCAGATAATCCGATCTGGATACAGACGGGATTTGATGGTGTTCAGTATATCAAGAAGATTACCTACCTGCCGAGATATGACAAAACAAACGGACAGGGACGAATCAAGGACTATCAGATAGCAATTGCAAATCTGGAAGATCCGATGGCAGCTCCGACAGATGATGATTTCACTGTTGTTAAGACAGGTGTCCTGCTGAGCCAGGCAGAAGAGCAGACCATTATGCTTGATGAATTCACGGCAGCAACTCATGTTCGCCTTATCGTGACTTCATTGTATGATCCGGTTCCGGACAGTGAGGAAGATGACTATATCGCAGTACAGAGAATCAAGATTTTCGGAACAGTTGTCAATGACATTACGCTGACACCTCCGGCTAAGACCAGCTACAGCGCAGACGAAAATGAACTGAATCTGGAAGGCATGAAGGCGGAAGCTGCATACAGTGACGGTTCAATAGTAGACGTAACAGGAAAAGTTGGAATCACAGGATTTGATCCGAATCCGGCAGCGACAGGTGATCAGACCATCACAGTTTCCTACGCAGGAAAGAGCAAAACTTTCGTTGTGAATGTTGAAGCTGCGCCTGTGACAATGACAGGTATTGAAGCGACACCTTCAAAGACAGAGTACACATTAGGCGAAGACCTGCAGCTGACTGTAAAAGCCGTTTACAGCAACGGAACAAAGGAAACGGTGGCAGATGGATATACTGTCAGCGGATACGATAATACTAAAACAGGACAGCAGGAAATTACGGTTACTTATAACGAAATGACTGCAACATTCACAGTTACAGTTAAAGAACCGGCTCCGGCAGTTGATACCAGCGAACTGGAAGCTGAAATCGCTAAAGCAGATGCTATTGATCTGACCGGTTATAAGGATGGCGCAGAAAAAGATGCATTTATCGCAGCACTTGCAGCAGCAAAAGAAGCTGAAGAAAATGCAGAGAGCCAGGAAGCAGTAGATGCAGCAAAAGAAGCGCTTGCAGCTGCGGCAGCCAATCTGGTTCCGGCAGATTCGGAAGAACCGGTAAAATCCATCGGCTTCGATGCAGAAACAGATAGTATTATCATTAAAGAAGAGAAAGAGCTTACAGTGACCGTAGATCCGGCTGATGCGGAGGTTGAATGGTCAAGCTCTGATGAAGAGATTCTTACAATTGATGAGAATGGAAAGATTAAAGCAATGTGGCCGGGCGAAGCTACAGTTACGGCAAAAGCAGGTGATAAGACTGCAGACATCAAGGTTACTGTATACGGCGTAGAAAAGCTCTACGATGATGTAAAGACAGCTGACTGGTTCTATGATGCAACTAACTGGGCATATATCAATGATGTGATGAGCGGTTACGGCGACGGTTCCTTCGGACCTGGTGATTCACTTGCAAGAGCACAGTTCGCAGTTATCATGTACCGGATCGCAGGTTCACCGGAAGTGGAATTTGATGGCAGATTCCCGGATGTTAAGGCAGGCGACTGGTTTGCGAATGCAGTGATCTGGGCTAATGACAACGGAGTTATCACCGGTTACACGAACAGCGGAATGTTCGGACCGGCAGATAAGATTACCAGAGAACAGATTGCGGCGATCCTGTACCGTTATGCGAAGGCGGAAGGATATAATGTTGAAGCTTCTGATGATCTGGCTGATTTCCCGGATGCTGAGAAAGTGAACGCATTTGCGAAGGATGCAATGAAGTGGGCAGTAGCTTCAGGACTTATCAAGGGAGACGGCGGAAAACTGAATCCACAGGGCAATGCAAACCGTGCGGAAGCGGCAACTCTCATCATGAGGTTTTGCAAAGCTTACGTAGAGTAAGAAGGGTCAATTGAAAAAACAAAAAAGTCAATAATAATGACGCCTGGAGGCAGCTGAACCAAAACGGGGAGGCTGCCTCTTTTTTTGAGAGAATATTGTATCTCTCTGTGTTTTTCCGTATAATGAATGAAGTGACAAAACAGATAACCGACTGATAAATTGATACAGAAGGGAAAGAAGCTAATATGAACTTATATCTGGCACCGTTGGAAGGCGTGACGGGATACCTTTTCCGCAACGCATTATATGAATACTTTGGGGGGATAGATAAATATTTTATTCCATTTATAAAGCCAAATCAGCATGGACATTTCAGTTCAAGGGAACGGGATGACATTCTTCCGGAGCATAACCGGGGGATGTATGCAGTTCCGCAAATACTGACAAATTCTGCAGATGACTTTGTCAGTACCGCAGAAAAACTGGAAGCTTTCGGATACAGAGAAATCAACCTTAATCTGGGCTGCCCGTCAAAAACGGTTGTTCCAAAAGGAAGAGGATCGGGATTCCTTGCGTATCCTGATGAATTGGAACGCTTTCTTGAGGAGATTTTTGACAGGACAAGGATTGAAATATCTATCAAAACGAGAATCGGAAAGAACAGTTCGGAAGAATTTGAACGGCTTCTGGAGATTTATAACCGTTTCCCTATGAAAGAATTAATCATCCACCCACGCACACAGCTTGATTTTTATAAAAATCATCCAAATCTGGAAGTATACGCGGAAGCAGCCCAAAACAGCACGAATCCCGTTTGTTATAACGGGGATATTTTTTCAAAAAAAGGCTATCTTACATTTACTGAGGCATTTCCTCAGACGGATACAGTTATGATCGGGCGCGGCCTTGTGATGAATCCGGGGCTGGCAGTTTTGATTCGTTCCGGGGAGAACACAAAGAAAGAAACTCTGAAACGATTCCATGATAAATTATACGAGAGTTATCGGGAAGCAATCCCGGGTGACAGAAATGTTTTGTTTAAAATGAAAGAGCTGTGGGCATTTCTTGCACCGCTTTTTACAGATTATCAAAAGTATGTAAAAAAAATTAAAAAAGCGGAAAGACTAAAAGCATATGAGGATGCGGTGGAGGCATTATTTTCTGAACAGGAGCTTAAAGAAGAACAGTAGCCGGGCATGGAAGAGGAAGGAATCGTCCCCCATTGGATGTGGGAAGGAATAGCAGTGTGTTCTTTTCGGTTGTATGCCAATTATAAAAATGATATAATAATGCAGATGTCGTCGGGCGATTAACGGACTCTCGGATATGTTTTTTTGAGCAGTGCGTACAGGATGAACCCGACATCCCGGCTGAAAGGTCACAAAGCAAGGTTTCAATAAAAAGATAGAATAAAAATTATGATGGAAAGAGGGCATTGTTTAGATGGATATTAATAATTTGAGCACATATGAACTGATCCGGCAGGAGGAGCTTTCTGATATTAAGTCAGATGGTTATCTTTTAAAGCATAAAAAGAGCGGGGCACGTATTTTGGTGATGAAAAATGATGACGAGAATAGGGTGTTTGCCATTGGATTCCGTACTCCGCCGTCGGACAGTACCGGGGTGCCGCATATCATGGAGCATTCAGTGTTGTGCGGTTCCAGGGATTTCCCTGTCAAAGATCCTTTCGTGGAGCTGGTCAAGGGTTCTCTTAATACATTCCTCAATGCTATGACATATCCGGATAAGACGGTATATCCGGTGGCCAGCTGCAATGAAAAGGATTTCCAGAACCTGATGCACATTTATATGGATGCCGTATTTTATCCGAATATTTATGAGCATGAAGAGATTTTCCGTCAGGAGGGATGGAGCTACAGGCTTGACGATGTTGACGGAGATCTTTCTTATAATGGTGTTGTTTACAATGAGATGAAGGGTGCATTTTCTTCTCCGGAGGGTGTACTCGACCGAATGGTTCTGAATTCCTTGTTCCCGGATACTTGTTATGGGTTTGAATCCGGCGGAGACCCGGAAGTGATTCCTGAACTGACCTATGAGCAGTTCCTGGATTTCCACAGGAAATATTATCATCCGTCAAACAGCTATATTTACCTCTATGGTGATATGGACATGGAGGAAAAGCTGAGATGGCTGGACGAGAATTATTTAAATGCATTTGATAAGAAGCAGGTGGATTCAGAAATCCGGTTTCAGAAACCATTTGACAAGGTGCGGGAAATCGAAAAGGCATATTCTATTTCCAGTGAAGAGTCAACACAGGACAATACCTATCTGTCTTATAACAAGGTAATTGGGACGACTCTGGACGAAAAGCTGTATCTTGCCTTTCAGGTGTTGGACTATGCATTGCTGTCTGCTCCCGGAGCACCACTGAAAAAGGCATTGGTGGATGCCGGAATCGGAAAAGATATCATGGGTTCTTATGATAATGGGATTTATCAGCCGGTCTTTTCAATCGTTGCAAAGAATGCAAATCCGGAGCAGAAACAGGAATTTGTGGATCTGATAGAGAATACACTTCGAAATATTGCTGAGACAGGAATTGACAGAAAAGCCTTGGAAGCAGGAATCAACTATCATGAATTCCGGTTCCGTGAAGCGGATTTTGGAAATTATCCGAAAGGGCTGATGTATGGGCTGCAGTTGTTTGACAGCTGGTTGTATGACGAAAATCAGCCGTTCATACATCTGAAGGCAATTCCGACATTTGATTTCCTGAAAGAACAGGTCGGGACAGATTATTTTGAAAATTTGATTAAAACATGGATACTTGACAATACTCACGGTTCAGTTGTTGTTGTAAAGCCTGAGAAGGGCAGGACCGCCCGTATGGATCGGGAACTGCGTCAGAAGCTGCAGCAGTATAAAGAAAGTCTGAGCCGTGAGGAAGTGGAGAAACTGGCGGAGGATACGCTGCGCCTGACAGAGTATCAGGAGCAGGAGGATGCCCCGGAAGATATGGCAAAGATACCGGTGCTTTGCAGGGAAGACATTTCAAGGGAAATCACACCGATTATTAATGAGGTGAGAAAGGTGGATGAAATTCCGCTGATTTACCACGAAATCGAGACAAACGGGATCGGATATCTGACTCTTATGTTTGATTTGTCCGGTATTTTGGAGGAACAGCTTCCATATGTAGGATTTCTTCAGGCAGTGCTGGGAATTATTGACACAGAGCATTATGAGTACGGCACACTGTTTAATGAAATCAATGTGCATACAGGAGGTATCGGGACATCGCTGGAGCTGTATCCCGATGTGACAAAAGCAAAAGAAAAGGAGTTCCGGGCGACTTTTGAGATGAAAGGAAAGGTTCTTTACTCAAAGATGGATGTGCTTCTCTCAATGATGAGGGAGATCCTCATGGAATCAAAGCTTGGTGACGAAAAGCGTCTGAAAGAGATTCTTGCAATGCTTAAGTCCAGGCTGCAGATGTCCTTCCTGTCATCCGGACATACTACTGCCGCACTGCGGGCATTGTCTTACACGTCACCGATTTCCCGGTTCAAGGATGAGACAGACGGGATCGGATATTATGAGGCAGTAAGAGAGCTGGAAGAGAATTATCAGGAAAATAAAGATGAACTGATCCTGAATCTGAAACTGATTGCAAAACGTATATTCCGTGCAGATAATATGATGGTGAGCTATACGGCTGCCCGGGAAGGACTTGCGGCTGCCGAAGAGGGAATCTGTAAATTAAAAGGGCAGTTATATGACAATATGACGGACGGCAAAGATAAGAAAAATGGAAACAGTGAGCAGGAAGCAACGCGTTGTGTGCTGCACTGTAAACTTCGGAACGAAGGATTCAAGACTTCTTCAAAGGTTCAGTATGTCGCACAGGCAGGGAATTTTATCGACAGAGGCATGCAGTATCATGGGGCACTGCAGATACTGAAAGTGATTTTGAGTTATGATTACCTGTGGCAGAATGTCCGTGTGAAGGGCGGGGCATATGGCTGTATGTGCAATTTTAACCGTATCGGAGAAAGTTATCTTGTTTCATACCGTGACCCGAATCTGAAAAAGACACTGGAAACCTATCGGGGAATTGTGGATTATTTAAAAAATTTCACGGCTGATGAACGTGAAATGACCAAATATATTATCGGTACCATGAGCAATATTGATCGTCCGATGAATCCTTCAGCAAAGGGTGATCGTTCTCTGAATCTGTATATGAATCATGTGACGGAAGAAATGATAAAGAAAGAACGCGACCGGATTCTGGATGCGACACAGGAAGATATACGCAGGCTTGCAGATGTGGTGGATGCCCTTCTGGCAGCCGATCAGATCTGTGTTATCGGCGGAGAAGAGAAGATTGAAGAAGCAAAAGAGCTTTTCGGTGAAGTAAAAATGTTGTTTGGAAGCAGTTGTTAAAAAGAATGGGAGAAAATATGAAGGATAATTATAAATCAGGATTTGTGACGCTGATCGGCCGTCCGAACGTGGGTAAATCCACTCTTATGAATTATCTGATCGGGCAGAAAATCGCAATCACATCCAATAAGCCGCAGACGACCAGGAACAGGATTCAGACGGTGCTTACTACGGAAGACGGACAGATTGTGTTTGTGGATACGCCGGGAATTCATAAGGCAAAAAATAAGCTGGGCGAATATATGGTAAATATTGCCCATCGTTCTCTGAACGAAGTAGATGTGGTGCTCTGGCTGGTAGAGCCGTCCACATTTATCGGGGCAGGTGAACAGCATATTATAGAACAGCTTCATAAAGTGACAACACCTGTCATTCTTGTAATCAATAAGACGGATATGGTGAAGATAGAAGATGTTCTTACCTGTATTGATGCCTATAGGAAGGAATTTGACTTTGCGGCTATTGTTCCGGTGTCGGCAAGAGAAGGGGACAATACGGACGAACTTATCCGTGTTATTTTGCAGCATCTGCCGTATGGTCCTCAGTTTTATGACGAAGATACAATTACAGACCAGCCGGAACGCCAGATAGTTGCAGAGCTGATACGTGAAAAAGCTCTGCACTGTCTGCAGGAAGAAGTTCCCCACGGTATTGCCGTAGCCATAGACCGGATGAAAATGGAAAAAAGGGTCATGCAGATTGATGCTACGATCATCTGCGAGAGAGATACCCATAAGGGGATTATTATCGGGAAGCAGGGAAGTATGCTTAAAAAAATTGGAAGCACGGCACGTTATGAGATTGAGCGTATGCTGGATTGCAAGGTGAATCTGAGGCTGTGGGTCAAAGTTCAGAAAAACTGGCGCGACAGCGATTTCCTGATGAAGAACTTTGGTTATTTTGAAGACGAAATGTAGGTGTTCCTGAACGGGGAGAATGAATGTGAATCAGATTGTAGTGACAGGGATGGTGCTGTCCGCAGCACCTATCGGAGAGTATGATAAACGAGTGGTTATACTGACAAAAGAACAAGGGAAAATGGCAGCATTTGCCAGAGGGGCGCGAAAACCGAACAGTCCACTTGTCGCTGCCGTAAACCCAATCTGTTTCGGCGAATTTACAATTTATGCCGGCAGAACATCCAATTCGATTCAGGCTGCTCAGATCACGAACTATTTTCCGGAACTGAGGAAGGATATGGATGATGCCTGTTACGGGTTTTATTTTCTGGAGTTTGCAGATTATTTTACAACTGAAGGTAATGATGAACGGGAAATGCTGAAGCTTCTTTATCAGACAATGAAGGCACTCATTAATAAAAGGATACCCAACCGGCTCGTTCGTTACATATTCGAACTTCGTACTCTTTGTATTAACGGGCAGGGACCTCAGGTGTTCCAATGCGTTTCCTGCGGAGATAAAGACAGGGAGACCGTGTTCAGTGTAAAAAAAGGTGGGCTTGTCTGTACGGAATGTGCAGGTGATGTCATCGACGGAATCCGTCTGTCTCAGTCGGCATTGTATAGCATGCAATATATTGAAAGCAGTAAAATAGAGCGTTTATACACTTTTGTGGTCAGTGAAGAAGTTCTGGATGAACTTGGAAGAATTATGGGCAGATATCTGGATGTGTATGTGGAGAAGCATTTTAAATCTCTGGAAATCCTGCAGTCGCTGCTGCGGGTGAAATAGCTTTACAAATCAGAGCGGAAACGTTATAATAGGAACAATTGACATGAATCATAAGATGATAATAATTATTAATGAATGAGAGGAATCATACTATGGCAGAGAAAACAATGGAAAAAATCGTAGCTCTTGCAAAATCCAGGGGATTTGTTTATCCGGGGTCAGAGATTTACGGCGGACTTGCAAATACATGGGACTACGGTAATCTTGGTGTGGAACTGAAAAACAACGTAAAGAAAGCCTGGTGGCAGAAATTTGTACAGGAGTCTCCGTACAATGTGGGAGTTGACTGCGCGATTCTGATGAATCCGCAGACTTGGGTTGCATCCGGGCATCTCGGCGGCTTTTCAGACCCGCTTATGGATTGTAAGGAATGCCATGAGCGTTTCCGTGCAGATAAACTGATCGAAGATTATTGTGCAGAGAACGGCATTGAGCTGGAAGGCTCTGTTGATGCATGGTCACAGGAAGATATGGAAGCATTTATTAAGGAAAAACAGATTCCGTGTCCTACATGCGGAAAGCATAATTTCACTGAGATCCGTCAGTTCAATCTGATGTTCAAGACGTTCCAGGGGGTTACGGAGGATGCTAAGAACACGGTTTATCTGAGACCGGAGACAGCGCAGGGAATTTTTGTAAACTTTAAGAATGTACAGCGTACATCCAGAAAGAAAATTCCGTTTGGTATTGCCCAGATCGGTAAATCTTTCCGAAACGAAATCACGCCGGGCAACTTCACTTTCAGGACAAGAGAGTTTGAGCAGATGGAGCTGGAATTTTTCTGTGAGCCGGATACCGACCTGGAGTGGTTTGCATATTGGAAGCAGTTCTGCCTTGACTGGCTGAGTTCTCTCGGACTTAAGGAAGATGAGGTCAGATACCGTGACCATGAGCCGGAAGAGCTTTCCTTCTACAGCAAAGCTACAACAGATGTGGAATTCCTCTTCCCGTTCGGATGGGGCGAGCTGTGGGGAATCGCTGACAGGACGAATTACGATCTTTCCCGTCATATGGAAGTTTCTAAGCAGGATCTGACATATTTTGACGATGAAAAGAAAGAAAAATATATCCCGTATGTAATTGAACCTTCTCTGGGGGCAGACCGTATGGTGCTTGCATTCCTTTGCAGTGCATTTGATGAGGAAGAGCTGGAGGGCGGAGATGTCCGCACGGTGCTTCATTTCCATCCGGCACTTGCACCGGTTAAAATCGGTGTCCTGCCGCTTTCTAAGAAGCTGAACGCGGGTGCGGAAAAGATTTACGCAGAGCTTTCAAAGTATTACAACTGCGAATTTGATGACAGGGGAAATATCGGTAAACGTTACCGCCGTCAGGACGAAATCGGAACACCGTTCTGTGTCACATATGATTTCGAGTCAGAGACGGACGGAGCTGTAACTGTCCGGGACAGAGATACGATGCAGCAGGAAAGAATCAAGATTGAAGATCTGAAAGCATATTTTGAAGATAAGATGAGATTTTAATTTGCGGACGTACAACATTGGCGTTCTTGAGAAGATAATAGAATGAGCGAAGCGGGCACATAGTGTACCCTTCGATAATTTAAAAACATATTCCGGTGTCACTTCGGCATCCGGACAGAATTCGGGGATGGGCGGAGAAGATAAAAATTCTGGTTTCATCCCCGAAATATATATGGAAAGATAATCGGTAATGTGATGCAGGGGAAAATGCCGGAGCATTCCCGGATATAGAAAAACTGAAAAAGGAGGAAACTCTATGGAAAACAAGAACTTGTGGCTTACATATAAAGCTGAAGATTTAGAAAAGCTTGAAACACTGAATGAGAATTACAAAGCATTTCTGGATGCGGGAAAAACAGAACGTGAATGTATCACTGAGATCGTAAGACAGGCAGAGGCAGCCGGATATAAAAATATGGATACGGTTGACACATTACATCCGGGAGATAAAGTGTATGAAGTCTGGATGGGAAAATCTATCGTCATGTTCCAGATTGGCACCGAGCCGCTTGAAAACGGTATGAATATACTTGGAGCGCATATTGATTCCCCACGTCTTGATTTGAAGCAGAATCCGCTTTATGAAGACAGTGGGTTTGCATATTTTGATACTCATTATTATGGGGGAATCAAAAAATATCAGTGGGTTACAGTGCCGCTTGGAATCCATGGCGTAGTCGTGCGCAAAGACGGGACGAAGGAGATTATTTCAATAGGTGATAAAGAGGAGGACCCGGTATTTGCGGTGACAGACCTTCTTATCCATCTTTCCTCCGGGCAGATGGAGAAAAATGCCGCAAAAGTTGTGGAAGGAGAGAATCTTGATATCTTGATCGGCAATCGTCCTCTGGAGGGCGAGGAAAAGGATCAGGCTGCTGCAAAGATTCTTGAGATTTTAAAAGAGACCTACCATATTGAAAAAGAAGATCTGATGTCTGCGGAGCTGGAAGTAGTCCCGGCAGGAAAAGCCCGTGACTGCGGACTTGACAGGAGCATGATCATGGCTTACGGACAGGATGACAGAATCTGTGCATATACGTCCCTTGCAGCAATGCTGGATGCGGGAGAACTGACCAGGACTGCATGCTGCATTCTGGTAGATAAAGAGGAAATCGGAAGTGTCGGAGCAACCGGAATGCGCTCCAGATTTTTCGAGAATGCAGTGGCAGAGCTGTATGAAAAATTAGGAGGTTATTCAGAACTGAAGCTGCGACGTGCACTTGCACATTCTACGATGATTTCTTCCGATGTAAGTGCCGCCTATGATCCAATGTACGGAGAAGTGTATAACAGAAATTCTTCCTGCTATTTCGGAAAAGGGCCTGTTTTCTGCAAACATACAGGGTCAAAAGGAAAAAGCGGCTCAAATGATGCGAATGCGGAATATATTGCAAAAATCAGAAAAGTGTTTGACGATAACAATGTGCAGTTCCAGATGGCGGAGCTGGGGAAAGTTGATGCCGGCGGCGGCGGGACTATCGCCTATATCCTGGCAATGTACGGGATGGAAGTGATAGATGGAGGAGTTGCAATTCTCTGTATGCACGCACCCTGGGAGATTTCAAGCAAAGCAGATGTTTATGAGGCGTACCGTGGATATGCGGCATTTCTTAAAGATATGAAATAAAACTATTCGTACATGATTTCAATAGAATCTGTCCATACTGTTTACGAAACATTTAACATAGAAAAATTTGTCCATCGGGTCTGTGCCATGTCAGGTGTCAGCAGGCCGGAAATGGAATACCTGTTTGAATTTGTCATAAATACAGGAGAAGGGAAACAGTATGGAACGAAGAAATGCATGGAAAGAGTTAAATAAAGAGGAATTGGCGGCGGCAGAAGAGTTATGTTCTTTTTACCGCCGTTTTCTTGATGCGGGAAAAACAGAAAGAGAGTGTGCCAAACAGGTAGTAAGCATGGCAGAAAAAGCCGGCTACCGTCCGCTGAAGCAGATAATCCAGTCGGGAAAGGGTCTGAAGCCGGGAGATAAGGTGTATGCGGAGCATATGTCGAAATCAGTCGCATTGTTTTATATCGGAGAAGAACCTCCGGAAAACGGCATGAATATCATCGGGGCACATATAGACTCGCCGCGGCTTGATATCAAGCAAATGCCGCTTTACGAACAGGATGACATGGTTTATATGGATACTCATTATTACGGCGGAATTAAAAAATATCAGTGGCTTGCCCTTCCGCTTGCCTTGCGCGGCATTGTTGTAAAAAAAGATGAAACACAAATCCGGATACAGGAAGAAGAGGACGGGCCGGTATTTGTGATTTCAGACTTGCTGCCTCATCTGGGGAAAGAAATTAATGATAAGAAAGTGAAAGATTTTGTTGATGCCGAGAAAATGGATCTGCTTGTGGGCAATCGGCCGTTACCCGGGGGAAATGTGAAAGATGCCATCCTCAGACTGCTGCTTGAGCAGTATCAGATTAATGAGGAAGATTTTCTTTCGGCAGAGCTGGAAGTGGTTCCGGCGGGGAAGGCAAAAGACTGCGGCCTTGACAGAAGCATGATCATCGGATATGGGCACGATGACAGAAGCTGTGCATTTGCGGCGCTTGAAGCGTTACTCGGAATAAAAGAGAAACCTTTCAGAACAGCGGTCTGCCTGTTGGTGGATAAGGAGGAAACGGGGAGCCGCGGGGCTACAGGAATGCATTCCCGGTTTTTTGAAAATGCGGCGGCGGAAGTTGTTTTTAACTGGAAGAAAGGTTATGAAACCAGAGAACCGGACCGCATATCCTTCGGGTATCCTGAACGTCCGCTGTCCGGGCAGAACAGAAAAAGAGAGTACGGCAGGCATGAGCCTCTGGATATTCTGATCCGCCGCAGTCTGTTAAATTCCCGGATGCTGTCGGCTGATGTAAGCGCAGCTTACGACCCCATGTTTGACAAGTATTTTGAAAAAAAGAATGCGGCTTACCTGGGCGGAGGAATTGTTTTTAACAAATACAGCGGAAGCGGCGGAAAAACCGGAGGTAATGATGCGAATCCGGAGTTCATTGCACAATTGAGGAGGCTGATGGATGACAGCAGTGTGGTTTTCCAGACTGCAGAACTGGGGGCTGTGGACAAAGGCGGCGGCGGAACCATCGCTTATATTATGGCTGAATACGGAATGCAGGTGATCGACTGCGGGATCGCTGTCCTTAATATGCATGCACCGTGGGAAGTTGTCAGCAAAGCGGATCTCTATGAGGCAGTGAAAGGATACAGAGCATTTTATCTTTATGACTTCCGAAAATGTGAAAAATTTGTTCAATAGTTAAAAAAATAACGTAATATTTAGCAACTTATTGGTAATATTTACTCATAAAGCCTTGACGTTCTGTACTAAAACCATTAGAATATTATATGCGGATTAGTATATTTATTTGCAAATTTTTTTTAGGAGGTCATTGGAACATGGCAACAAAATGGGTTTATATGTTTACGGAAGGCAACGCAACCATGAGAAACCTGCTGGGGGGAAAAGGTGCCAATCTTGCCGAGATGACAAATCTGGGTCTTCCGGTACCACAGGGATTTACAATCACAACGGAAGCCTGCACCCAGTATTATGAAGATGGCAGAATGATTAATGATGAGATCATGGGCCAGATTATGGAAGCTATTGACAAAATGGAAAAAGTTACAGGCAAGAAGTTTGGTGATCTTGAGAATCCGCTGCTTGTTTCTGTCCGCTCCGGTGCAAGAGCTTCTATGCCGGGTATGATGGATACCATTCTGAATCTTGGATTGAACGAAGAAGTGGTAGAGGTCGTTGCGAAAAAGACAGGAAATGAAAGATGGGCGCGTGACTGCTACAGAAGATTTATCCAGATGTATTCAGATGTAGTTATGGAAGTCGGCAAGAAGTATTTTGAAGTACTGATTGACCAGATGAAAGAGGCTAGAGGTGTCACACAGGACGTTGATCTTACGGCAGAAGATTTAAAAGAACTTGCAAATCAGTTTAAAGCAGAATATAAGAGCAAAATCGGTGCTGATTTCCCGGATGATCCGAAGGAACAGCTTATGGGAGCTGTAAAAGCGGTATTCCGTTCATGGGACAACCCGCGTGCGAATGTTTACCGCCGCGATAATGATATCCCGTACTCATGGGGAACAGCAGTTAACGTACAGGAGATGGCATTTGGTAACTGGTCAGATCAGTCCGGTACCGGTGTTGCATTTACACGTGATCCTGCAACAGGCGAGAAGAAGCTTATGGGCGAGTTCCTTATCAATGCACAGGGCGAGGACGTAGTTGCCGGTGTACGTACACCGCAGCCGATTTCCGCATTGAAGGACGTTATGCCGGAAGTATTTGAACAATTCACACAGGTATGTGAGACTCTGGAAAATCACTACAGAGATATGCAGGATATGGAGTTTACAATTCAGGATAGAAAGCTTTACATGCTTCAGACCCGTAATGGTAAGAGAACTGCTCAGGCAGCTCTGAAGATCGCATGTGATCTTGTAGATGAAGGCATGAGGACAGAAGAAGAGGCAGTTGCGATGATTGAACCGCGTAACCTTGATACACTGCTTCATCCACAGTTTGACGCAGATGCTTTGAAGGCGGCTGTTCCGGCAGGAAAAGGTCTTGGAGCTTCTCCGGGTGCTGCATGCGGTAAGATCGTATTTTCCGCAGAGGATGCGGTTGCATGGGCTGAAAGAGGAGAGAAAGTTGTTCTGGTACGTCTGGAGACATCACCGGAAGATATTACAGGTATGAAATCTGCTCAGGGTATCCTGACAGTCCGCGGCGGTATGACATCACATGCTGCAGTAGTTGCACGTGGTATGGGTACCTGCTGTGTATCCGGATGCGGCGATATCGCTATGGATGAAGAGAACAAGAGATTTACTCTTGCAGGAAAAGAATATCATGAAGGTGACCCGATTTCCATCGACGGAACAACAGGTAATATCTATGACGGAATTATCCCGACCGTTGATGCGAAGATCGCAGGTGAGTTCGGAAGAATCATGGCTTGGGCTGACAAGTTCAGGACACTGAAGGTCCGCACAAATGCAGACACACCGGCTGATGCTAAGAAAGCACGCGAGCTCGGAGCAGAAGGTATCGGTCTTTGCCGTACAGAGCATATGTTCTTTGACGAAAACAGAATCGCCGCGTTCCGCGAGATGATCTGTGCAGATACAGTAGAAGAAAGAGAAGTTGCGCTGGAAAAAATCCTTCCATATCAGCAGGGAGACTTTGAAGCATTGTACGAGGCACTTGAAGGAAATCCGGTTACTATCCGTTTCCTTGACCCGCCGCTTCATGAGTTCGTTCCTACAGAGGATGAGGACATTAAGAAACTTGCGGAAGCTCAGGGCAAATCAGTAGAAGAAATTAAGACAATTATCGACAGCCTGCATGAATTTAACCCGATGATGGGACATCGCGGATGCCGTCTGGCAGTTACTTATCCGGAAATCGCAAGGATGCAGACAAAGGCTGTTATCCGTGCAGCAATCAATGTTCAGAAGGCACATCCTGACTGGACAGTAAAACCGGAAATTATGATCCCGCTTGTAGGAGATTATAAAGAGCTTAAGTTCGTAAAGAAAGTTGTTGTTGATACAGCAGATGCAGAAATCAAAGAAGCTGGCGTCGAACTGAAGTATGAAGTAGGTACGATGATTGAGATCCCGAGAGCAGCCCTTACAGCAGATGAGATTGCAAAAGAAGCTGACTTCTTCTGTTTTGGTACAAACGACCTGACACAGATGACCTTCGGATTCTCTCGTGATGATGCAGGCAAATTCCTTGGTGGTTACTATGATGCTAAGATTTTTGAGAACGATCCGTTTGCAAAACTTGACCAGACAGGCGTAGGCAAGCTTATGGAACTGGCAATCAAACTCGGTAAGCCGGTTAACCCGAATCTGCATGTAGGTATCTGCGGCGAGCACGGCGGAGATCCGTCTTCCGTTGAGTTCTGCCATAAGATCGGACTGGATTATGTATCCTGCTCACCGTTCCGTGTACCGATCGCAAGACTGGCAGCAGCACAGGCTGCTATTAGCCAGAAGTAATGCACCGCTGGTGATAGGTATAAGAAATTAATTAGCTTATAAAGAAAACCCCTTACGCTATGATTGGCGTAAGGGGTTTTTTAATGAGTATTGTCATCAAGTTTATTGAGAATTTTTTTGAATTCTTGGATATATTCTGGCATATTTTCCCGTGATTCTAAATTCAGTTCAGATAATTCAATGCATATTTTTTTGACCTTTTGTATGTTTGATTTAAGAGTATCAAATCTTTTAAAGACAAAAGAATTTACAGATTTTTTCTTTTTTAGTTTTTGATACCTTTTATTTATGATATCGAGTTTTTCTTCTAAAGTATCCCAATTGGCAAATCTAATCAATGAATATTTGGGTATTTCCATTAAGTCTTCATCATATTTTTGCCATTCTTTTCTATAATTCGAATGTTGAATTAGAAATACAATATGGTAAGGTTTAGAATGCCATCTTGCTTTACTTATTTCAGTGGCTTCTTTGTAATATAATTTTAGGATATGTTGTAAATCAAAGCTAGGATCATCATTATTATATGAATAAGAATTAGTAATATGTGTTGTCCAGGTTTCGGTTAAATCTATTAAAGTTGAAAAAGAGGTTCTATTATATCTATGCTTTTTGTGTGGGGCTATTTTGTCTTTTGGTGAGATTTTATATTTTTCTTTTTTTAAATAGATGTAATAAAAATCTACGGGCGTTTTATATTGAATAAAATATTGCAAGATGCTGTCTAAGGAGTAATAGGGCATAATCCTTTTGTATTTTGTAGGATAAAGTAATTCATTACGAATTGTATTTATATTAAGTAGTTTAATATCTTCATTTTCGGAAACATCGAAAAATTTAAAATATAAATATATATAGTTATACATTATTTCCGGAGTCCAATTTTTATAAGGAAATCCTATAATATATGGATAAGGATATTTTGAAACTACCGCATGAACAAAATTGTTACATTTAATTTCAGAATAAAGTTGAGGAATAAGTTGACACTTTTGTAGGCGTTTTAATTTTTTTTGGTCTGCTCTATGATATATTCTTTTACATGTCTCAACTTCATTAGGTTCATTTCTTCTTTTAATACAGGGTTTTTGAGAGAAGGTATCTAGTGAAGATAAAATTTCCTTATTTTTTTTACCTGCATTATAGGAATATATTACATATAATTTGAAAATGATTTCAATGGAAAAATAATCAATATATTCCGATAATATTTTATTGATAAATTCACATATGGGTGTTTGTTGTTCATTTTGTTCTTTGTTCTCCATATTTCTATCTCCTCCAGTTTTACATATTATATTACACACAAGAAAAACCGTCAAATTGATAAAAAAAGTTTCAAAAAAACCGTCAAATTTATGAATAAGAATAATTACAAAGTGGGGGGAGAGGGGAAGACGTCCAAGTGTGTCAGTTTCATCGTATCTCTCAACTGAAATGCGAATTCAAAAACTAATGTAAGTGAGTGGTTTGGCGAAAAGAGTTTGATATATTAATATACTTACTGTGATCACAAAAGTCATTGCAATGCAGTAACTTAAAAATAATTAACGCCATGTCCATTCAAGAATTGGGTGTACAACGAGAATTGATGGGCATAGCTAAAGGAGGTATATTAAATGGAATTTAAATATATAGAAGAAGGACAGTATCTGTGTGAGGTGGAAGATTATAATATCAAAACATCAAACAAAAATGGGTACACCTATCTAAATCTCAGGTTGACAACTGAGATTGAAGGGGAAAAGGTTTCTTTGAGAAAATCTTATACTTTGGACAGAGGTGTGAATCATCAAATCAAGGTGCTTCTGGAGAGTATCGGAGGTATCAAAAAGAAGAAAGCATATTATAAGAAACTCTACGAGTTTGCCTTCTGGGCAACGGTCGAATATGATGACTATGGAAAACTCGTAGTTACAAAGCTGGAAGTTGCAGAAGAGCTAGAGGATGAGGAATCTTCAGATGATGTCTTTGACACAGGAGAGGAGGAAGAAGATGCAGATTAAAAAAGGGGTTTATAATAACCTGAAGAGAGGCATAATTACTCTCAGTAAAAGGGAAGATGGAGCATTTTTATGCTCCATCCTCCTCGAAGATTCCAAAAAAACTTATCAGCTAGACAGCAAAAATTGTCGTTTGGCATTAAGGGTTTTATGGGATGAGTTATACGGAGAGTTGTTAAGTGAAAAAGAACTCTTGGAGATGGTTTCCTATTTGGAGATAGAATGCTTCAAATCAAAACGTGTCACGAAATTATGTCATAGGGTATGTAGAAAGGGTAAGTCAAAGCTGATTTACCAACTGAACCTTGATGAGAACAAAAGTTTGCTTGTCGAAAATGGAGAATGTTGTATTATAGATACTCCTGACTTCTGTTTCGATAGCGGCTCCAACTTCAAGAATCAAGTGATACCTGATTTAGAAGTTGACTCGGATGAATTGTTACCATATATGGATAAGCATTTTAATGTAAGAAATACAGATGATTTGATACTTCTTACGATACTGGTAGTTTCCAGTATGCTTGGTATGGGATTCAATCATCCCGTGATTCTGATTCAAGGGGAGAAGGGATCGGGTAAGTCCGAATGTCTCAGAAAGTTGGAAATGATAATTGATCCAAAGAATTCTGGGATATGTACTTATACGAACAGTAAAGAAGCAATTGTATTGAGATTAACCAATAGTTACTTTACATGTTTTGATAATGTAAGCTACATATCAGGGGCAATTTCGGATTTGTTCTGCAGTGCAGTTACAGGTTCGTGTGATTCAGCAAGGAAACTGTATACAGACAGTGAGGAAAGGATTCTGAATCTGCATGCAATTATTGCACTTACGTCCATTAATGTGGTGGCTAGGTCGTCGGATTTAGTGGACAGGTCATGCTTAATCCTTTTAAGTCGGTTCAAGGCTTCGGAAATCAAGACCGAAGCTGAGATTATGAGCAGTTTCAGAAAGGATTTGCCTAAGCTGTTAGGAGGGATATTCAATACAATTGCAAAGGTATTGGAGGATAGGAAAAAGGTTACTGTAAAAAAGAAGATACGTTTAGCAGATTTCCATGAGATGGCAATTCGAATTGGAAGAGCTTTAGGCATTAAAGAGAGAGAGGTAACTCGGATTCTCTTCCAAAATAGGTTTGAGCTTTCTCTTAATATATTGGAAGCAAGTTCTGTAGCTACTTGTCTAATAGAACTTATGAAGGACAAGAGTCATTATGAGAATACCCCTACGAATTGCTTAAATGATTTAAAAGCAATTGCAAAACGCAAGGGGATAGATCTCAGCACGCTTCCAAAAGATGCATCAAGATTAACGAGGGCATTGACACCTATTATTGATGAGCTGAGTAGTGTTTACGGTATTGAGTTTTCCGTTTGTCGTGGCACAGAACGTCGATATGTAATCAAAAATAGGAACTTTGAGGGGAATGATGAAAAATAGAACTTAATATCGTCGCTATCGTCACTATTTTTGTCGTAATATATGACATATTTTTTCCTTATAAGTAAAAAGTTAGTGACGAAGCGACGGTAAATAAATTGGTGTAAGAACAGAAAAAACATCAAAACATCATATACAAATGAAAGAAAAAACGGAACAACAAAAAAGACAAAAAAAGCCCTACAGCAAAAACAGCATAGGGACAAGGAATTCAGTCGCTGACAGAAGCGTAGTCCCATAGGGACGAAGACCTGTCAGTTAGACTGAATGATTCACGAGTCGGGTTTACCCGACTTGTGGATACCCCCCAAGAATTAAGGAAAACGCGAAGCGAATGCTTCGCAAGAGTAAGATGACTTGGTGAATATATAGCCTTGCTAACTGAACGTAATAACAGTATTTTTCAAAGATATATTATTATTATGAGTGGTTGAAGCAGGGGAAAGGAGGAACGTGTGCAGAGCAGTCATACAAAAGATTTTGATTCACGAATGAAAGAGCTTTTGTTAAAGATGTTACTGGTCAACGATGTAATCAATCATTCGACGTATAAAAAGGTGCTGAATCAGCATAAAGGAAAGGAGTCGGTATAGTGGAAAACGTGGCATACGATATACGTTCAAGAATTGTCAGTAATAAATACAGAACCAGCTTGAACGATACAGTACGTGTATGCTTTTATGCAAGAGTATCTACTCAGCATGAGGCACAGATTAATGCATTAAGTAATCAGCTTGAGTGGTATAATTCGGTTTTAAGAGACCATCCTAACTGGGAAAAAGTAGATATCTATGTAGACCAAGGCAGTTCCGGGACACAAGCGGAAAATAGGCAGGGATTCATGAGGATGATACATGATGCTGCAAATAATCAATTTGACCTTATCTGTACCCGTGAAGTTTCCAGATTTGCACGGAATACAGTGGATAGCCTGAGTTATACAAGAAAGCTTAGGAACATGGGTGTTGAAGTGTATTTTTACAATGATAATATATGGTCGTGTGAAACCGATGGTGAATTAAGGCTTACGATCATGTCGGCTATGTCACAGGAAGAATCGAAGCATATCAGTGAAAGAGTATTGGCTGGACAAAAGATTTCTAGGCAGAAAGGGGTATTGTATGGAAATGGCAATATCCTTGGTTACAGGCTTATAAAAGGGAAAACATCCATGGAGAATACATATGAGATTGTGGAGGAAGAAGCTGAAACTGTCCGAATGATTTATGATATGTATTTATCGGGAATGGGCGTTAAGGCAATAGCAAGTAAACTGGTTATGCTGAAGAGAAAGCAAGCATACGGAGGGTACAGATGGGAGAGTTCTTCTGTATTGCGTATACTGAATAATAAGACCTATGCAGGATATATCGGTTATAATAAGTCTTATACCAAGGATTTCCTTGAGCATGAAAGAGTAAATGTATATGACAGAAGCCAGTATGAATATGTAAAAGGAGATTTTCCACCAATCATATCAGAAGAAAAATGGAACAGGGTGCAAGCACTGAAAAGCAAAAAGGTGGTATGTATCAACGGAGAAAATCGGGGTAAGGCGATACCAAAAGACAAGTGGTGTAGGCATCTTGTATGTGAATGTGGCAGTTCATACAAGAAATACAAATGGAGAACGAATCAAAGCGGAGAGGAGTGTAATGGATATCAATGCCGTCATCAGATACGTTACCGTAAAAAGAGCTTCCGTGAAAAAAATGGATTGGATGGTACAGGTTATTGTGACGTTCCATCTATATGTGAGTGGAAACTTGATTTTATGGCAAAGAATATATTGTATCGGCTATGGAAAGATAAAAAGGCTTCTGTAGAGGAATTGCTTCGGGATGTTCATGATAATTATGTTATTGAGGAAGAAATAAGGAACAATGAATATCAGACGGAAAAACTGCGGAGGGAGCTGGAACGATTACGCAACAGGAAAAGTAATCTTATGGACATGAGATTGGACAATATGATAGCAAAGCCAGAATATGAAATGAAGTACAATGCTATCGTAGAACGGATGGAAGAGGTAGAAAAAGAATTATCCATGATTTCTCATGTTCAGCCTGTCATAGAGCCAGTAGATGTAGAAAAGGAGCTTGGGAGAATCAAAGAATTTCTTGAAAGAGTGTGTGATTTAGAGCAGAAACAGCTTAGTGATGAACTGATAGATTCCCTTGTGGCTCGGATAACGCCAACAGAAGAAGGTGTTTTTAAGTGGTATATCCAGAGTGAAGATTATGATATGGAAACCACATTTGATGAATCCAACTATGTTTTATATGATAAGTTCACATTGACATTTGAAGAAGCGAAGCAGTACAGAAAGTCCTTTGGAAATTTTATAAGGGCAAGACAATGGAAAGACCTTATTGTGGAGGTGTACGTTAGGAACAGTTAAGAAGTAGAACGAAATTATTTTGATGAAGAAGAGATGAAAATGTATAATATGATGAATATAAGTTGAAAGGAAACTGACAAGAATTGAGATATGTCGGTTTCCTTTTTTATTATGAAAGGAAGAAGAAATATGATTACAAGAAATTTTTCTATGAACGTGTCAGCAATAGGAACAGATGACGGAAAGAATACCTATGAAATCCGCAGAAAATGGAGCGAAAAAGGAAAGAAAGCAATCGTAATAGAATTGTACCCTACCATAGAGGTAGAAAACTGTGGGATGATGGATGTTTCTACAATGCATCTGCTGAATCATGTAAATGATTTTGGGTGGGGTGAACTGCGGATTATGAACCTGTACGCAACCGTAGTTGCAAATAAACCGAGTGTGAGCCAGTTGAATTGCAATAGCCTTGCCTATATCGAAGAGGTGCTTGAGGAAAAGGATATCAGTACATACGATATCGTGATCGCATGGGGAAATTCATTGTCTACTCATCAGGAAACAATCAAAGCAAAGATAGATTTACTTTCCATCTTAGATAAAAAAGGACTCAGTGCAAATGTTAAGTGCATTACAGTGAATGGTGTGAGTCTCAAGACAAGCTTCGGTATCCATCCGCTTTATTTAGGATTGCACTATTCTAAAGAAAAATGGCAGTTGGTAGCTTTTCCGTTGAAAGATACACTGACCGAACTGGAAAAATGTGTAAAGCATAGCAAGGTAGAGGATAAGAAGGCAAAGCGGAGTGGGAAGAAAGAAACCGATAAGGCAAAAGAGAAATCAGTGAGCCAGAAAGGAGCTGAGTAAGATGCACATTGCAATAAGGAAACGTAGCGAATTAAAAATGTTAAGACAGATAAATCCATTTCTTACAAGGTACAAGATACCAAGAGAAGTGTTGAATCGGGTAGAGGGAATATTTTCCAATAAGGACTTAGGAAAAGACGGTTATGTTGCGATTATATTAGAGCCGATTAATGATGATTGTTCAGACGTTATGGAAGAATTGAATCTTGATTATACATTGGTAGAAGTTCCGGACAACAATTATTATCAGATACCTGTGAAAGGTAAGAAACATCCGATGAAACGGAAACGACGGTGGAACAGTTACGATATCGTCCTATCAGAAAACCGGGGAAAAATCTATGTGATTTATTCCATGACAAAAAGCAGGTTAAGAGAACTGGGGGTAATTTAAGATGATTCAATACTTTTGGACATCCACACAGATAGAGGAGATCCATGCATTCTGTAAGCTGCACAAGTTCCCAGAAGAGGTACAGGAAGGAATCATTTCTCTGGTACAGGTGATGGATAGATACTATGGTATCGGAAGAGATATGGATGCTGACGGAGGGTGTGTAGCAGTAATAACCTGTGAGGAAGAAAACGAAATAAAACAGGAGTATGAGGATATATTACAGAAATATCACATCCGTATAGATGAACGTGAATTCAGGGATATCCTGTGTACAGATGATGAGGGAGAATATTATTCAGACCTGTACATAGTGACAAATGATTTTGGTGTGACGATTATCTGGTATCACAAAGAAAGGGCGTAGGATGAAAGAATATGTTGCTTTTGGAGTAGGGATGATGTTGGCATTAGCCTGCATTATGTTCCTGGAAAAGATAGAAGCGGAAAGGAATACAGAATGAAGAAAAGGGACTTATTGAGTGTATTGGTTGAGGGAATGAAACTTGTGATTTCAATGTATGAGATATGCAGGACGGAGAAGAAAAAGCGGAAGTAGAAATTAGAATCCATAAGATACTTATAAATCGTATTTATCGCATGAAGATAAATGCGGTTTTTCCATAATATGGAACTTTACAAGGAATAAGTCACAAGAAGTACAACCGTATACACTTCTTACGAAATTAAATATAATTGACTAAGACTTCCCACACCGTTAAGGTGTGTTGAACCTTGAAAATTCAATATTTCAGCCAATAAAAAAGGCATAAATACAATCCGTTTGGTATAATGGAG
>SFGN01000087.1 GCA_004556565.1 Lachnospiraceae bacterium | reverse complement strand
TCCTCCTGTTCGTTATAAGTCGTAAGGAAGATATTATACCACATCTGGGACATTTTCATATATGGTATACTAGGACATTATCATAAATGGCTTATAATGTAATTCTGGTTTTCAGAAAAATAAGTTGACTTTTCAGTTCCCTTATGTTATAGTATCTTCGTTGCAAATCTGATATGTTTGCGGCACAAATACAGTTGCTGCCTTGGCTCAGTCGGTAGAGCGTCGCCTTGGTAAGGCGGAGGTCGGCGGTTCGATTCCGCTAGGCAGCTTTAAAATGTCTTTATTTAGAGTTATGATCTATAGGACAATTGATAGCAGAATACGGTGCAGCTTGTCAGGGCTGCACCGTATTTTTTTGTTGATTTTTATGTTTTCTATATTTTTTCTTTCTTTTCCTGTCTCAAGTAAAAGAACACAGCACAAGGGAAATCATCAAAGCGAGTTTCAGAGGGGCTTTTCTGTGATCCTGTAAATCATACAAGGCCTGCCGCCGGTTTCGTAATTCATCCTGCCGGTCACCTTTCCTGATTCGGCAAGATAGTTCATATACCGTCTGACAGTGACGCCGGTAAGAGCGATTTTTTCTGCGATTTCGTCTCCGGTCAGCCATTTATCAGGATATGCTTTTAAATGTTCAAGAATTAAATTCAAAGTCTTCTCCTGAATACCTTTCGGGTAGATATCTTCACTTTTTTTGCGTGCATTTTCCACAATAAAGTCAATATTCTTTTGATCCAGCGTTCCGAGGTTCTTCATCGCATTGTGTTGAGCAATGAACTTTTCCAGGGCCATCTGAAAACGTTCAAAGGTAAACGGCTTTACCAGATAGTCTACAATGCCGAGGTGAAGTGCTTCCTCCAACGATTCGCGGTCATTTGCCGCCGTTACCATAATGGCTTCCACAGGCAACTTTCTGCTCCGGATTTTCCGAAGGGTTTCAAAACCGTCTGCAAGGGGCATATACACATCAAGTATCAATAAATCTGCCTTATTCTTATCCAGAAATTCAAGTGCGGCTTTGCCATTCCGGCATTTTCCGACTATCCGGAAGTTCTTGTTCCGCCCTATATATTGCTCATTAATCATGGCTACCATAGGATCGTCTTCCACAATAAGTACTTTATACATAGTTCATCCCTCCGTTTTGCTGTCCTTTTTGAAACATACTGAGAATGATGTTCCGACCCCCACCTGCGACTCCACCGTGATTTTCCCGCCAAGGGATTCTACCATTGCTTTTACCTGATAAAGCCCGGTGCCTCTGCCTTCGCCTTTGGTGGAATATCCGTTTTCAAAAATATGCTCTCTGTCCTGCTCAGCTATACCGCAGCCTGTATCATCGACAGTGATCAGCACGGCATCAGAGCGGGAAAAAATACCGAACATCAACTCTTTCTGTGCTTCATAATCGGTGTTTTCATTCATAGCCTCAAAAGCATTATCAAGCAGATTCCCGATGATTGTCACAAGCAATTCTGACGGCAGGTTCATATCCGGGGCAGAATAACAGAATCCCTCCCGCAGCACAAATTTTACATTTAGTTCAGCTGCTCTTGCTATTTTGCCTATCAGCAAAGCAGCCACGGCAGGATCACTGACAGCGTTCATAATCCTGCTTATAGACTCTCTCTGTACCATCGTAATATTCTGGATATAGGATGTTGCCTCGTCATACATTTCCATTTGTATAAGTCCCAGAATCACATGCAGCTTGTTTGTAAAATCGTGGTTATTGGCACGCATGGAGTCTACAAGATAACGGGTACCTGTGAGGTCCTCCATCAACTTTGTATATTCGGCGCGGTTGTGCAAGATACCTACTGCGCCGACTATTGCATCATCTTCCTTAACAGGGATACTGTCAATGAGTATATCTGCAGTACCGAGATTCCCGTTAAATTCTTTTTCACCGCTGCTGAGCGTGCGTAAAAGCATTGAGCTGTCAACAACGGTGCTTATCTTTTTACCTACAATGTTTTGTCCCACACCTTCTTCTATTGAATCAAACATATTGACAGCAGCTTCATTTACAAACTGTACGGTTCCTTCTTCATCTATTGCAACAATTCCCTCGTCCAGCGATTCCAGAATATTGTCTCTCATTCGGTACATCGCCGTAAAAACATCGGGTTCATAGCCAAGCAAACTTTTCTTTATTTTTCCGAACAATTCATTGGAGATAAGAAGTTCCATAAATATAGCCGCCAAAGTAATCAGCAAGAAGAAAAAAAGTGTCTGGAAAGTTTCGCTTTGAATATTCTTCATCAGCATAATTGCCATAACAAAGCCCTCATACTCGCCGTTATCATCATAAACTGCCGCATAAGCTCTGCGCTGCGTACCTGATGGACCGGTTTCATCCGCAGTATAAAATCCCGCTTTTTCATCATTAAACTCCGGTAACGTTCCTTCATAAACTGTACCGATCAGTTCGTGATTGGAGTGGTACACACGTATATTGTCCTTTCCCACCACTGAAATGACATCAATATCGTCCAGTGTTTCCTTCAGGGAATCAAGATATTGGGAAAGAACCGCTGCGGCATCTTCATTATCGGTGTCTCCTGTAAGAATCGGAGAACGCGCAATAATCTCTGCCACATTCTGAAGATTTTGGTCACGTTTCTCAGTTTCAAAATGTATATTGGTCAACGTGCCTGCTGCGCCGAGAAAAATTGAAAGTGTGATGATCAGTATAAGTTGTGTGCGGTAAAACATCCGCTGTATATTTTTAATTGTATTGCGTTTTTCTTTTTTGCTTTTCTTTTTCATAAATCCGGACAACCTTCATATACGTTATATATTTGTCTATATGTAAAACTATATCGCTGCAATTCTAATACTGTAACACAGATCATCGAAGAATTCAATTTCATTGCTTTTGAAAAACCTTTTGAAAGTAAAAAAAATGAACCAGTTAAAAAAATAATATTTCTATTTTTCGTAAAATTGTCTTGGCAATAAAACAAAGCTATGATGTTTACAAAATTAAATATCAAAGGAGAGTTTATCATGGGTTCTATTCTCGAAACAGTTATGCTTGTCTGCTTCGGCTTTTCCTGGCCGATGAATCTAATCAAAGCATACAAAGCCAAAACCGCACAAAGTACAAGCCTGCCGTTCATTCTTTTAATAATAACAGGCTATATAGCCGGTATCGGTGCCAAAATCATTACCGGTCAGATTAATTATGTCCTTGTAGCATACTTGCTTAACCTTGCCATCGTATTGCTAAATCTTGTCGTATATTTCAGGAATGTATCGTTAGATAAAAACAAGTGAATCAGGAGGTACTGAAAATGTTTGAGAATGATATTAAAAAATACAACGTATTAAACGATATTGCCGGACAAAACGGAATCGTAATCTTCGGCGGCAAAGAGGATAAGGATATTCCGCTCTGCGAACTCCGGCAGGCTTTCGCCATTGATTCGAAATTGTATAACAGAAGTGTAGACGGGCTTTCCGTAATTAATGCCATCACGTTATATGATGCTTGTGCTGCACCGCTTATTCCCGAAACGCTTCTGCTTCATATCGGAGAGGCTGATCTTAACCATTTTGAAGAAAATCCCGCTGATTTTGATCAGAAATACCGCGAGCTTATTGCACATATCAGATTGCTGAATAAAAAATGCAGAATTGCAGTCATCTCTCTGAAAAACTATGGAGATGACGCAGATATTGCTGAAATGAACAGACATCTCAAATATATCGCCGAGTCGGAACATTGCGAATTCGGCGACATTGCAGCAAAACGTATCTGGAATCCCAAAGGCACAAAAGATGTGGTATCTTTCGTCTATGATATTGGTTTCGTCCGTCCTCTTAAGAACAAACGGCCGATCTACGATTTGGTTAAGATCCTGTTTTGCTGTGAAGAGTAATCGTATAAAAAAACTATAATATAAACAATGACAGCAAGGGAAACATAATCTCTTTGCTGTCATTTTGATTCTTCATTTTGGAAGAAGCTTTTCTGCTTTTGCTTTTATCCTTTGAAGCGCATTATCGATGGATTTCGGGCTTTTTCCCAACAGCTCTGCAATTCTTTTATAATCCGTACCCATCAGATGCAGGTAGAGGACATGATCCTCCAGCGGACTCAGACTGTCACGGAGTTTTTCGATAAAAACCTCTTCAAATTCTTTTTCCAGCACCAGTGCTTCCGGATTATTATCCATTACAGGCTCAATCGTATCTATCAGGGGAAGGGTTTTAGAGTCCCCGTCTTTCCTTTCTTCATAGATGGATATATAAGAATTCAGCGGCATATGTTTTTTACGCTTGGCCGCCTCAATTGCCGAATACATCTGGCGGGAAACACACAGTTCCGCAAAACTTGCAAAACTGCTCTGCTGTGCCGAATCATAGTCGCGGACCGCTTTGATAAGCCCGATCATCCCTTCCTGAATTAAATCGTCATTTTCCCCTCCCAGAAGAAACATTGCCCGTGTTTTTTTTATAACCATCGGTTTATATTTTACCATAAGATAATCGATGATTTCTGTTTCACCGCTGCGAAACTGTTCAATTAACTGTTCATCTGTTAAATTATTATAATTTTTCATGCATTTGCCTTTCCCGGTGTTGTCTGTGATTGTCATATTATCCCCGGTATGCCAAATTCTTCTTACTTGTGCATACGGCCGAAACACACTCAAAAATGTTTATCCTCTCTGGCGTACTATTTCATAAGCTAACACTCCTGCTGCAACGGAAGCATTCAGAGAATCAATTTCACCTCGCATCGGTATCGCCGCTGTAAAATCACAGGTTTCTTTGACAAGACGCCCTACACCTTCTCCCTCGCTCCCGATCACAAGTCCGATCGGTCCTTTTAAATTAACATTATACATCGGTTCACCATCCATATCGGCACATACAAACCAGATTCCCCGTTTCTTCAGTTCTTCCATCGTCCTTGCAAGATTTGTCACCTTGGCGACAGGCGTATAATTCAAAGCCCCTGCTGATGTCCGTGCAACAGTTGCGGTAAGTCCTACAGCTCTTCTCTTCGGAATAATCACACCGTGAGCGCCTGCCAGATTGGCAGTACGGATAATCGCCCCCAGGTTATGCGGGTCTTCAATATTAGCCAACAGGATCAGGAACGGGTCTTCCCCTCTTTCTTCCGCCAGCTTCAGCATATCGTCCACTTCGCCATACTCATAAGCAGCAGCATAGGCAATGACCCCCTGGTGCTTTCCTGTTGCAGAAATCTGATTCAGACGTTCTTTTCCGACAAAATTAATAATCGTGTCTTTCTTTTTTGCCTCCCGTATTATCGTTTGGACCGGTCCGTCCTGACAGCCGTCCAATACAAACAGCTTATCTATTGACTTCCCGGAGCGAAATGCTTCAAGTACAGCATTTCTTCCTTCAATTACCAGAGTATGTTCTCTGTCGTCGAATTCCGTTTTTTCATGCTTTGCTTTATACCTGTTTCTCTCCTCCATGCTTTTTCCCATGTTTACCGCCTTTCTGCCATATTCTTTATTGTATGAATATTGTTGTTTAAACGAATTCAGAATACTACGGCTGCAGCCCCGTTACATCCCCCTGATTATCGTGGCTGAGATTCTGAAGCCCTGTTTTCACGAGTTCCAATATTCTGTGGTACTCTTTTTTTAAGTACAGATACCCGATCAGTGCTTCAAATCCGGTCGCTCTGCGGTAATCTGTAATAGATTGATTTTTCGCAGGGGAAACAGTCCTTGAATTTCTCCCACGTCTGTATACCGCATGCTCTTCTTCCGACAGACAAGGCTGAATCGCCCGCATCATCAGCGACTGAGCTGATGCCTGCACATAGGTGCTTGTCTCTTCATGAAGCTTATGGACCTGTTTATTGCCGCCGCTTATGACCATTGTTTTGATAATCAGATCGTAAATACAATCACCGATATATGCCAAAACAAGAGGTGAATAGCTGTTCACATCCACCTCTTTTAATTCCAGCATTTCTCTGATACAATCATCGAGTTCAAATACTATGCTCTTTTCCATTTTACTCCTTCTCTGGTATCCTCCAGGATAATACCCTTTTCCAGAAGTTCATTGCGGATAGCATCTGCCCTTGCAAAATCTCTTGCTTTTCTTGCATCCTGCCTCTCCTGAATCAACGCTTCAATATCCGCATCAAGAAGTTCTTCCTTCTTATCCACAATAATTCCAAGCACATCAGTAAGCTTTACAAGAATATCCAAAAGCCCTTTCAGGTATTCTGCCGAAGAACCCGCATCGGCCGTTGTGTTTGCATATTTGACAAGTTCAAAAACAGCGGAAATTGCATCTGCGGTATTAAAATCATCATCCATAGCCGTCTCAAATGCAGTTACAAACTCTGCAGTTTTTTCAAATCTTTTCTTCTCTTCATCCGTCATCGCTTCCGTCTGTGCATTTTTCATCAGGAACTGAAGATTCTGAGCCGCAGTGACAATACGCTCAAGGCTTTTTTGAGCAGACTCCATTAGTTCCGCGCTGAAATTAAGCGGACTTCTGTAATGTGCGTTCAGCATAAAGAAACGCAGGACCTGCAAATCATATTTCTCGCTGATTTCACGCACGGTAAAGAAATTCCCCAGTGATTTGGACATTTTTTTGTTATCAATATTTAAAAATGCATTGTGAAGCCAGTATTTTGCAAATGACTTTCCGTTCGCCGCCTCACTCTGTGCAATCTCATTCTCATGATGTGGGAATACAAGATCTTCCCCGCCTGCATGGATATCAATCTGTTCTCCGAGATATTTCTTCGACATCTCCGAGCATTCAATATGCCATCCCGGGCGTCCGGCGCTCCACGGAGATTCCCATGAAGGCTCTCCCTCTTTTTTCGGCTTCCACAATACAAAATCCAGCGGATCTTCCTTTTCATCAGCGCCACTTACCAGCAGGGAACGGTTTCCGGAACGCAGGTCATCCAGATTCTTATGGGACAGCTTTCCGTAATCTTTAAATTGTCTTGTGCGGAAATAAACCGTGCCGTTTTTTTCATACGCATATCCCTTGTCTATCAAAGACTGTATCATATCGACCATTCCACAGATTTCTTCTGTGGCAAGCGGGTGTTTGGTAGCCGATTTTACATTCATAGCAGCCATATCTTTTTTGCATTCGGCAATGTAGCGTTTGGAAATCTCATCCGAAGACACGCCTTCCTCAATCGCTTTTTTGATAATCTTATCATCCACATCCGTAAAATTAGATACAAAATTCACTTCGTATCCTTTATATTCAAAATATCTTCTCACTGTGTCAAATACAATCATCGGACGTGCATTTCCGATATGGATGTAATTATATACGGTAGGTCCGCATACATACATTTTTACCTTGCCTTCTTCCAGAGGGACAAACTCCTCTTTTCTTTTTGTCATCGTATTATGAAGTCTCATCATTTTTCTCCTTTTCATTTTCCGTTTCCGCATGATGCCTGCAGCGCATATCTTTTTCCATATCAAGAAGCTTACGACGCAGCATCAGATTGTCGCTCTGCAGCCTTCTGATATCCTCAAGAATCGGGTCAGGCAGATGAATCTGATCCAGGTCCATTCTGGGTACTCTTTCATCTCCCATCCGGACAATCCGGCCCGGAACCCCGACAACCGTACAGTTAGGGGGCACTTCCGATAATACAACAGATCCTGCTCCGATTTTTGAATTTTTCCCGATGGTAAAGGAGCCCAGAATCTTTGCCCCGGCACTGACCATGACATTGTCTTCCAGCGTAGGATGACGTTTTCCTTTTTCTTTTCCTGTTCCCCCAAGCGTAACTCCCTGATATAAAGTTATATTGTCCCCCAGGATAGCTGTTTCCCCGATGATCACACCGCTGCCATGGTCAATAAACAGCCCTTTCCCGATGGTTGCGCCGGGGTGAATCTCAATCCCAGTCTTTCTCGCCCCTCTCTGGGAAACCCATCGTGCAAGGAAATAGTGTTCTTTCTTGTAAAGCCAGTGCGCCACCCGGTAATGCAATATCACCTTAAAACTCGGATACAGCAGTACTTCCCAATCCGATTTGATTGCCGGATCCCGTTCTCTGATCACCTGGATCTCACTTTTAATATAAGATATCAGCCCCATACAAACCTCCCACGTGATTTACAGACAAAAAATCGCCTCCTAAAAATAAGAGACGACGATATGTTACTTTATTCGTTCACAGCTTTTCGCTCTTTGTTTATCTTATTCAAAAAAACAGTATTTGTCAACATGTTTCTGCACAGCTTATACACCTGTATAAGCCATTTATGATAATGTCCTAGTATACCATATATGAAAATGTCCCAGATGTGGTATAATATCTTCCTTACGACTTATAACGAACAGGAGGAAAT
>SFGN01000020.1 GCA_004556565.1 Lachnospiraceae bacterium | reverse complement strand
GGCAGGGGTTCGCATTCTCCTGTTTTTTCTTCTTTTACTCTTTTTGGCTTTTCTTCCATGCAGCATCCTGCATGCAGAAGAGGATGACGGCAGTTCAATTCTTAAGGACACGGAAGAAAGACTTCTGGAAGAGTTTGATTTTTCCGAAATTAACGAGCAGCTTAAGGGACTGTTTCCGGGAGAAAAAATCCGGTTTCAGGAAGTGGTGTCGGCTTTGATAAAGGGAAATCCGGATGAGGCAGGAACACTTCTGGCAGAATATGCAAAAGATCAGATCTTTTATGAATTACGCAGCAATAAGAAAAGCCTGGCTGCCATACTTCTGATCGCGATTATTGCAGCTGTTTTTTCAAATTTTTCCAGTGCACTGGAGAATAAGCAGATATCCGAAATCAGTTTCTATGTACTATATATGCTTCTGATTACCGTCTGCCTTGCTTCATTTAAAGCAGCAATGACAGGTCTTGAGACGCGCATGGAACAGCTACTGGATTTCATGAGGGTGCTCTGTCCGGGATATTTTCTCTCAGTCGCCTTTGCCTCGGGAAGCGGCAGCGCATTGATGTTTTATAATCTGGTGCTGATTCTGATTTATATTGTGGAGGTCGTTATCCTGCGGTTCCTTCTTCCGGTTATTAATATTTACGTCATGCTGCAGGTAATGAATCATCTCCTGGGAGAAAATCCTCTTTCAGAATTTACGGAACTGCTCCGTAAATTCATTACCTGGACTTTGAAAACGCTGCTTGGGCTGGTAGTCGGTGTCAATCTCATCCAGGGCATGCTTTCGCCTGTTATTGATACACTGAAACGTAGTACACTGAAACAGGCAGTAGATTATATACCGGGGGCAGGTGATGTAATCGGGGGGATGACAGAGATTGTCCTGGGGAGTGCTGTCCTGATAAAAAACAGCATCGGAATTGCGGGGGCAGTTATCCTGATTTTAGTCAGCATTTCTCCTGTTGTACAGATAGGGATCCTGGCACTGCTTTATAAGCTTGCGGCCGCACTTGTGCAGCCGGTTTCAGATAAAAGAATGACGGGATGTATCAGCAGCCTGAGTGAAGGATATGAGCTGATGCTTAGCATGGTTTGTACAATCCTGGTTTTATTTTTACTGACGATTGCCGTTGTTGCGGCATCTACTTCCTGACACAATGGATTACATAGGAGAAGCTGCATTTAGGAGGATTATATGTTTGATATTATTTTTCAGTGGATTCAAAATCTGGTGTTTTTTCTCGTGATCGTGACGGCAGTTTTGGAAGTACTGCCCGGAAAAAGCTATCATAAATATGTCCGGTTTTACACGGGAATGGTATTGATACTGCTTCTTGCATCTCCGCTTCTGAAATTGTTCGGGGCTGAAAATCTGTTCCAAAACAATCTAAAGGAAAAAGAATATGAGCAGATGATCCGGGAGATGGAGCGGCAGGAACAGTATTTCAGTACGGAAGAGTTCATGGATTTTCTGGATGAGGAAGGACTGCAGTCCGGGCAAAGCAGTAATGCCATGCACAGGGAGAGTCAGATTGGCGGGCAAGAACCAGACGGGAATGTGGAAATAAAGGTGGAGGAAATCAGAATTGAGAGCGAAGTTGAAAGCATTTCTGAACCGTATGGCAGCGAATGGTAAAATGCCGGGTAAAAATCAGTTGTTGATTCTTTTTCTGGCGGGAGTATTGCTGTTTGTAATCGCAATTCCGACCGGAAAAAAAGAGCCGGAGGAAACAGAGGCAAAAGAGGATACTGCACTCTCCGGGAATACGGAGCTGGAACGTTACCAGGAATATATGGAAAAGCGGCTTGCAAATGCTCTGGAATATGTAGAAGGTGTCGGCAGGGCAGAGGTAGTAATTACAATGAAATCTTCCGGAACCAAGGTGGTTGAAAAAGATCAGAGTTCCTCCAGCCAGATTATGTCGGAAGAAGATTCCAACGGAGGTACAAGGGAATCTGAAGACCGGACTTCAGACAAAACCAGCGTATATACGCAGCAGTCGGATGGTTCACAGGTCCCCTATGTAAGCAAAGAAATGACACCCGAAGTAGAAGGCGTACTAGTCATAGCGGACGGAGGGGACAGTCCGGTTGTTGTCCAGAATATTACGGAGGCTGTACAGGCATTATTGGGAGTTGAGGCGCATAAAATAAAAATAATGAAGCGGACAGATACATAAAACAGGAGTGTAAAAGGAGGACATCAGTTGAAACGTGTACTGAAAAAAAATCAAATCATTATTACCACGCTTGCACTTATGATCGCAATTGCCGGGTATCTGAACTACTCAGGAAAGCTGTTTGGCTCATCGGATACCGGGTCGAAAGAGGCTGCCACGGATATGGTGAATCAGGAGCTGCTTGATATTTCGGAAGAAGATATAGCAGGCACAGAGGATATTCTGAGCATGGATTCTGAAGTGGAAGGTACTCCGGGCGAGTCCGTATTGACCAGCGGGAGTGCAGATAATACGATCGCCCAGGCAAAAGTAACAAGGGAACAGGTTAGGGCGCAGAATAAGGAAACACTTCAGGCGCTGATAGATAATACCAGTCTTGGCGAGGAAGAAAAAAGCGATGCTGTCGCACAGATGGTAAAAATCACGGAACTTGCAGAACAGGAGCTTGCGATTGAAACACTGATGTCTGCAAAAGGATTTTCAGAATCAGTGGTCAGCCTCACGGAAGATTCCGCTGACATTGTTGTGAATGCGGCAGAGCTTACCGATGCGAACCGGGCACAGATTGAGGATATCGTGACCAGAAAAACAAATATTGAACCTGAAAATATAGTGATCACACCGATTCATGAGTAAAGAAGGAAGATTCGTTCACTTTTTCGATTATGGCTGAGTGATTTAACAGTTCAGCGTTGCAGGAACAGAAGTATTATGATAAAATCATATTTTGAGAAAATAACAGGAGATTGAATCATGTCTGAAATAACAAATGAGATTAAAAATGAGATAAAAAAGCGCAGGACATTTGCCATTATATCCCACCCCGATGCCGGGAAGACGACCCTGACGGAAAAGTTTCTTCTTTATGGGGGAGCCATTAATCAGGCAGGCTCTGTAAAAGGGAAAGCGACAGCCAGACACGCCGTGTCTGACTGGATGGAGATCGAAAAAGAAAGAGGTATTTCCGTTACTTCATCCGTGCTTCAGTTCAGTTACGGGGGATATTGTATCAATATTCTGGATACACCGGGGCATCAGGATTTTTCGGAGGATACCTACCGTACCCTTATGGCGGCTGATTCTGCGGTAATGGTGATCGATGCATCCAAGGGCGTAGAGGCACAGACAAGAAAGCTGTTCAAGGTCTGTGTCATGCGCCATATTCCTATTTTTACGTTTATTAATAAAATGGACCGTGAAGCGATGGATACGTTTGAACTTCTGGATGATATTGAAAAGGAGCTTGGAATCGCAACCTGTCCGGTTAACTGGCCGATTGGTTCAGGAAAGGCGTTCAAAGGAGTGTTTGAACGTGAAAGAGAAGAGGTGGAGCTTTTCTCTGATACAATGAAGGGAACCCGCATGGGCGAAGTCAGGAAAGTCGGAATCCACAGCCCGGAGATTGATAATGTATTAACTGCAGAAGAACGGGAAAAACTGGAGGAAGAGATTGAACTGCTGGACGGTGCGGCCGCTGAATTTGATCAGGAGCTGGTGTCAAAAGGGGAGCTTTCCCCGGTGTTTTTCGGATCTGCACTGACAAATTTCGGAGTGGAGACGTTTTTAAAGCATTTCCTTACGATGACGAGTTCTCCGCTTCCGAGGATGTCCGACCGTGGCGAGATTGACCCGATGAAGGAAACAGATTTTTCTGCATTTGTTTTCAAAATACAGGCAAATATGAATAAAGCCCACAGAGACCGTATCGCATTTATGCGTATCTGTTCCGGAAAATTTGAAGCAGGTATGTCTGTGTATCATGTCCAGGGAGGTAAAGATGTACGCCTTTCACAGCCGCAGCAGATGATGGCAAGCGAACGTAAAATAATCGAACAGGCTTATGGCGGGGATATCATAGGTATTTTTGATCCGGGTATCTTTTCAATCGGGGACACCTTGACTTCCTCGAAAGATAAATTTGCCTATGAAGGGATTCCTACCTTTGCACCGGAGCATTTTGCGCGTGTGCGTCAGGTGGACACCATGAAGAGAAAGCAATTCGTAAAAGGGATTAATCAGATTGCACAGGAAGGTGCGATCCAGATTTTCCAGGAGTATAACACCGGCATGGAAGAAATTATTGTCGGTGTGGTCGGCGTGCTTCAGTTTGACGTGTTGAAATACCGTCTGGAAAATGAATATAATGTAGAAATTATTCTGGAGATGCTCCCATATGAGCATATCCGCTGGATTGAAAATAAGGAAATCGACATGGACAAACTGACAGGAACCTCTGATATGAAGAAGATCAAAGATCTGAAAGACCGTCCGCTGCTTCTCTTTATCCATGAGTGGAGCATTCGTATGACGCTTGAACGTAATAAAGGTCTGGAACTTTCCGAATTCGGAAGGTCCTGATATTTCTGCTCGTAAATCTATTTGCAAATAGGATGATTTTTGTTATAATACAGACATAAGACTTGAAGAGAGAAAACCAGACAGGAGGTTTAGATATGGCAAAAGGCATGGTTAAGGAAGAAGGAACAGTATATTCGATTCAGAATAATACAAGCCTTGGAGAAGTGAAGATTGCAGATGAAGTTGTTGCGATTATCGCAGCTCTGGCAGCGACCGAGGTGGACGGAGTTGCTTCCATGGCAGGTAATATTACGAACGATATCATCAGCAGAATGGGAAAGAAAAAATTGTCCAGAGGCGTTAAAGTAGATGTACTGGAAGGTGTTGTCACTGTTTCACTCGCATTGAATATGAAGTATGATTTCAGCATCGTGGATGTTACATCTAAAGTGCAGGATAGAGTAAAGAGTGCAATTGAAAACATGACAGGACTGGAAGTGGCAGACGTGAATATCCGTGTTGCCGGTGTGGAGATGGAAGAATAGTACACCGCCCCATGAAAAAAGACATTTCCTGTTGTGGCATATCCCCCGGAGGATTTTACATGATCTGGAAAACCTCCGGGGGATGTACGGTTAAGAGTTGTCAGCATGAGGAGAGAAACCATTATGAGGAGATCAGAACTTCGAGAGCATTTATTCAAGGTGCTTTTTCAGCTGGAATTCGGCACTCCTGACGAGATGCCGGAGAGTATAAAGCTGTATATTGACGGCCTGGAGAATGCAGAAGATCAGGATAAAGAATATATAAGGGCAAAGGCAGAAAAAATTATTGCAAAGGTGCCGGAGATAGATGCACTTATTGATGAAAAAAGTGCGGACTGGAAGACAAAACGGATGAACAAGGTTGACCTTGCGATCCTTCGTCTTGCTGTTTATGAGATGAGATGGGATGATGATATCCCGGTGGGGGTTGCAATTAATGAAGCCGTGGAACTTGCCAAGAAATTCAGCAGTGACGAAGGACCGTCGTTTGTCAATGGAGTACTGGCACGGCAGGAGGCATGATCCATGCGTAATGTTTATACGGTCAGTCAGGTGAACCAGTATGTTAAAAGCCTGTTCACCCGGGATTTTATGCTGAACCGCATTTATGTCAAAGGGGAAGTATCGAATTGTAAATATCATACTTCCGGTCACATTTATTTTTCGTTGAAGGATGAGTCCGGCACGATAGCCTGCGTTATGTTTGCAGGCTCAAGGTCAGGGCTTTCTTTTCGTATGCGGGATGGTCAGACGGTCATTGCTCTGGGGAGCATAAGCATCTATGAGAGAGACGGAAAATACCAGCTTTATGCAAAAGAAATTATTCTGGACGGAGCAGGACTTTTATATGAACGGTATGAGGAATTAAAGCGTGAGCTGGAAGAGATGGGAATGTTTGCCCCGGAATATAAAAAGCCGATTCCCGCATTTGTAAAGCAGATCGGCATTGTTACCGCGCCTACGGGAGCGGCAGTGCGTGACATCATCAATATTTCCCACAGAAGGAATCCTTATGTGCAGCTCATCCTTTATCCTGCCCTTGTCCAGGGGGACGGGGCGGCTCAGAGCATTGTCAGAGGAATCCGTCTGATGCAGGAACAGGATGTAGATGTGATTATTGTCGGCAGAGGCGGAGGTTCAATTGAAGACTTGTGGGCATTTAATGAAGAAATCGTCGCAAGGGCGATTTTTGACAGCAGAGTTCCTGTGATTTCTGCAGTCGGGCATGAAACCGATACGATGATTTCTGATTATGTGGCAGATTTGCGTGCACCGACGCCCTCAGCGGCTGCTGAGCTGGCTGTATATGAATATGCGGTGTGTGATGCAATGCTCCGGGAATATAAGGCACGTCTTATCCGCCAGATGATGCAGAGATTAAAAGAAGCCAGAGCAACGCTTGAGCAGCTTTCGCTCCGTCTTAAATATTCCCACCCCAGACAGAAGCTTCTGGAAGAACGGCAGTTTACAGATGAATTGGAGACCAGGCTCCGCCGGGGGATGGAACGTAAAATGGAAGAGAGCAGGCACAGGCTGGCGATATATATAGAACGGATGAAGGGGCTGTCGCCTCTGGCAAAGTTGAATCAGGGATATGCTTATGTGGAAGACTCCGAAGGAAAAACGCTTCGTTTTGTCTCACAGGCAGAGCCCGGAGACCGGATTAGAATTTATGTTAGGGACGGACGGATTCTGGCAGAAGTCAGAGAAGTCTGCAGGGAGGAATATGATGGAAGCTGTTCAGAAAACGGAACTTAAAACAGAACAGGAAACAAAACAGCAGGAATCTCTTGAAGAGCTGTTTCAGAAACTGGAAGAAATTGCAGGATGTCTGGAAGGTGAGAATGTGAATCTTGAAGATTCCTTCCGTCTTTACAATGAAGGGATGCAGCTATTAAAAAAGTGTAACGATACGATTGATAAAGTCGAAAAAAAGGTACTGATTCTGGACGAGGAAGGTGAAACTCATGAATTTTAAAGAAGAGCAGAAAAGAAGAACGGAAGAGATTGAGATAATCCTGAGAAAATATCTTCCTGAAAAGAGCGGATATCAGGAAGTGATTTTTGACGCAATGGAATACAGCCTTCTTTCCGGCGGTAAGCGTCTCCGCCCGATGTTGATGCGGGAGACTTACCGGCTGTTCGGAGGAAACGGAGAAGTTATAGAGCCGTTTATGGCGGCAATTGAGATGATTCATTCCTATTCCCTTGTGCATGATGACCTTCCGGCTATGGATAATGATGAGTATCGCCGCGGGAGAAAAACAACGCATATCGTATACGGGGAAGATATGGGAATACTTGCAGGGGATGCACTGCTGAACTATGCGTTTGAAACGGCTATTAAAGCATTTGATGCTGAAGGTGCAGATTTGGCTGCAGTGGCACATGCCCTGAAGATTCTTGCACATAAGGCAGGTGTGTTCGGCATGATCGGCGGTCAGGTCGTGGATGTGCAATCCAGCGGACAAATGATTCCGGGGGAAAAGCTGGATTTTATTTATCGGCTTAAGACCAGTGCACTCATTGAAAGCTCCATGATGATAGGGGCTGTTCTTGCAGGTGCAGGGGAGGAACAGGTCAAAGCGATGGAATCCATTGCTCTCCAGGTCGGACTTGCGTTCCAGATACAAGATGATATTCTGGATGTGACAAGCACGACAGAAGTGCTCGGCAAGCCGGTGCATAGTGACGAAAAGAATCTGAAAACCACATATGTTACATGGAAAGGGCTTGAAGAGGCTAAATGCGAAGTGGAGAATCTTTCCCGCAAGGCAATCGGAGAGCTAAAGGATCAGGGAGGGGAGGCATCATTTTTAGAAATGCTCCTCGAATTTTTGATTTACCGCGAAAAATAAAGGGGATGTCCTTATGGTACTTGAGAAAATCAATAAGGCAAATGATATTAAAAATCTGAAACCGGATGAACTGGAGCTTCTGGCTCAGGAAATCCGGAGTTTCCTGATTTCAAAGATAAGCGTTACAGGAGGCCATCTTGCTTCAAATCTTGGGGTCGTGGAGCTTACGATGGCACTTCACCTGTCTTTTCATCTTCCTGAGGATAAGCTGATCTGGGATGTAGGGCATCAGTCCTATACCCATAAGCTGCTTACGGGGAGAAAAGCAGGTTTTGATGATTTAAGAAAATATGGCGGCATGAGCGGATTTCCGAAACGCAAAGAAAGTGATTGTGATGCCTTTGACACCGGGCACAGTTCCACATCTATATCAGCAGGGCTCGGTTATGTGGCGGCACGGGATATTTCAGGGCAGACGCACAGCGTCGTCTCTGTTATTGGAGACGGTGCCATGACCGGAGGGATGGCATATGAGGCGCTGAATAATGCTTCCAGGCTGAAAAGTAATTTTATTATCGTTTTGAATGACAATAATATGTCCATTTCAGAAAATGTCGGAGGTATGTCAAAATATCTGGACGGCATCCGCACTGCAGCATTTTACAACGGCCTGAAAAAAGGTGTCGAAGGGACGTTGAAACGGATTCCTGTCGGCGGAGAAAAAGTTGTAGAGAACATCAGGAGGACAAAAAGCGGTATTAAACAGCTTATCGTTCCCGGTATGCTCTTTGAAAATATGGGAATTACCTATCTGGGACCGGTGGATGGGCATAATATCGATGAACTCTGCAGAGTACTGAAGGAAGCAAAACGGGTAGATCATGCGGTCCTTGTCCATGTGCTGACAACAAAAGGAAAGGGTTATAGTCCCGCAGAGGAAAATCCTTCCCGTTTTCACGGGACAGGACCATTTGTGATAGAGACAGGGGAGGAAAAGAATCTCCCTGAAAGGGATTCCTACACTGAAATTTTTTCAAAAGTTATGTGCGATATCGGACGGAAAGATAAGCAGGTGGTGGCAATCACTGCTGCAATGGCGGACGGGACCGGACTGAAGCAGTTCGGGGCACGATATCCGGAACGGTTTTTTGATGTCGGGATTGCAGAAGAACATGCACTGACTTTTGCCGCAGGACTTGCCGCAGGCGGGATGAAGCCGGTCGTTGCACTTTACTCTTCTTTTCTTCAGAGGGCATATGACCAGGCTATCCATGATATCTGCCTGCAGAATCTGCCGGTAATGATAGCAGTGGACAGAGCGGGCCTTGTGGGAAGCGACGGAGAGACTCACCAGGGATTATTTGATTTATCATTTCTGGCAACCATACCAAATATGACCATTCTTTCCCCGAAGAACCGATGGGAAATGGCTGACATGGTACGGTTTGCGGTTGATTTTGAATATCCGATCGCACTGCGTTACCCAAGGGGCGAAGCGTATGAGGGGCTGAAAGAATTTCGCTCACCGATTGTATACGGAAAGAGCGAGTGGATTTATGAAGAAGAAGATATCGCAATTCTCTTTGTCGGACATATGGCATCCCTTGCCGAAGAGGTGCGGATGGAAATCAAGCATACAGGATACAGCTGTTCTTTGATCAATGCCAGGTTTGTGAAACCTCTTGATACGGAGATTCTGGAACAGGCCGCATCCGATCACCGGCTGATCGTAACTATTGAGGAAAATGTGAGAACAGGCGGGTTCGGGCAGCGGGTACTTGATTATGTCTCAAGAGCAAGGCTTCCTGTCCGTGTCTGCTGCGTGGCAATCCCGGATGATTATATAGAGCATGGAAACGTGGATGTGCTTAGAAAAGAAGTCGGGCTGGACAAAGATACGGTAGTAAAACAGGTGCTTACGGAATATATTACAGCTGTTTATCCATAATCGTAGTTGTGTGCGCAAGCTGTGATAATAATACCGGAAATTGGCGAAAATTAGCAGAAATGGTGGTTCGTGATGAAAGAACGTTTGGATGTACTCCTGGTGAAACGGGGGCTTGCTCCGTCCAGAGAAAAGGCAAAGGCAGTGATTATGTCAGGAAATGTGTTTGTGGACGGACAGAGAGAAGATAAGGCAGGGACGACATTTGAAGAAAATGTGACAGTCGAGATAAAGGGACATGTTCTTCCTTATGTGAGCAGGGGCGGCCTGAAGCTGGAGAAGGCACTGCAGAATTTTGATGTGTCGGTAGAAGGAAAAGTCTGTACCGATGTCGGAGCTTCGACAGGAGGTTTTACGGATTGTATGCTTCAAAATGGTGCAAGGAAAGTATTTGCCATTGATGTGGGAAGAGGTCAGCTTGACTGGAAACTCAGGCAGGATGAGCGTGTCGTCTGCATGGAGAAAACAAATATCCGGTATGTGACACCGGAAGATTTAGGAGAGCCGGCAGAGTTTTCATCTATTGATGTCTCTTTTATTTCATTGACAAAAGTATTGGAGCCAATCCGGAATTATCTGACGGACGACGGCGAGATTGTGGCGTTGATTAAGCCGCAGTTTGAGGCGGGAAGAGAAAAGGTCGGAAAAAAAGGTGTTGTAAGAGAAAAAAGCACTCATCATGAAGTGATTGAAAAAGTTGCGGATTATGCATATTCTATCGGTTTTGAAATCTGCGATATTGACTTCTCTCCAATCAAAGGTCCGGAGGGAAATATTGAATATCTGATTCACCTGAAAAAACATGCGGACGGTAATCCTCCGATGACGCAGGTAGATCTTGTGACAGTAGTTGACAGGGCATTTGAAGCGCTGGCATAAGCGGCACCGAACACCTTTCTGTGGTGTAAAACAGATACATGAGGACAGGCTATGGATAAATTTTATATTGTTACAAACAGATTAAAAGATAAAGATTATCAGACTACCGGGGAGATTAAAGAATATATCGAAGAGAATGGTAAAGAATGTGTAGTGTCCGAAAAGGATGAGAATGGTCATATTGTTCCGGGCAGTGTGCCGCAGGGGATGGAATGTGCACTTGTGCTCGGCGGTGACGGTACAATGACACGGGCGGCAAGAGAGCTGGCAGAATATGATATCCCTCTCCTTGGCGTGAATATGGGAACGCTTGGTTATCTGACAGAGGTGGAACTTCCGGATTACAAAGAAGCACTGAATTTCCTGTTTTACAACAGTCCGACCGTAGAAGAGCGCATGATGATGGAAGGGGAGATTCCGGGGCGTATCAGCCATCTGGCAATGAATGACATTGTCATTACGAGGGAGGGGTGCCTCAGGGTCATCCATCTGAATGTGTATGTGAACGGAGAATTGCTCAACAGTTATATGGCAGACGGAGTAATCATTTCCACTCCTACGGGGACAACAGGGTATAATCTGTCTGCAGGCGGACCGATCGTGGAGCCTACGTCAAGCATGTTCGTAGTGACACCGATCTGTTCCCATACATTGAATACCAGCAGTATTGTCTTTTCATCGGGGGATACAATAGAGGTAAGTATCGGGGAGGGGCGTTACGGCAGGACAGAATCTGCCTCTGTCGCTTTTGACGGCGTGGATATGATCCCGATGGAAACCGGAGACCGGATAGTCATCCGGAAGGCAAAATGTACGACCAAACTGATCAAACTGAGTAAAAAGAGCTTTATGGAAATTTTGCGGGAAAAAATGAAAGGAAATTAGCAGTATGAAAATCAGCCGCCATGCAAAAATAATCGAATTAATCAGCCGGCACGATATTGAAACACAGGAGGAGCTTGCAGATTACCTGAATAATTCCGGGTTCAAGGTTACGCAGGCTACCGTTTCCAGGGATATCCGTGATCTGAAACTTACGAAGATGTCTGTAAATGGCGGGCGTCAGAAATATGTGATTTTAAAACCGGAAGAGGGTATCAGCGAAAAATATATCCGAGTACTGAAGGATGGATATGTATCTATGGATATGGCACAAAATATTCTGGTGATCAAAACCGTTTCCGGAATGGCAATGGCCGTCGCGGCGGCAATTGATGCCATGCACTGGAGGGAAGTGGTAGGCTCCATTGCAGGGGACGATACTGTTATGTGTGCCATCCGGACGACAGATGACACAGAAGCTGTCATGGATAAGATTCGTAAAATTGTGTCAAAAGGGATTTAGGGAAAATATATGTTAGAAAATCTTCATGTTAAAAATCTTGCGTTAATTGATGAGATTGAAGTGGAATTCCGTCCGGGACTGAATATCCTGACGGGGGAGACCGGAGCCGGAAAATCTATCCTTTTGGGGTCGGTCAACCTCGCCCTCGGAGGAAAATACAATGCCGATATGCTCCGCACAGGAGCAAAATTCGGACTGGTGGAGCTGGTTTTTACTGTTGAAAAAACGGAGCTGGAAGAAAAACTTGCTGCTCTGGACATTTATCCGGAAGACGGAAGAATCGTTCTCAGCCGTAAGCTGATGGAAGGGCGCAGTATCAGTAAAATTAACGGCGAGACGGTAACGATGAGTCTGTTAAAAGATGTCGCAAGCCTGTTGATTGATATCCACGGACAGAATGAGCATCAGACACTGCTTCATAAAAAGAATCATCTTGCGTTTCTTGACATGTATGCAGGGGAAAAGGCTGCCGGGCTGAAAGAAGAAACAGCGGCTGCCTACCGTACATACAATGTCTGCAGGAGGAAGCTTGAGGACTCTTCCCTGGATGAGAGGGAGCGTCAAAAGGAAATTTCACTGGCGGAATATGAAGTGAAAGAAATTGAGGAAGCAGGCCTTCTGGAAGGTGAAGACGAAGAACTGGAAATTCAGTACCGCAGAATGTGCGGAGGGAAAAAAACGGCAGAAGCCATCTCCGCGGCATATCAGTATACAAGCGGTGATTCATCCGGAAATGCCAGTGATTTTATCAGCCGCGCAATCCGTGCTTTGTATGAAATTCAGGATGTTGATGAAGAAGGATATTCTTTATACAGCCAGCTTGTCGAAATCGACAGCCTTCTGAATGATTTTAACCGTGAATTATCCGAATATGAGAAAAGCTTTGAGTTTTCGGAAGAAGAATTCTACGAAGTGGAAAACCGTTTAAATGAAGTAAATCATTTAAAAACAAAATATGGAAATACTGTCAAAGAAATCCTGGATTATTGTGAGGAAAAAAAGCAGAGACTAAGCGAACTGGAAGATTACGAAAATTATATCCGGGAGGTGGAAGAACAGCTAAAGACTGCGGAACATAATTATCAAAAATGTGCCAAGGAACTGAGCAGAGAAAGAAAACAGGCGGCAGAGCATTTTGTCAGTGAGATTCGTCAGGGACTTCTGGACCTTAATTTTTTGGATGTGCAGTTTGAAATGCGCTTTACAAAACTGGAAAAATATACAGCTTCCGGAATCGACGAGGCAGAATTTTTTATGTCGACAAACCCAGGCGAGGCACTCCGCCCGATGGGAGCAGTTGCTTCGGGAGGTGAATTATCCCGTGTCATGCTTGCGATTAAAGCCGTGCTGGCAGATAAGGAAGAAACACCGACTCTGATTTTTGATGAAATCGATACGGGAATCAGTGGAATAACAGCTGGAAAAGTCGCAGAAAAAATGCATTTTATCGCCAAGTCAAGACAGGTGCTCTGTATCACTCATCTGGCACAGATCGCTTCCATGGCAGATGCACATTATCTGATACAAAAACAATCAGACGAACACGGAACAAAGACAGATATTTCATGTCTTGAAGAAGAACAGTCAATATCAGAACTGGCGAGACTGCTCGGCGGGGCAAATGTCACGCAGAGTATCCTTGAAAGTGCCAGGGAAATGAAAGCAGCAAAAAACACTCTCAATCACAAAAAGTAACAGGGTGTCAATATCGTCTGAAATATCTGGAAATACGTGAAACAGAATACCAGTGTGAAATGATTTCTTCATTCATATACTAACTGCAAAACGCAAGAAAAGGGTGAATGAAGATGAAGAACAAATGGAAAAAGGGATTAGCTGCGCTCTGTCTGCTTATTGCAGGTTCATTTTTATCAGGATATCTTGGTAAATCCCTGGCGGAAGGAATTCCCGGGCAGGAAGCAAGCACGCTGATAACCAGTGGGGAGACCGTGCTTGTGGGCGGTATGCCGGTCGGTCTATATATGGAAACAGAAGGGGTCCTTGTCTTGAACACACAAAGCATAGAGGACCTGGACGGAAAAGAATCAGAGCCGGCAAAAGGTCTTGTCAAATCCGGAGATTACATTACAGGCATCAATGGGAAAACCATATCAGATAAAGAGGAGCTGGCTGAAATGGTGTCGGAACTGGACAATGGGGATGTTACATTACAATTACGGCGAGGTTCTGAAATTCAAGAGGTGGAAGTGAAGGCTGTGGAATACGAGCCGGATCAGTACAAGCTTGGAATCTGGGTGAGAGATAATGTACAGGGGCTGGGAACAATCACCTATATGGACAGTGACGGTGATTTCGGGGCATTGGGTCACGGGATTCATGATATGGACACCGGTGTTCTGATGGATGTAAGCAAAGGAAGCCTTTACCGGACCGGCATTCGTTCCGTTGTGAAAGGCGAGGCAGGTTATCCGGGAAGCATGGAAGGTGTCATTGTGTATAACAATTATAATAAACTTGGCACAATCGATGAAAACACGGATACAGGGATATACGGAACTGTGGAAAAAACAGAAGAACTGTTTCAGGAGCAGGACGTAGCAGAAATCTGTCCGAAGGAAGAAATAAAAATCGGGTCAGCATCTGTCCGGTGTTCTTTGGGAAACGGAGTAAAAGAATATGACGCACAGATCATTGATGTTGATCTGCATTGCTCGGAAGTAAATAAAGGAATCATCATCCAGATAACAGATCCGGAGCTGTTAGAACAGACGGGAGGAATCATCCAGGGGATGAGCGGAAGTCCCATTATGCAGGATGGAAAACTTGTCGGAGCTGTTACACATGTCTTTGTGGAAGATCCTTCTATGGGGTATGGGATCTTTATTGAAAATATGCTCGAGCATTGAGCCGGGCAGCAGAACGAGGAAAAGCGGAGCTTTTTCGAACTGCTGACCACCGGAGTATATTCCACGGCTGATTGAGCATCAGCTGAAGTATGAAGAAATGCTCAAAAAAACGGAAATTATTCTGGAATATATGTTTGAAGATACAATAGGTGACAGGACTCTGGAAATCAGTTATAAATAATAAAATACCTGACAGAAGAGGATTCATCCTCCTGATGTGAAACCGGCCGGTATTTTCACTGTTTCATATGACTGAAGCAATGAAGATACCGGTTTTTCTTTTATGTGTGTATACATTCCACAAAAAAATATTTTGAATTTAAAATATTTTGATAATTTAAGTAATTGACATTCTGAGATAATGCATATATACTTTGAGTGTCTAAATATTAGGAAGACAAAATAAATTTGATGAATCAGGAGAATCATTATGACAGGAGTAATTATCGGAACCGGTTCTTATGTTCCATCTTATGTGATTGATAACAACGAATTGTCACAATTTGTTGATACCAGTGATGAATGGATCAGAGAGCGTACCGGTGTGGAACGGCGTCATATTGCTTCAGACGAGACTGTTGTTTCAATGGCAGCTGAAGCAGGAAGGAGAGCCATTGACAGTGCAAAAATCGCACCGGAAGAAATTGATCTGATTATCGTGTCTACGATTTCTTCTGACGTGATTCTGCCTTGTGCCGCCTGCGAGGTTCAGAAGGCTCTCGGGGCAGTAAATGCAGTCGGATTTGATCTCAATGCTGCGTGCACGGGCTTTGTATTGGCCTTTAATACTGCAAATGCTTATATGATGAGCGGACTTTGTAAAAAAGCCCTGATTATCGGAAGCGAATGCCTCTCTAACCTTACTAACTGGAAGGACAGGCGGACGTGCATTCTGTTCGGGGATGGAGCAGGTGCTGCGGTTCTTCGGGCAGAAGAAGGAAAAGCCTTTCTCCCGTCTGCACATTCAGATGGTACAAAGGGCGCAGCTTTGACGATGAAGAGCAGGCATGACCGGAACGGAATCACAAAAGAAATTCTTCCTCAGGAAATGATAAAGGAAGAATATTTTATGAAGATGGACGGTCAGGCTGTTTTCAAATTTGCTGTAAAAAAAGTTCCGGAAGTGATACGGGATGTGATGAAATCAAATGATATAAAACAGGAAGATGTTTCATATTATATCCTGCATCAGGCAAACAGGCGGATTGTGGAAGCAGTTGCAAAAAGACTGGACGAACCGATGGAAAAGTTTCCGATGAATTTGAATGAGTATGGGAATACTTCATCGGCCAGCATTCCGATTCTGCTGGATGAATTAAACAAAAAAGGAATGTTAAAGAAGGGAAAACTGATTGTACTGGCAGGATTTGGCGCAGGCCTTACCTGGGGTGCAAGTATTTTTCGATGGTAATACATCAAATTTTAATGAAAAGACAAAAGGAGAAAGAAAATGTTAGAAAGAATTAAAGAACTTGTTGCAGATAACCTTGGAGCAGATGTAAGCACATTGACAGAAACGACTTCATTTAAAGAGGATCTTGGAGCAGATTCTCTGGACCTGTTTGAGATGGTTATGGCATTGGAAGAGGAATATGATATTGAGATTCCGACAGAAGATCTGGAAAAAATTACGACGATCGGCGATGTTGTAGTATACATTGAAGAACATAAATAATATAGCGATATGAAAGGTCGGTAGAAACCGTATGAAAACAGAAGTGACAAAGTTGTTAGGAATTGAGTATCCCATCATCCAGGGGGGCATGGCGTGGGTGGCAGAATATCATCTTGCGGCAGCAGTATCCGAAGCAGGCGGACTGGGGCTGATCGGCGCGACCAGTGCACCCGGAGAGTGGGTGAGAGAACAGATCCGGGAAGCAAAGAAATTAACGGACAAGCCTTTTGGAGTTAATATCATGCTCATGAGCCCTGCAGCCGATGAGGTGGCAAAAGTGGTTGTGGAAGAAGGAGTCAAGGTTGTAACAACCGGAGCAGGTAGTCCTGAAAAATACATGAAAATGTGGAAGGAAGCAGGCATCAAAGTCATTCCCGTAGTTGCTTCTGTTGCCCTTGCAAAACGGATGGAGCGATGTGGTGCGGATGCATTAGTCGCAGAAGGATGTGAAGCAGGCGGCCATATCGGGGAAAGCACTACGATGACTCTTGTTCCTCAGATTGTGGATGCGGTAAACATTCCGGTGATTGCCGCAGGCGGTATTGCCGATGGGAGAGGAATTGCAGCAGCATTTATGCTCGGGGCAAGAGGGGTGCAGATGGGAACATGTTTTGTAGTGACAGAGGAATCTCAGGTACATCCGAATTATAAAGAGAGAATTATTAAAGCAAAAGATATTGACACTTGCGTGACGGGGAGGACGACCGGCCATCCGGTGCGTGCCCTGCGCAACGAAATGACAAAGAAATATCTGGAACTGGAAAACAAAGGTGCAGGTTTTGAAGAATTAGAATATCTGACACTCGGCGGACTCAGGAAAGCTGTGGTGGAAGGTGATGTTAAGAACGGAAGCGTAATGGCGGGCCAGATCGCCGGAATGGTAAAAGAAGAAATGTCCTGTAAGGCTTTGATTGAGAAGCTTGTATCTGAGACGGATCATCTTATGAAAGGCATGGATTTCTATGAGTAAGACAGCATTTATTTATCCTGGACAGGGAGCACAGAAAGCCGGTATGGGAGCTGATTTTTATGAGAGAAGCGCCGGTGTGCGGGAACTTTTCGATAAGGCAGGCCGGATGCTTAATCTGGATATGAAAGCTCTTTGTTTCGAGGAAAATGACAAGCTTGACCTGACAGAATACACACAGGCTGCACTGGTTACAACTTGTCTTGCAATGACAAGAGTTATTATGGATAAAGGATTAAAGCCTGATATCACGGCAGGTTTGAGTCTTGGAGAATATGCCGCCATTGCTGCGGCAGGCGGGATGGATGATCTTGATGCCATACGTCTTGTAAGAAAAAGAGGTATTCTGATGTCAAATACTGTTCCGGCTGGTGAAGGGGCGATGTGTGCCGTCATGGCGATGGACAGTCAAAAAATTGAAGATGTAATTTCAGACATTCAGGATGTGACCATAGCTAACTACAATTGCCCGGGTCAGATTGTAATTACAGGCAGAAAGTCAGGTGTGGAAGAGGCTGCCTGCAGATTACAGGAAGCTGGAGCAAGACAGACGGTCATGTTAAACGTCAGCGGTCCGTTTCATTCTCCGATGTTAAAACCGGCAGGAGACGCACTTGCAAAAGCTATGGACGAGATAACATTCCATCCGCTTAACATTCCATATATGACAAATGTGGATGCCGGTAAAGTAGAAGATATCAGCAGGACAAAAGAATTGCTTGCCAGGCAGGTATATTCGCCGGTTCACTGGATGCAGAGTATGGAGAATCTGATCGCAGGCGGCATTGATATCTTTGTAGAAATCGGACCGGGCAGGACGCTTGCCGGATTCATGAAGAAAATCAACAGAGATGTAAAAGTATACAATATCGCTGCATGGGAAGATGTAGAGAAAGTAACAGGTGAATTATGTTAGATGGGAAAATTGCGGTTGTTACAGGTGCTTCCAGAGGAATCGGCAAAGCCATCGCACTGAAGCTTGCCTCGCTGGGAGCTTCAGTTGTTGTGAATTATAACGGTTCCGAAGAAAGGGCCTTGCAGGTGAAAGCGGAAATTGAAGAACAGGGTACGAAAGCATCGGTTTATCAGTGTGATGTCTCGGACTTTGAGTCCTGTGAAACATTTATTCAGGATGTAATCAAAGAATATGGAAGAATTGATATTCTTGTAAATAATGCCGGTATCACAAAAGACGGACTTCTGATGAAGATATCAGAGGAAGATTTTGACAAAGTTCTTGACACAAACTTAAAAGGAACTTTTAATACGGTACGTTTTGTGTCAAGGCAGATGTTAAAGCAAAAATCAGGCAGAATTATAAATATGTCCTCGGTAGTAGGAGTGAGCGGAAATGCCGGGCAGGCAAATTATGCGGCTTCTAAAGCAGGGGTAATCGGCCTTACTAAATCAGCCGCAAGAGAACTTGCTTCCAGAGGTATTACCGTGAATGCTATTGCTCCGGGATTTATCGAGACAGATATGACAGAAGTGCTTTCAGATAAGGTAAAGGAAGCCTGTGTGGGGCAGATTCCTCTTGGAAAATTCGGAAAACCGGAAGATGTCGCGAATCTGGCAGCATTTCTTGCTTCGGATGAAGCAGGCTATATTACAGGGCAGGTCATTCATGTTGACGGAGGAATGGTTATCTGACAGGAAGGGGGCAGCAGAAAATGAAAAGAAGAGTTGTAGTAACCGGTCTCGGAGCTGTCACTCCAATCGGGAACACGGCGGATGAATTCTGGAAAGGTATTAAAGAAGGAAAAGTAGGAATCGGTCCGATTACAAAGTTTGATACTACCGCTTATAAAGTGAAAATCGCTGCAGAAGTAAAAGGTTTTATAGCGAAGGAACGTATGGATTTTAAAGCGGCAAAACGTATGGAATTATTTTCTCAGTATGCAGTGGCAGCAGCAAAAGAAGCATTTGATGATGCTGGAATTACTATGGAACAGGAAGATCCGTATCGTGTCGGTGTAATAGTAGGTTCCGGTATCGGAAGTCTTCAGACGGTGGAAAAAGAGTATGAAAAAATTCTGACGAAAGGGCCGTCAAGAGTCAATCCACTGATGGTGCCGCTTATGATTTCCAATATGGCGGCGGGGAATATTTCCATCCAGCTTGGACTGAAAGGAAAGTGCACGAACGTGGTAACTGCATGTGCATCCGGAACAAACTGCATCGGCGATGCATTCCGTGCCATCCAGTACGGAGACGCAGATGTGATGGTGGCCGGCGGGGCGGAAAGCTGTATCTGTCCGACAGGTGTAGCCGGATTTACAAGTCTGACCGCGCTTTCCACAACAGAAGATCCGCTGAGAGCATCCATTCCGTTCGATAAAGACAGAAATGGATTTGTTCTGGGTGAAGGAGCAGGAATTGTTGTGTTGGAAGAACTGGAGCATGCAAAAGCACGCGGGGCAAAAATCCATGCAGAGCTTGTCGGCTACGGCGCGACAGGAGACGCTTACCATATTACCTCTCCGGCAGAGGATGGAAGCGGGGCTGCAAAAGCAATGATGCTTGCCATGGAAGAAGGCGGTATTGAACCGTCACAGGTGGATTATATAAATGCACATGGCACAAGCACTCACCATAACGATCTTTTTGAGACAAAGGCTATTAAACTGGCGCTGAAAGATGCGGCAAAAGATGTAGTGGTCAATTCGACAAAATCGATGATCGGACATCTTCTTGGAGCGGCAGGCGGCGTGGAATTCATCGTTTGTGTAAAGTCCATTGAAGAGAATTATATTCACCAGACTGTCGGCACTGAAACTCTGGATGAGGAATGTGACCTGAATTATGCGATCGGTGCTCCCTTGCAGAAAGATGTAAATTATGTCCTTACAAATTCGCTGGGATTCGGAGGACACAATGCGACATTGTTATTGAAAAAGTATGAAGGTTAGAAAGGATGGCACTACTATGAAATTTGAACAGGTATTGCAAGTCATCGATGCGGTATCAAAATCAGAAGTAACAGACTTCAAATATGAGTCGGACGGTGTCAGGCTTCATCTGAAAAAGGATAAGAAAATTATAACGTCTGTCGCGGCAGAAACGGTAATGCAGCCATGCTCTGTCGCTGCGGTATCCCCTTCTGACACAGAGCCGGAGAAAGAACCGGAAGTTTTGACAGAACCAGAAGGAAAGATTGTGACATCTCCTCTGGTCGGAACATTTTATGCAGCTCCTTCAGAAGGAAGAGAACCTTACGTGAAAGTGGGCGATATCGTAAGAAAGGGACAGACGCTTGCTATTGTGGAAGCTATGAAACTGATGAACGAAATTGAAAGTGAATTTGAAGGAGTCGTTGCGGAAATTTTCGTGGAAAACGCACAGGCTGTAGAATACGGACAGCCTTTATTCAGGATTCAATAACTGATTTGACATTTTTTAAATTCAGGGCAGGAGGTCTATGGAAATGAAACATTTAGATATTAATAAGATAAAAGAGATTCTCCCCCACCGCCATCCGTTTCTTCTGGTTGACTATATCGAAGATTATGAGCCGGGAGAGTTTGCCGTGGGGTACAAATGCGTCTCATACAGGGAAGAATTTTTTGCCGAACATTTTCCGCAGGAGCCGGTGATGCCGGGAGTTCTTACGGTTGAAGCACTTGCCCAGGTCGGCGCTGTCGCAATTTTGAATATGGAAGAATTCAAAGGGAAAACAGCATATTTTGCGGGTATTAACAAATGCAAATTCAAAGGTAAAATCGTTCCTGGAGATAAAGTACGTCTGGAAACACGGATCATTAAGAAAAAGGGCCCGATTGGAGTGGGTGAAGCCTGTGCAAGTGTAGACGGAAAAGTTGTGGTCAGTGCGGAACTGACTTTTGCCATTGGTTAGAGGATTAAAAACATGATTAAGAAAGTATTGATTGCAAACCGCGGAGAGATTGCGGTGCGTATCATCCGTGCCTGCAGAGAAATGGGAATCGAAACAGTGGCGGTTTACTCGGAAGCAGACCGTGAGGCACTTCATGCAAAACTTGCGGATGAAGCAGTCTGCATCGGACCGGCAGCCTCCTCAGAGAGTTACCTGAGCATGGACAGGATTATCAGCGCCGCTGTTAATACATCCTCTGACGCCATCCATCCGGGATTTGGTTTTTTGTCGGAGAACAGCAGGTTTGCAAAACTTTGTGAGAAGTGCGGGATCGCATTTGTCGGACCTGATTCAAAGGTGATTGCAAGTCTTGGGAATAAACAGGAAGCCAGGAATACGATGATCCGTGCAGGCGTACCTGTAATACCGGGAAGCAGCAAACCAATCTATGATGTTGAAGCAGGAGCGGCAGAGGCTGAAAAAATCGGCTATCCGGTCATGATAAAGGCGGCACTTGGCGGCGGCGGAAAAGGCATGCGCGTAGCTGATAATGCAAAGACGTTTAAACAGAGTTTTCTGACGGCACAGAATGAAGCACAGAGAGCATTCGGCGATTCGATGATGTATCTCGAACACTTTGTCCGGCACCCGCGGCACATCGAATTTCAGATTCTCGGTGACTCGTTCGGAAATGTAGTTCATCTTGGAGAACGGGACTGTTCTATTCAGAGAAATCATCAGAAGATGATTGAAGAATCTCCTTCTGTTGCACTTTGCGATGAACTTCGGGAAAAAATGGGCGAAGCAGCCATAAAGGCGGCAAAAGCGGCCGGATACAAAAATGCGGGCACCATAGAGTTCCTTCTTGAAAAATCAGGTGACTTTTATTTTATGGAAATGAATACAAGGATTCAGGTGGAGCATCCTGTGACAGAATGGGTGACAGGTATTGATCTGATTAAAGAACAGATTCGTATCGCAGCCGGGGAAAAGCTTTCTTTTACCCAGGAGGATATCAGGCTGAACGGTCATGCGATTGAATGTCGCATCAATGCGGAAAATCCGGAGAAGGGTTTTCGTCCCTCTCCGGGTATGATCACGGATCTACATCTGCCCGGCGGGAAAGGTGTCCGGATTGACACAGCGGTTTATACCGGATATACAATTCCGCCGTATTATGATTCTATGATCGCGAAACTGATCGTATGGGCAAAGGATCGTCCTGAGGCAATCAGAAAGATGCAGAGTGTTCTGGGAGAGGTCATTATTGAAGGGGTCGATACCAATATTAATTATCAATACGAGATTCTTTCGAATCCGGATTTCATAGACGGGAATGTAGACATCGATTTTATAGAGAACAGGGAAAGGCAAAAAACAGGAAAGAAATCAATATAAACTAAATGCAAGGTGATATGGGATGAATTTAGATAACATGTTTAAAAAGACCAGACAGATGGTGGGCAAAAATTATATTTCCCTCAATTCCTCCAGGCCGGAAGGCCCAAAGGGCCTTCTGCGCAAATGTAATAAATGCGGTGGCGCAATTATCACGGAGGATGTAAAAAAAGCTCATTATATCTGCCCGAAATGTGGCGGTTATTTTCGCATTCCCGCATATCGCCGGATTGAAATGGTGGCGGATAAAGGCACATTTGTGGAATGGGATAAGGAGCTTCAGACGGAAAATCCTCTCAATTATGAAGGATATGAAGAAAAAATTGAGGCACTGCAGGAAAAAACAAACCTGAAAGAGGCAATTGTGACGGGAAAAGCTAAAATACGGGGAAATGATGTGGTGCTTGGTGTCTGTGACGGCAGATTTTTGATGGCGAGCATGGGACATGCAGTCGGCGAAAAAATCGCAAGGGCTTTTGAACGTGCAGCGGAAGAAAAACTGCCGGTAATCTTGTTCGCATGTTCCGGAGGGGCAAGAATGCAGGAAGGAATTGTTTCCCTGATGCAGATGGCAAAAACCTCCGCAGCTATCAAACGGCACAGCGATGCGGGACTTCTGTATATCAGTGTGCTGACAGATCCGACTACAGGCGGGGTGACTGCAAGTTTTGCTATGCTCGGCGATATCATCCTGGCCGAGCCGAATGCCCTGATTGGTTTTGCCGGACCGCGTGTCATTGAGCAGACTATAGGGCAGAAACTGCCGGAAGGATTTCAGCGGTCAGAATTTTTGATGGAACATGGATTCGTTGATGCAATTGTTGCGAGGGAAGCATTAAATGATACTTTGTCGGAGCTTATTGAGCTCCATGCACAGAAAGAAACGGAAATCGAAAGCTTCCGGGAAAGCTGCCCGGAGGAATCCATGTATAATAATCAGGAAGACTGCACAGTATCAGAAGAAAGAAAGAAACTTACTGCATGGGAGCGTGTAAAGATTTCGCGTGAAAAGAAACGTCCGACCGGCATGGATTATATTGAAAGTTTATTTGACGGTTTTATTGAATTTCACGGAGACCGATGCTTTTCAGATGATAAAGCGATTGCCGGCGGCATTGCCCGTTTTCATGGAATGCCTGTGACTGTCATAGCGCAGGTGAAGGGCAGAAATACAAAAGAGAATATTGAGAGAAATTTCGGCATGCCGTCACCGGAAGGATACCGCAAATCTTTAAGGCTTATGAAACAGGCAGAAAAATTCCGCCGGCCCGTCATCTGCTTTGTAGACACACCGGGAGCATTCTGTGGACTTGAGGCAGAAGAACGTGGGCAGGGCGAAGCGATTGCAAGAAATCTTTATGAAATGTCGGGACTGAAAGTACCGGTCGTTTCAATTGTCATCGGAGAAGGAGGAAGCGGCGGGGCACTGGCTATGGCTGTTGCCGACGAAGTCTGGATGCTGGAAAATTCTGTGTATTCGATTCTTTCTCCTGAAGGGTTTGCAAGTATTTTATGGAAAAACAGCGGAAAAGCAAAAGAAGCAGCCGCTGTCATGAAACTGACGGCATCGGATCTGAAACAACTGGGAATTGTGGAAAATGTTTTTCCGGAACCCTGTCAATATACTGCAGATACGATGTACCCAGTCCTGAAATTGATGGAAATTAAACTGAAGAGCTTCATGAAGAAATATGGCAGTATGAAAGCAGAAGAATTAACCGATCACCGTTACAGAAGATTTCGTGACATGTAGAAAAAAACGAAAACGTCAAAGAAGTTATTGATTCTTTGTTATGTTAGAGGTTAAAATAGTATTGCTAAACAGAAATGTAAAATATGTGTGAGTGTTATGTGTGAAAGGACAACAGGGAATCAATGAGTGATACGTATACGGCAATCAATGGCGTTCTGGTTGCACTTATTAATAATTTATGGGAACTGGAAGGCAATGCGATAATTACGGAAGAATTTAAAGATATAACAAACAATGATATGCATGTCATTGAGGCAATCGGGCTGAATGAAGCGAAGAATATGTCAACCATCGCAAAGAAGCTGAACATTACGGTGAGTTCTCTCACAACGGCCATGAACAGTCTGGTCCGTAAAGGATATGTCGAGAGGCAGAGGAGCACCGATGACAGACGCGTGGTAGAAGTCCGGCTGACGGAAAGAGGCAGGAAGGCGTATCGCCACCATGAAGAATACCATATGCAGATGGTGGAGGCGGCAATCGCAGAGATGAGCCAGGAAGAAATACAGGTGCTGATTAAGATGTTGAGAAAACTAAAGGTATTTTTTGAAACCTACGGAGAAAAAGAGAAGTAGAAGGACTTCTCTTTTTTTGCGGAAATTTTTGCAGAAATCCAGTGTCAGACTGCAGGATTTTGTTTGCACGTGATAATTACGGCACCGTCGTTTTGCTGCAGACACTTTATTTATCTGCTTATAAAATCGACGATGCCGTATCCGGTAAGTATTGTATTAATGATTTGTGAAAATAAATCCTATAAATCTTTAGCTGTCTGGTATCCTTCAGAGACTGCGTCCTTAATCGTTCCGACTTTATGTCCGTCCCCGATTAAATGATAATTTACATTTACTTCTTTCAACATATCTTCCATAGAACTATCGATATGATATCCGTTTGCAAATACCAGAGTGTCTGCATCCGAAATGGTGTATTCCTGTCCGTTTTGTTCGTATGTAATACTATCTTCTGTTGTGGAGATTACTTTTGCACGGCATTGGATAGAAATTCCTTTTTGTATCATTCTCTGGACTAACAGGCTGCGTCCGGGGCCTGTCTCCGACATCATGATTTCCTGTTCCATTTCCAGGACTGTAATATCGCGGTTTCGGATAAAACGGTCATTCAGCAACGGTGCCAGATAATCCGCAAGCTCACAGCCGACGCTGCCGCCGCCGATTATCACGATTTTCCGGCCGGGAAATTGTTTTCCTGCCAGAATGTCATCCGCTGTCATCCATTGCCTGAAATTCGTAAAGGCAGGTATGATATTTGCCTTTGCTCCTGCAGCGGTAATAATTTCATAATCTTTGAATTCCTGCTCCAGCAGTTCTTTTGTCACGGGTGTGTTTAAACGGACTTCGACTCCAGCTGTTTCCAGACGGTGCGACATATACTGTACAACTTTGGTTAAATCCTGTTTCCCGACAGGTACGCAGGCAAGGTGAAGCTGGCCGCCCAGTTCCTCTTTTGCTTCACATAGCACCACATGGTGTCCACGCTTTCTTGCCACATATGCAGCTTCCATGCCGGCCACGCCGCCGCCGATTACCAGAATCTGTTTTGGAAAATCCGTCACAGTCAGAGTATCTTCATTTTCCAGTTCAAAAGAAGGATTGATCGTACAGGAAACACGTTTTCCGAACATAATCCCGTTCAGACAGCGCAGGCATCCGATACAGGGACGGATTTCGATTTCTTTTCCTTCGTATGCTTTATTTGCAAATTCAGGTTCACACAGATTCGCACGGCCGATCATACAGGCATCTGCGATTCCGTTTGCAATCAACTCATCGGCAATCCATGGCTCTGTAATCCGTCCGACCGTAGCAACCGGGATTGACACCTGCTGTTTGATCGCTTTGGCCAGTGCGGCATGAGAACCCTGCTTTGTCCCCGGTGCAGGGATCGAGCTTCCGCGTTTGATCGTGGTGCCGCCGGATACATGCAGCATGTCCGCACCTGCTTTTTCCAACTGTTTAGCGATATAGGTCGCATCGTTAATATTCAGGCCGCCGTCGCTGTATTCATCACCGGAAATGCGGACATCAATAATAAAATCTCCGCCGCATTTTCTTCTTACTTCTTCAATAACTTCAAGCGTCAGGCGCAGGCGTCCGTTAATGTCGCCTCCATACTCATCACAGCGTTTATTGTAAAGCGGGGTCAGGAATCCTCCAAGCAGTCCGTGTGCATGTGCGGCATGGATTTCGACACCGTCGCCTCCTGCCTGTTTTACGCGGTATGCCGCTTCTCCGAACTGGCGGATAATGACCTTCAGTTCTTCTTTTGTCACTGCCCGCGGTGCACTTTTGGCATAATAAGGACCGACATTTGACGGGGCAATTAACTGCGGCGTTCCCGGTACAGGAAATGCCATATAAGCAGGATGGAATAACTGAGGCAATAATTTAGCCCCATATTTATGGACTTCGGTAAATAGTTTTTTCCACCCTTCAATGAAAGAATCGTCGTATATTGACATGTCTCCGGGCAGATAAATATAAGTAGGCTCGACAGTCACTACTTCCGAGACTATTAATCCGACCCCGCCTTTTGCACGAGCGGCATAATGCCGGATCAGTTCATCAGTCACATATCCGTGATCCGCCAGATTAGTAGAAATCGGCGGCATAAAAACACGGTTTTTTATCACTGTGTTCCCAACTTTTATAGGTTCAAATAAATGTATATACCGGGTCATTTTTTCCTCCATAATAAAATAATAAATCTTGATCAAACCTCAATCTGGTTCAGATCCTGATCAAATCTCGTTTGCTGCTTTATACCCGGAACGGATTGCTTCCGCGATGCTGGCAGTTCTGTCACCGGAACAATCTCCTACGTAGCTGACCGGTGTAGTAACTCCTTCTATATCGATGATATTCTTTGAAGAGCCGACCGCCATGATAATTGTATCACAGTCAATGGCAACCTCTTTATTTTCTTTGGTATCTGCAGCAAGGATGGTCTTTCCGCCATTGACAATACTGCTGACCTTTGTATTTACATATTGTTTTACATCGTGTTTTGCAAAATCGTCCATAATGATCGGCAGAATCGTTGAGGATTCTCCGTTGGCGATCTTATCCGTCATTTCGACAATAGAAACCTGACAGCCTTTAGAAAGGGCAAATTCTGCTGTTTCCGTTCCTACAAGCCCGCCGCCGATAACGACGCAGTGTCCTGAAATATCCGCCTTGCCTGACAGAACATCCCATGAAGAGACGACGGTTTTACTGTCTGCACCGGGAACCGGAAGAATGATGTCGTGCGCACCGACAGCCACGATCACGGCATCTGCGGCATTCATCATTTCTTTTGTACATTCGCTGTTCAGGTGGATAGTCACATTTAAGTCCGGCAGTACCTTCTCATAATATTCAATAGAGCGCATGATTTCACTCTTGCGCGGAGGAACAGCGGCAAGATGAATCTGTCCGCCGATCTGTCCGGATTTTTCATAAATGTCAACTTTATGTCCCCGGACGGCAGCTACACGGGCAGCTTCTAATCCTGCGATGCCTGCGCCGATAACTATAACCTGTTTCTTTTCTTCCGCAGGTTTAATATAAATAGTTGCTTCGTCGCCGTTTTCCGCATTTAATACACAGGAAATATAACGGCGGTTCTGAATCGCATCCACGCAGCCTTTATTACAGTTCAGGCACTCGCGGATCGGCTTATCCTGTTCAAGCTTGACTGCAATGTCAGGATCACACAGTAAAGAACGCCCGTAACCAATCATATCTGCTTCGTTATTTCTTAAAATATCTTCCCCGTTTTTCACGTTAACGACACGGCCTACGGTCGCAACCGGAATAGATACGGCTTCTTTTACTTTCTTTGCGATCGGTAATGTCCAGTTGTATGGAACTGTTCCCATTGAAGGAATCGTGTCGCCCATGTTGCCGGTATGGTTAGCCTGTGCCACCTGAATCATATCAACGCCTGCTGCTTCCAGCCTTTTTGCAAATTCAATACCTTCATTTTCAAACAATCCGCCTTTTCCGCGGTCGCTGCCATCTGCATTTTTGGTGATAATCGGTAATTTGTATTCAATCATCAGTGTAGGAGCAGCTTCTTTGATCGCTGCGACTACTTCCAACGCGTAACGAATACGGTTTTCAAAAGAACCACCGTAGGAATCCGTCCTGTGGTTAAGAAGGGTAGAACACAGAGAACCAAGCAGGCGGTCACCGTGGATTTCGATTGCATCAACACCGGCTTCCATTGCTCTGCGTGCAGAAGCGGCAATTGATTTTTTAATATCCTCTAACTGTTCAACACTGGCCTCAGATACAAAATGCTGCATATCATGATGTAACTTTGCATATGCATCTGTCCGAATCTGTCCGGCTTCTTTCATTTTAGCTCCGAAAGCTGTCATATCTCCCTGGGCTTTTGCTGCCTCCGCAGCTTTCATCGCCATCATGGATGCCATGATCATTTTTCCTACGCCCGGCACATCATACTCCGGATGGAAAAGCTGCAGTGCTAATTTGCAGTCATAGGTATGTAACGCATCTGCAAGTTTCTTGAATGTAGGAATCTGACGATCCTCACAAAGCTTCGGAGTTGGTGATGCGGTATTAACAGGTGTTACATCACCGATGACAATGTAGGAAACGCCTCCCTTTGCCAGCCTTTCATAAAAATGAAAGCTCCTTTCCCCGATCGAGCCATCACGTTCTTCGTATCCTGTCGTCAGCGGAGGAAACATGATACGGTTTTTTAATGTTAAATTTCCGACTTTTAATGGCTGTAATAATAATGAATCTTTACTCATTTTCGTCCTCCTTTTGTTTATTTGTTAATTTTTATTATACCAGAAAAAAAGTGCCCATACCAGATGTAATGAGAAATTGCAGCTTTTTATGACAACAGTTTGTATATTGTAAAGAAATAGTTAAGATTATGACAAAAAATTAAAACAATTCTTGATTTTCCATAAAGTCGGTCGTATACTATTTCTGGCAAAAAATGAAAGGAAAAGAAAGTTATGAACACACTATTATCTGTATCGATCGCCCTGTTGGCAGGACTCCTTATGACAAGAGTGTTTAAGCCGTTTAAGCTTCCGTCAGTTACTGCATATCTGATTGCAGGTGTGCTGATCGGACCTTACTGTATCGGGGCACTACACATTGAGGGACTGGGATTTACTTCAGCTGAAGCTGTGGGCAGCCTGTCTCTGGTTTCTGAAGTAGCATTGGGATTCATCGCATTTTCAATCGGAAATGAATTCCGGCTGAATGATTTGAAAAGTACAGGCAAACAGGCTGCGGTCATTGGTGTCGCCCAGGCGTTAGTAGCAACATTTTCTGTTGACTGTGCGCTGCTGGCCGTCCATCTGATCATGCCGGATAAATTATCTCTTCCTCAGCTTATAACGCTTGGGGCAATTGCCACAGCTACGGCTCCGGCGGCAACTCTTATGGTTGTTCGTCAGTATAAAGCAAAAGGACCTCTTACCAGTCTGCTGCTTCCTATCGTAGCTTTGGATGATGCGGTCGGACTGATTGTATTTGCAGTTTCGTTTGGTATTGCAAAAACGCTTGTCAGCGGGTCTGTCGACATCATCTCTATTATTGTCAATCCGATTGTAGAGATTGTATGTTCCCTGCTTCTCGGGGCAATCATGGGATGGCTTCTCACACAGCTGGAAAAACTGTTCAATTCAAACACGAACCGTCTGAATCTTACAATTGCTATCGTAGCACTGACAGCTTCACTGGCTATGATCGATTTCCATGTCGGTCCTGTACATGTAAGCTTTTCATCACTGCTTGTCTGCATGATGCTTGGAACAGTGTTCTGTAACATCTGTCCGTTGTCTGAAGATCTGATGGGGGCGGCAGATAAATGGATTTCACCGGTTTTTGCATTATTCTTTGTCATCAGCGGTGCAGAACTTGAGCTGAGTGTATTTACGGATATTGCAATTGTATGCATCGGTGCAATTTATATCATTTTCCGTTCTTTTGGAAAATACCTTGGTTCCTATTTCAGTGCAAGGGCAACGAATTGTTCGTCATCAATTTGTAAGTATCTGGGAATTACACTTCTTCCGCAGGCCGGAGTTGCACTTGGAATGTGCACGACAGCAATGCAGCTCGGTGAGGAAGGACGTCTGATCCGTAACATTACATTATTTGCGGTATTGATCTATGAATTAGTCGGACCGCTGCTTACAAGACAGGCACTGACTGCTGCCGGAGACATTAAACCTATGTCAGAAGAGGTTAAAAAACGCCGTCAGACAAAACTGGAAGCAGTACAGAAATCGGGAAAGAATTAACTATTTTACAGGAAAGTTTTTTATACTACATATTTATTATTATAACAGGCGTGTGTTTTCTGAAAAAGCGTGTCGAAAACACACGCCTGAAATTTCTTGATTGTAAAATTATGTGCATATATAATAAGTGAGTGGCGTTTTTCAGTTCCGGGAATCTGTCCGGGAGGAGAACAGGTTATGGGACATTTAAATGTGGCTATCGCTGATGATAATGAAAAATTGCTCGACATGCTGGAAGAAGTCATCAACATGGATAAAGAACTGAATGTTGTTGGAAAAGCCAGAAACGGCGAGGAAATCTGTCAGATTATAAAAAGCAGGCAGCCGGATGTCGTGCTTCTTGATCTGATCATGCCGAAAATGGACGGGCTGACCGTAATGGAAGAGGTCGGCCATGACAAAACCATCGAAAAGCGGCCTTGTTTTATTATCGTAACAGCGGTCGGCCAGGAAAAAATTACGGAAGATGCCTTCAATAAAGGAGCAAATTACTATATCATGAAGCCGTTCAATAACGAACTGCTGATCAACAGGATTAAATCCGTAAGAAAAGTGTTTCCTAATCACGAAAAGAGAGTGGAAGAGGCTTTGCCGAATATACAGATGAAAAAAGAGAATCTGGAGACCCGTGTCACTGACATGCTGCATGAAATCGGAATCCCGGCGCATATTAAAGGATACCATTACCTGAGAGATGCCATTATGATGGCGGTTGAAGATATGGATATCCTGAATGCCATAACGAAGATTTTGTATCCTACAGTCGCAAAAAAATATCAGACTACGTCGAGCAGGGTGGAACGTGCGATCAGGCATGCGATAGAAGTGGCATGGAGCCGGGGGAAAATAGATACATTGGATGATTTGTTCGGTTATACGGTAAGCAATGGGAAAGGAAAACCCACAAATTCTGAGTTTATTGCTCTGATTGCCGATACAATTCAGTTGGAATACCGAAACCGATAGCGAGCGTGCTCATTCATGCAAGCATGATTCGCCCACAATTTCGATTATTGCTGAGCTATAAAATTAAAATTTTCTTTTCATTGTTCTTTAAATGAGGTATAATGTCAATAGTTGTAAACATGAGATGTATAAAGTGGAGGGTATGTCTATGAAAAGGATTTTATTTGCAGCATCAGAATGTGTCCCGTTTATTAAAACAGGCGGGCTGGCCGATGTTGTAGGCTCATTGCCGAAGGACTTTGACAAGGAAAAGTATGATGTACGTGTTGTGTTGCCAAAGTATAGCTGTATGAAAGAAAAATGGAAGAACATGATGGAATATGTGAATCATTTCCATATGTATTTTTCAGGATACGACCGTTATGTCGGAATCATGCATTGCGAGTATGAAGGGATTCAGTTCTATTTTATTGACAATGAATATTATTTTAACGGATTCGCACCTTATGACGGAGATCCGAAATGGAACATTGAAAAATTTGCATTTTTTTCAAAGGCAGTGCTCAGCATTCTTCCGGTCATTGATTTCCGTCCGGACCTTATTCACTGCCATGACTGGCAGACAGGCCTGATTCCGGTATATCTGGATCATTTTAGATTCATGGGTGAATATTACCGCGGAATTGCAACAGTTATGACCATTCATAACCTGAAGTTCCAGGGCGTATACGATACAAAGACTGTACAGGGAATCACAGGACTTCCTGATTATTATTTTGTTCCGGATAAGATGGAAGCATACAATTGTGCGAATCTGTTAAAGGGCGGTATCGTATATGCAGATAAGGTTACGACTGTAAGCTGTACTTATGCGGAAGAAATTAAGACACCGTTCTACGGAGAGAATCTTGACGGGCTGATGAATGCACGTTCCAATGATCTGTGGGGCATAGTCAACGGTCTTGATTATACTGACTATAATCCGGAAATTGATACACGTATCGTAAAGAATTTTAACATCGGGAATTTCCGTAAGAACAAAGTTGCCAATAAGCTTGCACTTCAGGAACAGCTTGGACTTGTACAGGATCAGCATACAATGATGATCGGTATGGTATCCCGTCTGACTGATCAGAAAGGATTTGACCTGGTTGAGTATGTGATGGACGAGCTGTGCCAGGATGCTGTTCAGATTGTGGTTCTTGGGACAGGTGAGGCAAAGTATGAGAATATGTTCCGTCATTTTGCATGGAAGTACGCGGGAAAGGTTTCTGCGAATATTTTCTATTCCGATGAGCTCTCACGCAGAATTTATGCATCCAGTGATGCATTCCTGATGCCGTCATTGTTCGAACCATGTGGATTGAGCCAGCTGATGAGCCTGCGTTACGGAACGCTTCCGATCGTTCGTGAGACCGGCGGACTGAAGGATACGGTAGAGCCGTATAATGAGTTTGAAAAGACCGGAACAGGATTCAGCTTCAAAAATTACAATGCACATGAGATGCTCAACACAGTACGGTATGCAGAGCGTGTTTACTATGACCATAAAAAAGACTGGAACAAGATGGTTGAGCGCGCTATGGCGGCTGACTTCTCATGGAAGACATCCGCAAATAAATATCAGGAGCTGTATACAAGTCTGATAGGAGAATAACAAAATAAGTAACACGAAAGAAAATGATGATTGAGGAGACGAATTAACAGATGAAAATTATTGACAGACTGAGGGATGACAGAATACACATTTCATTTGAGGTGTTTCCGCCTAAGACGGATGCAGGAGTTGACAGCGTGATGGATACAACGGCAAAAATTGCCGGGCTGAATCCGTCTTATATCAGCGTTACATATGGAGCAGGCGGCGGAACGAGCAAGAATACTGCAAAGATTGCTACTTATATCAGGAATGAGCTTGGCGTGGAAAGCCTGGCACACCTGACCTGTGCATCCTCGACGAAAGCAGAAGTGCATCAGTTGATTGAGAATCTGAAGCAGCTTGGGATCGAGAATATTCTTGCACTTCGGGGAGATATTCCTGAGGGAATGACGTTTCCTACAGAAGACAGATATCGTTATGCTTATGAGCTGGTTGCGGCGATCCGTGAAAGAGGGGATTTCTGCATCGGTGCTGCATGTTATCCGGAAGGGCATGTGGAAAATGAGCATAAGGAAGATGATATCAGATATTTAAAACAGAAAGTAGACAGCGGGGTGGATTTCCTCACGACACAGATGTTTTTTGACAATGATATCCATTATAATTTCCTTTATCGTATCCGTGAAGCAGGTATTACGATACCGGTCCTGCCGGGAATTATGCCAATCACAACGGCATCTCAGATGAAACGAAGCCAGAAACTTTCAGGGACAGTGTTCCCGAGAAGATTTCTTGCCCTGCTGGACCGCTTTGGGGATAACCCGGAAGCAATGAAACAGGCCGGAATTGCATATGCGACAGATCAGATTATTGATCTGCTTGCCAATGGAATTAAGAATATTCACATATACTCGATGAATAAACCGGATGTGGCGGCAAAGATCATGGAAAATCTTTCAGAAATAATTAAGTGTTAGGAGATCAGAGAGAATGGACCAGATTACGAGAGAGGCCATTCGTTATCTTGGATATGGGAGAAATGCGGCAGATGACCAGACGCTTATGCTGATCAAAGACTCTTTCGAGAGCCTACGGTCAGTTGTTGGCAGCAAGTCCGTCTGCCGCATCTTCGATTTGCAGTGGAAAGATGACGGCACGGTCATTATTGGTACAATGGAAGTGAAAAGCAGAAGTCTCGGAAGAAATCTGAGAGGGTGCGACAGGATTGTTTTATTTGGCGCAACACTTGGAATCGGAGTGGATCGACTGATTGCCCGCGTCTCTTTGACGGATATGGCAAAGGCAGTGGTTCTACAGGCTTGTGCGGCGGCACTTCTGGAGGAGTATTGTGATCAGTGCCAGGAGAAGATTGCGGAAGAAATGAGGACTGAGGGCAGATATCTGCGTCCGAGGTTCAGTCCGGGATACGGAGATTTTTCTATCAGCTGCCAGAAAGATGTGATGCAGATGCTGGATTGTGCCAAAACAATTGGGATTACAATGACTGACGGTTTTATGATGTCTCCGTCAAAATCAGTGACTGCAGTAATCGGAGCGGCTCTCACAGATACGAAATGTCACACACATGGATGCGAATGTTGTGAAAAAAAAGATTGTCAATATAGAAGGGATACACTATGATACTGGAAGATTTGGGGAAGAAATTATTATTTTTTGACGGCGGAATGGGAACACTTCTGCAGGAAAAGGGATTAAAGCCGGGAGAACTGCCGGAAACCTGGAATATCAGCCATCCGGAAGAGATTATCGGGATACACCAGAGTTATATAGAGGCCGGAAGTGATATCATTCTTACGAATACCTTTGGGGCGAATGCATTAAAATTTCATGATGAATCATGTCCGCTGAAAGCCGTGGTGGAAGCAGCTGTGGGGCATGCCAGGGAAGCAATTGCCCGGGCAGGCGTAAAGCGGAATGTTTATGTTGCACTGGATGTAGGACCTACCGGAAAGCTGCTTAAGCCGATGGGGGATCTTGATTTTGAGGCAGCCTATGATGCGTTTAAAGAGGTAATGATTTACGGGGAGGCTGCAGGCGTGAATCTGATTCATATAGAGACGATGAGCGATACATATGAAATCAAAGCGGCAGTCCTGGCAGCGAAGGAAAATACAAAGCTTCCGGTATTTGTAACTGCGATTTTTGATGAAAGAAGAAAGTTGCTGACCGGCGCAGATGTGCCTGCGGTGATCAGTATGCTGGAAGGGCTGCGGGTGGATGCTGTCGGCATGAATTGTGGAATGGGACCGGAGCAGATGCTTCCGGTTTTGGAGGAATTTCTGACTTACTCTTCACTGCCTCTGATCATCAAGCCGAATGCAGGACTGCCAAAACAGCGGGATGGTGAGACTTATTACGATGTACTGCCTGCAGAATTTGCAGAAACCATGAAGCTTGTCGTTGAGAAGGGCGCTGTCGTCATAGGAGGATGCTGTGGAACGACACCTGCTCATATAAGGAAGATGGTTGAACTGTGCAGGGGAATAGAAGTAAAACCGGTAACGACAAAATCTTTTACTGTGGTTTCTTCTTATGGACAGACAGTTTTCCTCGGTACCGGTTCGAAAATTATCGGGGAGAGAATTAATCCGACCGGAAAGAAAAAGTTCCGTCAGGCGTTAAAAGAGCATGATATGGATTTTATACTGAAAGAAGGAATTATGCAGGAGGACTGCGGCGCACATATCCTGGATGTGAATGTCGGACTTCCGGATATTGATGAAACTGCCATGATGAAGGAAGTCGTTACAAAGCTTCAGAGCGTGACAAGCCTCCCTCTTCAGATTGATACCGTTGATGCAAAGGCTATGGAAGCAGCACTGCGGCTGTACAATGGGAAGGCAATGGTGAATTCTGTCAGCGGAAAACAGGAATCTATGGATGCAGTATTTCCTCTGATTCAGAAATACGGTGGTGTTCTTGTAGCATTGACACTTGATGAGGATGGGATTCCGGATACGGCAGAGGGTCGGGTCAGAATTGCAGAAAAGATAATCCGGGAGGCACAAAAATATGGAATCGAGAAGAAAGACCTTGTGATCGATGTGCTTGCCATGACAATAAGTTCCGAACCGAGAGGGGCGATCATCACGCTGGAGGCACTTAGAAGGGTACGATACGAGCTGGGAGTCAACACTGTGCTTGGGGTTTCCAATATTTCCTTCGGGCTTCCGAAACGTCCTGTCATTAACTCTAATTTTTATACAATGGCAATGCAAAACGGCTTAAGCGCGGGCATTATCAATCCGGCCTCGGAAGATATGATGAAATCTTATGATGCATATCATGCGCTGATGAATCTGGATGAAAACTGCAGCCGGTATATAGCAAGGCATACGGAGTTAAAAGAGCAGGTTTCGGCTTCAACACCTGCAACAGTGCATGAAATGACTTTGAAAGCAGCAATCGAAAAGGGAATTAAAGAGGAAGCACGCCAGATTACCATGCAAATGGTTAAGGAAAAGGCTCCCCTGGATATCATTGATGAACATCTGATCCCGGCTCTGGATTTTGTGGGGAAAGGATTTGAAAAAGGGACAGTATTCCTGCCGCAGCTTTTGATGAGCGCGGAAGCGGCAAAGGCAGCATTTGCCGTATTGAAAGAGCAGATTTCAGCCGCCGGTCAGTTAGAAGAGAAGAAAGAAAAAGTTATTCTCGCCACAGTAAAAGGAGATATCCATGATATCGGGAAGAATATTGTCAAAGTTCTCCTGGAAAACTATGGTTTTGATGTGATTGATCTTGGAAAGGATGTTCCGCCGGAGACCGTACTTGAAGCGGTAAAAAAACAGAATGTCCGGCTGGTAGGGCTGAGTGCTTTGATGACTACTACTGTAGTAAGCATGGAAGAAACTATCCGCCTTTTGAGGAAAGAGGCGCCCAAGTGCAAAGTGATGGTCGGAGGAGCAGTGCTTAACCAGGAATATGCGGACATGATCGGAGCAGATTTTTATGGAAAAGATGCGATGCAGTCCGTATACTATGCACAGGAATTACTGAACGGTTGATATGAGCTGCCCCTAAATTTGGACTATTGCTGTATTATTATTGAAAGTTTTGATTGACAGTTTTTTAACGAAAAGATATATTATTAGTATAGAAGATATTTAAGAGAATGAACGCGACGAAGCGGATTTGTATATCCGCTTTGCTTTCGCGAAAACAGGAGGGATAACAATGATCAGAGGACTTCAGACAACTGTTCGCTCGCTTCGGAGAACTGTATTTACCGAAGTTGCAAAGCTTGGATTTAAAGCAAATCCGGATACTTTAGTAGAAGATTTGGAAGCAATTCCGTATGAGATCGTCAATGATGATACGCCGGTGAAGTACCGTGAAAGTACTTATCGTTCCCGTGCAATCGTCAGAGAACGCCTCCGCCTCGCTATGGGGCTTTCTCTGCGCCCTGAAAATAAGCCGGTACATATGACTATGGGAGTGGAAGCAAGTAATATATCTGAAAAATATTATGAGCCGCCTTTGATGCAGGTTATTCCGTCTGCGTGTGAGGCGTGTGAAGAAAGAGGTTACGAAGTTTCCAATATGTGTAAAGGTTGTCTGGCTCATCCGTGCCAGGAAGTCTGCCCGAAGGGCGCGATTTCCATGGTGGGAGGAAAATCCTATATCGACCAGAACAAATGTATTAAATGCGGAAAATGTAAGTCAGCCTGTCCGTATGACGCTATAGCAAAGAAAGAACGTCCATGTAAGAGTTCCTGCGGTGTCAATGCCATTGTATCAGACAAGCAGGGACGTGCGTATATTGATCCTGATAAATGCGTGTCCTGCGGTATGTGTATGGTAAATTGTCCGTTTGGTGCAATTTCAGACAAATCCCAGATTTTCCAGCTTGCCCGTGCGCTGACAGAAGGCGAAAAGATCATCGCTGAAATTGCTCCGGCATTTGTGGGACAGTTTGGAGAGGGAATCAATGCAAGGCAGATAAAAGCAGGATTACAGCAGCTTGGATTTGCAGAAGTGTATGAAGTTGCATTAGGTGCGGATATAGGAGCAATTGCAGAAGCTCATCATTATGTAGATAAGGTCGTGACGGGTGAACTGCCGTTTCTTCTGACTTCCTGCTGTCCTTCCTGGGCAATGTTAGCGAAAAAATATTTCCCGACGGTAATCGACGAAATTTCTCAGGAGCTGACACCTATGGTTGCCACTGCAAGAACAATCAAAAAGGAACATCCGGATGCAAAAGTAGTATTTATAGGACCATGTGCAGCTAAAAAACTGGAAGCGTCCAGAAGAACGGTCCGAAGCGATGTTGATTTTGTTGTTACTTATGAAGAATTGCTGGCTATGTTTGATGCAAAGGAAATTGACCTGTCAATTATTTCGGCAGAATCTTCCTTCCACAACGCGACAGGCGCAGGAAGACAGTATGCATATGCAGGCGGTGTTGCTGATGCGATTCAAAAATGCATTGATGAATATTATCCTGGTACTCAGGTTCACATTGAACATGCAGAGGGGCTGGCAGACTGTAAGAAAGTGCTGACCCTTGCAAAGGCAGGCAAGATGAACGGATGCCTGATAGAAGGAATGGGATGTCCGGGCGGATGTATCGCCGGAGCCGGAACAAACATTCCTGTGGATAAGGCAAAGAAACTCCTTCAGGAATATGTAAAGAATTCCAGTACCCCGCTTCCTGCAAAAGAATTAAAGGAAATCGGGCTTAAATAATATAAAACTGTCTTCTTTACAAAGAAGAAGTGCTGTGGTATTATGAAGAACAGGCAAGTAGAGTGGATAGTGCTGTCCACTCTATTTTGTCTGGCAGGAAAATCCAGCAGATTTCCCCGCCGGGCAGTATATACCATGTTTGTATCAGTGAGAGTATCATTTCATATCTGATATAGCTTTCGGCAGTTTGATTAGATGCGGATAAGAACGGGTTTGACATACCATTGCTTATTCCACAGCAGAAAGCCGGGGCATTTTTGAATTAGGAGGACGAAAGAAATGCAGCCATATGGAGTGAATCAATTAAGAAAGATGTTCCTTGAATTTTTCGAGAGCAAGGGACACCTTGCAATGAAGAGCTTTTCCCTGGTGCCGCATAATGATAACAGCCTGCTGCTTATCAATTCAGGAATGGCACCACTGAAACCATATTTTACAGGACAGGAGATTCCGCCGAGAAGACGCGTGACGACATGCCAGAAGTGTATCCGTACCGGTGATATCGAGAATGTAGGTAAGACCGCACGCCATGGCACTTTTTTTGAAATGTTGGGAAATTTCTCTTTCGGAGATTATTTTAAAAACGAAGCAATTGAATGGTCTTGGGAGTTCCTTACGGAAGTCGTAGGTCTTGACCCGAACCGCCTGTATCCTTCTGTATATGAAGACGATGATGAGGCATTTGATATCTGGAACAAGAAGATGGGGATTCCCGCAGAACGTATTTTCCGTTTTGGAAAAGAAGATAATTTCTGGGAGCATGGTTCAGGTCCGTGTGGTCCGTGTTCTGAGATTTACTATGACCGCGGAGAAAAGTATGGCTGCGGAAAACCGGGCTGTACTGTAGGTTGTGACTGTGACCGTTATATGGAAATATGGAATAATGTATTCACCCAGTTTGATAATGACGGAAAAGGTAATTACAGCGAACTGGAGCAGAAGAATATCGATACAGGAATGGGTCTTGAGCGTCTGGCATCTGTTGTACAGGATGTGGATTCTATTTTTGATGTTGATACGATCAAAGCTCTGCGTGACCATGTTTGCAGCATCGCATGCAAGGAATACGGAAAGGATTATAATCAGGATGTGTCTATCCGTGTCATCACGGACCATACGCGTTCCGTTACCTTTATGATTTCTGACGGAATTATGCCTTCAAATGAAGGGCGCGGATATGTCCTGCGCCGTCTGCTTCGCCGTGCATGCCGCCACGGAAGGCTTCTTGGTATAGAGGGTAGTTTCCTGCCGCAGCTTGCAGAGACTGTTATTGCAGGTTCTAAGGATGGGTATCCGGAACTGGAAGAGAAAAAAGCAATGATACTGAAAGTAATTGCTAAGGAAGAAGAAGCATTCAATAAGACTATCGATCAGGGACTCGGTATTCTTTCAGATTTGATTTCCGGCATGGAAGAAAAAGGTGTTAAGGTTCTTTCAGGAGAAGATGCTTTCCGTCTTTATGACACATATGGATTCCCGCTTGATCTGACGATCGAGATTCTGGAAGAGAAGGGCATGGCAGTTGATGAAGAAGGTTTCCGCTCCGCTATGAATATTCAGAGGGAAACAGCAAGAAAAGCCCGTAAAGTAAGCAATTATATGGGTGCAGATGTTACAGTCTATGAATCCATCGACCCGAATGTGACAAGTACATTTGTGGGATATGACAATCTGATCTATGAATCAGAAGTTACAGTTCTCACGACAGAAGAGGATGTCGTGGAAGCTCTTTCCGATGGGGAAAAGGGTACTGTTTTTGTAAATGAAACACCGTTTTACGCTACCAGCGGCGGACAGGAAGCAGATACCGGCATTATCCGTACAAAAGAAGGAGAATTCCGTGTAGATGATACTATTAAACTGCTCGGCGGGAAAATCGGCCATGTAGGACAGGTCGTCCGCGGCATGATTAAAGTGGGCGACAAGGCTTCTCTGGAAGTACAGACTGAAAAACGTGCACTTTCTGCAAGAAATCACAGTGCGACTCATCTCCTCCAGAAAGCTCTCCGCACGGTTCTCGGAACTCATGTTGAGCAGGCTGGATCCAGTGTAAATGAAGACCGTCTTCGTTTCGACTTCACGCATTTCTCTGCATTGACTGCGGAAGAACTGAAGAAGGTTGAAGACATGGTAAATGACAGCATTGCAAGAGCAATTCCGGTCGATATTAAGAACATGCCGATTGAAGAAGCCAGAAAGACAGGAGCACAGGCTTTATTTGGTGAGAAATACGGCGATATCGTCCGTGTTGTTAATATGGGAGATTATTCGATCGAGTTCTGTGGAGGTACACATGTCAAGAATACGTCTGAGATTATGGCATTTAAGATTATCTCTGAGACAGGAGTCGCTGCCGGGGTGCGCCGTATCGAGGCCCTGACATCTAAAGGACTTTTGAAATATTATGATAATGTCGAGGCACATCTTCGTGAGGCTGCGAGACTTTTAAAAGCTACACCGGATAACCTGAGCGATAAGATTACACATATCCTTGCTGAGAATAAAGCTCTTCATTCAGAAGTGGAAAGCCTTAAGAGTAAAATGGCACAGGATGCTGCGGGAGATATCATGAGCCGGGTACAGGAAATCAAAGGTATGAAGCTTCTTGCGGCTGAGATCGCAGGTGTGGATATGAATGGATTGCGCGATCTGGGTGACCAGATGAAAGATAAACTTGGTGAATGTGTGGTTGTTCTCGCATCAGAAAATGATGGAAAAGTAAACCTTATGGCGACAGCCACAAACGGTGCGATGAAACAGGGGGCTCACGCCGGAAATCTGATCAAAGCGATTGCAGGATGTGTCGGCGGCAGCGGCGGCGGACGTCCGAATATGGCTCAGGCCGGCGGAAAGAATCCGGCAGGAATCCAGGATGCATTGAAAAAGGCAGCTGAGATTCTTACAGAACAACTTGCATAATATCAGATGGAAATAACTCTCGTATTAAAGAGATGAAGTTCCCACGAGGACAGTATGTTACTGTAACGATAGTATTTCTTAAAATTTTGTAAAGAAATAGTTGACGTTGGGAAAATATATGGTATAAATATACCCGAACAGTCGTATGATGCACAATACAAGGCTGGAGGGGAGGTTAGGTGTGAGACTATGTCAAATGTAATCGTTAAAGAAAACGAGACGTTGGATAGTGCTTTACGCAGATTCAAAAGAAACTGTGCGAAAGCTGGCATTCAGCAGGAGATTCGTAAAAGAGAACACTATGAGAAGCCAAGCGTAAGACGTAAAAAGAAATCCGAAGCTGCTAGAAAACGTAAGTATAATTAATATGTGCAGAAAACAATAATAGAGTGTTGTATTTCAACACTCTATTTCTGTTGCTAAGTATACGGCGGATTGCCGCGGCATGAACTGATATGTGGAATAACTCTGCCGGACTGGGGAATTATCAGGGACATTCTGTATGATATTAAGTATGATACTAGTATTATATTAAAATTGTGGGTATGAATTGAGAGACAGTACATTTGCATAGGGAAGACACACTTTGATCTGTTTTGGGGGTCTTATAGTTTGATAAGACAGATTGCGGCAGTGTTCCTGTGTATGTGGAACAGACTGTCGGGAAGTTTCATCCGTGTATGTTTATGGGGGTAAACGAAAGCGGAATAATTAAAAGACCATAAAGCACAATAATTATGTAGACAAAGGTGTCATGATTTGATCCGGGAAGTTGTCTGCCCGGATATTTTTTTGGAGGTAAAAAGATATGTCTTATGTAGATGAAGTCATTGAATTAGTAGTTAAGAAAAATCCGGCTGAACCGGAATTCCATCAGGCAGTAAAAGAAGTTCTGGAATCTCTTCGTGTTGTTATCGAAGCAGACGAGGAAAAATATCGCAGAGAAGCTCTTCTTGAGAGACTGGTAGAGCCTGAGAGACAGTTTAAATTCCGCGTTCCGTGGGTTGACGATAAGGGACAGGTTCAGGTTAATACAGGATACCGCGTACAGTTCAACAGTGCAATCGGACCATACAAAGGAGGTCTTCGCCTTCATCCGTCCGTAAACCTTGGAATTATCAAGTTCCTCGGATTTGAACAGATTTTCAAGAACTCTCTGACAGGTCTTCCGATCGGCGGCGGTAAAGGTGGTTCTGACTTCGATCCGAAGGGAAAATCAGACAGAGAAGTTATGGCATTCTGTCAGAGCTTCATGACAGAACTGTGCAAGCACATCGGTGCAGATACAGACGTTCCGGCAGGTGATATCGGAACAGGTGCAAGAGAGATTGGTTACATGTTCGGACAGTATAAGAGAATCCGTGGCGTATATGAAGGAGTACTTACAGGAAAAGGTCTCAGCTACGGCGGTTCACTGGCAAGAACAGAAGCTACAGGATACGGACTTCTTTATTTCACAGAAGAACTCCTGAAGCTGAACGGCATTGAGCTGGCAGGCAAGACAGTTGCTGTTTCCGGTTCCGGTAATGTTGCTATATATGCAACAGAGAAAGCACAGCAGCTTGGAGCAAAGGTTGTTACAGTCAGCGATTCTACAGGCTGGGTATATGATCCGGATGGAATCGATGTTGCAGCACTAAAAGAAATCAAAGAAGTAAAACGTGCAAGAATTACAGAATACAAAAACTATCGTCCGAATTCCGAATACCATGAAGGAAGAGGTGTATGGACAGTTAAAGTTGATATCGCTCTACCATGTGCAACTCAGAACGAACTTCGTATTGAGGATGCAAAAGCATTGGTTGCCAACGGATGTATCGCAGTTGCAGAAGGTGCAAATATGCCGACTACAATGGAAGCTACAGAATACCTTCAGCAGAATGGTGTTATCTTTGCACCTGGTAAAGCTGCTAACGCAGGCGGCGTTGCTACATCCGCCCTTGAAATGTCACAGAACAGCGAGAGACTGAGCTGGACATTTGAAGAAGTTGATGCAAAACTGAAAGATATCATGGTAAATATCTGTCACAATGCATCTGATGCAGCTGAAAAATACGGATTCAAAGGTAACTACGTTGTAGGAGCAAACATTGCCGGATTTTTGAAGGTTGTTGATGCTATGGAAGCACAGGGAATTGTTTAATTCATGAAGAAAACCAGAGATTCCCGACAGAAGTTATAAAAATTTAAGATTTTATACGGCGTTATAATGGGCGTCTGTCGTTGACTTTTCCGGAAAGTTCAGTTATAGTTAAACTCGATGAAAGGGAGTAACCGGTATTTTTTGAGGAAATATGCACGGCAGCGTCAGTACGATGAAGCAGATTCATCCGTGCCGTGATTAAACGGTGAGACTTTTATTGCATTTTTTTGTGCAGTAAAAGTCTCGTTTTTCTTTTGGAAAATATTCATTGTTTATAACTTTTCACATATGTACAGACTATAAGGGGAGATAAAAAGGAGGACGTAAATGAAAGATTTTTATCAGATGCCTGCAGAGGAAGTGCAGTATGAAATTAACGGTTCTCTGGAACCACTGACAGACGAACAGGTGAAAGAGCACCGGAAAAAGTATGGCTTAAATGAACTCTCGGAAGGTAAAAAAAAGAGTGTACTTCAGATTTTTCTTGAACAGTTTAAAGATTTTCTTGTAATTATTCTGATCATTGCAGCTATCGTATCCGGATTTCTGGGAGATATAGAGAGCACAGTAGTTATATTGATCGTAATTACAATTAATGCTGTGCTGGGAACAGTCCAGACATTAAAGGCAGAGCAATCTCTGGAAAGTCTCAAAAAGCTGTCAGGACCGGAGGCAAAAGTGCTCCGAAATAATAATGTCGTACAGATACCGTCATCAGAAGTGACTGTCGGAGATATTGTCATGCTGGATGCGGGAGATTACATTCCTGCGGACGGTCGTATTATTGAATGTGCCAGTATGAAAGTGGATGAAAGCGCGCTGACAGGAGAAAGCCTCGGCGCGGAAAAATCGACGGAACCGATCGAAGGGACGGTTTCTCTCGGAGACCGGGTAAATATGGTTTATTCCGGAAGTTTTGTTACTTATGGAAGAGGTGCTTTTCTGGTTACGGCAACAGGCATGGACACAGAAGTAGGAAAGATTGCAGGTCTTCTTGAAACTACATCGGAGAAAAAAACTCCGCTTCAGGTAAATCTGGATCAGTTTGGACAGAAGCTTTCGATTATCATCCTTGTTTTCTGTGCCATTTTGTTTGGTCTTAATGTTCTTCGCGGAGGAAATCCCGGTGATGCATTCTTATTTGCAGTTGCACTTGCAGTGGCAGCGATTCCGGAAGCATTGAGTTCAATCGTGACAATTGTTCTTTCCTTCGGGACACAGAAAATGGCAAGAGAACATGCCATTATCCGAAAACTTCAGGCAGTTGAGGGGCTGGGCAGTGTCTCGGTCATCTGTTCTGACAAAACAGGCACGCTGACCCAGAATAAAATGACAGTTGAGGATTATTATGTAAACGGTCTCAGGACTCCTGTGGATGAAATCAGCATGGATGACCAGGAAGAAAGCATGCTTTTTTTGAGCAGTATTCTCTGTAATGATGCGTCAATTGATGATGGGATGGATATCGGTGATCCGACGGAAACGGCACTTCTTCATGTAGGAGAACTTTTGGACATTTCTGCACAGGATGTAAGGGAAAAGTATCCGAGAGAAGGAGAGAATCCGTTCGACAGTGACCGGAAATTGATGTCGACAAAACATAATCTTGACGGTGTGCCTACATTGCTCGTAAAAGGCGCTGTAGATGTCCTTCTCGGCAGAATGAGCTATTTCCGTGTCAACGGAGAAATCTATCCTCTTACTGATGATGCGGCTCAAATTATAGAGGCACGTAATCAGGAATTCTCCAGGGAAGGACTGCGTGTCCTTGGCTTTGCATATCGGGAATTAGACGGACAAAAACCGCTGACTCAGGAGGATGAAAATGATCTTATTTTCCTGGGACTGATTGCAATGATGGACCCGCCCAGAGAAGAATCAAAAGCTGCGGTCGCTGAATGTAAATCTGCCGGAATACGTCCGATCATGATTACCGGTGATCATAAGGTTACGGCTGCTGCCATTGCAAAAAGAATCGGTATCCTTGAAAAAGAGTCGGAAGCGTGTGAAGGGGCGGAAATTGATTCTATGACAGATGAAGAACTTAAAGACTTTGTGGAAGGGATTTCTGTTTATGCCAGAGTATCGCCTGAACATAAAATCAGAATCGTCCGTGCATGGCAGGAGAAAGGAAATATCGTGGCAATGACCGGAGACGGTGTAAATGACGCCCCCGCACTGAAACAGGCAGATATCGGCGTTGCAATGGGAGTTACCGGGAGTGAAGTCTCGAAAGATGCGGCATCCATGGTTCTCACCGATGACAATTTTGCCACTATTGTTAAAGCAGTGGAAAACGGACGGAATGTTTACCGGAATATCAAATATGCGATCCAGTTCCTGCTGTCCGGAAATTTTGGAGCAATTCTGGCAGTATTATATGCTGCTGTCGCATCGCTTCCGGTACCGTTTGCACCGGTGCATCTGTTGTTTATTAACTTGCTCACAGACAGCCTGCCGGCAATCGCCCTTGGATTAGAGCCGCATACAAAGAAAGTCATGAAAGATAAGCCACGTCCGATGAATGAGTCAATTTTAACGAAAGATTTCCTGATCAAAGTGGCGTCCGAAGGTTTTGTTATCAGTATTACAACAATCATAGCATTTTTGATTGGTTATAAGGACGGCAATGCATTGCTCGCCGGTACAATGGCATTTGGAACACTGTGTATGGCACGGCTTTTCCACGGCTTTAACTGTAAGGCAGACCGTCCGATTATTTTTACAAAGAGGCTGTTTGACAACTTATATCTGATCGGTGCATTTGTAATCGGATTTGTTCTGATTACATCTGTGCTGATGATTCCGGCACTGAACGGAGTCTTCCATGTGCAGACTCTGACAATTGCACAGCTTTTCACAGTATACGGGACGGCTCTGTTAAACTTTCCTGTTATCCAGGCGATGAAGGCAGTGAAAAGATGGATGAAAAAAAGATAGGAAGCAGTAAGAATTATTTCTTGTGATTAGTTTATCTGCGGCTATTACAGATTGCGGAATCTGCAATAGCCGCTTAATATTTCGGATCAGGTATATCGCTTGATGGTTTCTTTCAGTATATATTTTTTATCACTGTAACGGTCTACGATGTAGCTGTTAGCCTTGTGTTCCAGTTCATCCGGAAGCGGTGCAAGTGTGATGTCTTCACCGTACTTACGTTTCAGTGCACGCTCCAGGAGGTAATCGCAGACATGCGGGTTTTTCGGAAGGAGAGGACCGTGCAGGTAAGTTGCTATGACATTTTTATAGACAACCCCTTCATAACCGGATTTCCCGGTGTTTCCAAGACCATAAAATACTTTTCCGAAAGGTGTGTGATTTCCGATGTAAGTGCGTCCGCCGTGGTTTTCAAATCCAACGACCGGAGTGTCAAACAGCGGACTGTTCAGAATAATATTCCGGATCAGCCGCTCCGGTTCCCATTCTGTCGTGATGTCGAGAATCTCAAGTCCTTCAATCAGTTTTTTGTCAGTTTTGTAATATTTTCCAAGTAATTGGTATCCGCCGCAGACGGCCAGTACAACTCCGTCATGTTCTACATATTCTTTGAAATCCTTTTTGATTTCCTGCATGTAACCACATACAAGTTCCTGCTCACGGTCAGAGCCTCCTCCCAGAAGCACAATATCCAATTTAGAGAAATCAATTCTATCTCCGGAGAGAAATGGAATGACTTCTGCTTCAATGCCGCGCCATTCAAGACGTTTGCGGAAGCACTGGATATTTCCACGGTCTCCGTAAAGATTCAGAAGGTCGGGGTATAAATGTCCGATTGTCAATTTCATTCTTTCGCACCTCCCTTTTCCAGCTCCGTCAGCAGATGATTTGTCCGGTAAAGTCCGGAGTAATTCACAATCACATATAAGTTCTTTGTGCCTTCCCTCGTCAGCTTTTCAATTGTTGCTTTCATATCCGTTGTGGACTCACATGGGATGTCCTCATATTTCAGACGAAGGCCCATGTCATGCCGTCTTGTGCCGTTGGTCGTGATAGAGGCGGCATTCGCATCGGCCAGATACTGAAAATCCACATCCCAGAGCCAGGAAATATCTTCCCCGTCCTGATAAGTGTCATTGATCTGGATGATGATATCCTTGGGATCCGGGTCTTTGAGAACCAGGGAAATCTTCTGCTGGAATCCTATGGGATTTTTAGCCAGGTGAAGCTGTACTCTGGCACCGTTAATTGTGAAAATACTTTCACGGTTATTGCCGTAGTCAAATTTTTCAATCATGGAGTGAAAATGTTCCATTGGCGCATTCATCGTTCTCAATGCTGCATATGCAGACAGTGTATTATAAATATTATAAGGAGAACGAGCCGTGGAATTGATTCTCATGCCGTCCATTGTAAAGGAATAAACTTCATCGTGGAAAACCACGTCAGTGGTAGTATAATTTGGTTTCGGCCGTTTCATACCGCAGTGCGGGCAGTGGTAAATGCCGAGCTGCCCATAATGGAAGAAATCATATTCCAGTTTCTTTCCGCAGGATCGGCAGAAGATGCTTTCACGGATTTCGGAACGTGATATATCGTCAAAAATCTGTTCACTGATCCCATAAGTCATAAAAGGATTCTTGCTTTCCGCCGCCAGCGTATAGGAAAGCACATCGTCACAATTGATGATAAGCGTCGTATCAGGTACGCTTGTAACAGCTGTCTTCACTTTGTTAAATGTAATATCCACCTCCCCGAAACGGTCAAGCTGGTCGCGTGAGATATTTGTAAGCAGCGCACAGTCCGGCTTCAGCTGCGGAAGTACACGCACAGATGCGATTTCGTCCACTTCAATGCAGGCATAATCAGCGTCCAGATACCCCTTCTTATCGGTTGCAAGGACAAAGGCAGAAATAATACCATTGAGCATATTTGCTCCGGTGCGGTTGATGATTACCTTTTTGCCTTCCGCTTCAAGGGCATGGAAGAGAATACTGTTGGTGGTTGTCTTACCATTAGTTCCCATTGTGACAATTGTCTTTTCTTTTATCATCTCAGACATCGTGCTGAGGATTTTCGGGTCAATCAGGCGGGCAACATAGCCGGGAAGAGTCACGCCGCTTCCGCGGTTTAGCTTCTTAATCAGATAACTCGTACCCTTTGCACACTTGATTGCCAGTTTGCTTCGTAATCTCATAATATGTTATCACTCTTATCTTTCTAAAGAATTGAAATAAAGCGGATACATCATTTGTTCCGCCATGCTTAAGAACACACCTGCTCAGCAGTTCCTGTTCAAATATGTATTATAAAGGAAACGAGGAAATAAAACAAGGCTGTAGTATAAGAAGCACAGATAAGAAATATTACTGTAAATTGCAGCAAGAAATTATCACATAATTATTGACAATTTTCTGTATATAGTGTATATATAACATATAAACAGTTACGGTATGAATTACAATAAGGCGGTGAGAGAATGAAAATCTTACAAAATTCAGGAGTGCCCATTTACCAGCAGATAGCGGAAGCTTTCAAAGAGGAGATCCTGACCGGAAAACGAAAGCAGGGTGAATATCTTCCGTCGATCCGGGGGCTTGCGAAGGAGCTGAGGATCAGTGTTATAACAACGATGAAAGCGTACGAAGAACTGGAAAAGCAGGGGCTTGTGACGGCAGTTCAGGGCAAAGGGTATTATGTGAACGCACAGGACAGCGTTATGCTCAGAGAGCAGCATTTGCGTAAAATGGAAGAGCATCTTCAAAATGCGATTTCTGCGGCGAAAATCGCCGGCATATCTGAAAAAGAAATGATAGAAACTCTGAGTATTTTAATCAAATCTCAGGATGAAAAGTAGGGAACACGAAGAGGAAAGTCCGCAAGTCGGATGCTGCAATAGTATTAATGAGCTGCAATATTGTAATGGGCAGAATTAGGAGAAGTTATTATGATGAATGAAATGAAACGTTGTCTGAAGTTATACAGGTATAGTTATGGTATGAAAAGATGTCTTACTTTTGCAGTTATTTTTGAAATAATCGGGATTTTATTTCCTTTTTCCGATAATGGGTTATCAGTATTAGGGGAGCATATCTGATGCTGGTGCCGGGGATGATTATTCAATGTTTCCTTTATCTGGAGGTTTCCGGGATAGTTGCATCGTCCCCGTACCGGAAGAGTCTGTTTTTGAAAGGAATTAATCTGTTTTATCTTGCGACGACAGTTATATCCTATGTGCTCATGGTTTTCAAAATATGAGTGCCGTTACGGCGGTGGCGGCAGGTTTTCTGATAACCATGGCGGCAACAGTTTTATCAGTATTTATACGAAGACTGCTGTATAAAAAACCAATATCAAGATGGTCATTAGATACGGCCTTAAGAAGCTGGAAGTAAAAAGCACCCTCGCAAGGAAAAGTGTGCAGTGCGTTTTACAATTACTGCATAATTTATTACACCTGTTGCTTAATCATTTTTCAAACAGGTGTATGGATTAAGGACTTGTATGAAAATGACAAGCAATAATCAAGAAAAATTTGGTTATTTTTGCCTTTGAAAAGTAAACGTAAATAGAATAAAATAAATATACAGCGTGTAGCATGAACTGCGTAAAACCGGTTGCGTTACACGCTGTTTTTTTGTCACAGCGACGACAAAATGGACATCGTGCTTGCACGAACGGACATTTGACGACCGCTGATCAGAGCGAGATTCGCAAAGCGTATCCCGTCTCTGTTTAATCAAAATATTTAAGCAGGAGGGTTTTGGAATGAATCAAAAATCAAACAATTTTCTGGAGACAGAGCCGATTGGAAGGTTAATGCGAAAATATGCGATTCCCTGCATTATTTCTCTTTTGGTGGCAGCTTTGTACAATATTGTTGACCAGATATTTATTGCCAATGCAGATTATCTGGGATCTTATGGAAATGCGGCAAATACGGTTGTGTTCCCGCTGACAGTCGTAGCACTGGCAATTGCGGTCATGATCGGTGACGGCTGCTGTGCTTTTGTCAGTATCAGCCTTGGGGCAGGAAATAAAGAAGATGCACATAAAAGCGTCGGAAGTGCGGTTCTTCTCTGTGTTATCAGTAGTGTTATACTGACAGCGATTTATCTTGTTTTTCGGGATCAGATTCTGACAATGTTCGGTGGGCGCGTTAATGAAGAAACTTTTCATCATGCGAAAGAATACTTTTTCTGGATTACGGTAGGAATCCCGTTTTATATGTTCGGACAGGCAATGAATCCTGTCATTCGTTCTGATGGAAGCCCAAGATTTGCTATGGTTTCAACGCTTGCAGGTGCGTTTACCAATATCATACTTGACCCGATTTTTATCTTTGTATTCAGATGGGGAATGATGGGAGCAGCCGTAGCTACTATTATCGGACAGATTCTGACAGCAGTCCTTTCTATATGGTATCTGTGCCATATGAAGGCAGTGAAACTGAATAAAAGCAGTTTTGCTATTCACGGAAGATTGGTTCGTAAGTATATTCCTCTTGGAATCTGCAGTTTTCTTTCACAGATTTCACTTGTTGCGGCTATGGCGGCAATCAACAACATGATTCGCAAATATGGGGCAGTGGATGATATTTTCGGGCAGGAGCAGTATGCCCAGATCCCGATGGCGGTCGTTGGAATTGTCATGAAATTCTTCCAGATAGTCATTTCAATTGCAGTCGGTATGGCGGCTGGATGTATCCCGATCGTCGGATATAATGTGGGAGCAAAACGAAATGACCGCGCATTATCTTTATTTAAACGCCTTCTGATCTGTGAGGCTATCGTAGGGTTTGCCGCAACGATTATTGTGGAATTCTTCCCGACACAGCTCGTGCAGATGTTCGGAGCGGCAAATGAAAGCATCTATTACACGCAGTTTGCAGTTAAGAGCTTCCGAATTTATCTGTGCATGATGACTCTCGCTACGGTAAGCAAAGCAACGTTCATCTATTTACAGTCATTGGGAAAAGCATTTTTATCTACGATGCTGTCCATGATAAGAGAAGTGGTCTTTGGTGTTGGATTCGCTTTACTCCTACCGGTGTTCTTTGGTCTTGACGGAGTTTTGTATTCCATGCCGGTGTCTGATGTCCTGACATTTGTAATATCTCTGGGATGTATTTATATTACTTATAAACAGCTTGCCGGAGACAAGAAGAAGACAGGCGTCAGCGTGAGCGTGTCTTAAATCTGATTTTTTTATAATCGTAGAAAAATAAACTGGTTTGTGATATCATCTTATTTTAGAGAAAATCATTACTGAAAGATGATATTACAGACCAGTTTTTTTGTTATCCTTCAGAAAAAGAAAGCAGGGATTTTATGAAAAAAAATATTACAAGGCAGGAAGGGACAGATCTGGGAACAGAACCTGTCGGAAAATTATTGATTAAACTTGCATTTCCAGCGATAATCGCCCAGATGGTCAATCTGTTGTATAACATGGTGGACCGCATTTATATCGGGCATATCCCTGGGACGGGGGATGTGGCGCTGACCGGATTAGGGCTGTGTTTTCCGATTATTATGATCATCACGGCATTTTCAAGCCTGATCGGTACCGGTGGAGCTCCGCGGGCTGCAATATTTATGGGAAAAGGGGACGATAATGAGGCGGAGAGGATTCTCGGAAGCTGTACGAGTGCATTGGTACTGACTGCAGTTGTACTGACTGTCGTGATGGAAATTGTTGCGGAGCCGGTGCTGCGGCTGTTTGGTGCAAGCAGCGTCACATTGCCGTATGCACTTTCTTATATGAGGATTTATGTGTTTGGCACAATCTGCGTGATGCTGGCGCTCGGACTGAATTCATTTATCACGACACAGGGCTTTTCCAAAATCGGCATGAAGACTGTCATAATAGGAGCGGTATGTAACCTTATTCTCGATCCTATACTTATATTCGGATTTAATATGGGCGTCCGCGGGGCCGCCCTGGCGACGATTCTCTCACAGGGAATCTCGGCGATATGGGTCATCAGATTCCTGACGGGCAGAAAGACAAAACTGAAAATCAGGAAAAAGAATCTGAAAATACAGGCTTCTGTACTGCTTCCTGTACTGGCACTGGGAATCTCGCCTTTTATCATGACTGCGACAGAAAGTATCCTGAACGTTGCATTTAATTCTTCTTTGTCCCGATACGGCGGAGATATCGCAGTCGGGGCAATGACGATTCTGAGCAGTGTTATGCAGCTTCAGTTTATGCCGGTACAAGGACTCGGGCAGGGGGCACAGCCGATACTCAGCTATAATTATGGCGCAAAGAAAATCGACAGAGTGAAAAAGAGCTGCAGGATTCTGATCATAAGCTGTTTGCTTTATACATTTGTATTCTGGGGCCTTGTACAGATGTTCCCGGAAATCCTGGTACGCTTATTTAATAACAATTCTCCCGAACTGATTTCCACTACCGCCTGGGCACTTCGGATTTACATGGCGGGTACAGGAGTGTTCGGAATTCAGATGGCAATACAGCAGATATTTATGGCTCTGGGTCAGGCAAAGCTTTCTCTTTTGATTGCATGTATGAGGAAAATTATTCTTTTAATACCATTGATTTACATTTTGCCGCACTTTTTTGTAGATAAAGTATTTGCTGTATTTCTGGCAGAGCCGGCGGCAGATTTACTGTCTGTCATTATCGCTTCCGTATTATTTGCCGCTAATTACAGGAAAATACTTTCCGGAAGCGGGGAAAAAGCCTGAATGACAAAATGTGATATAAAAACGGAGGAACGCAATGAAGTTGATTCATTTATCAGATCTCCATATAGGAAAACGGGTTTACGAGTTTTCTATGCTGGAAGATCAGAAATATATACTAAACCGGATATTGGAAATTGTAAAAAGTGAACAGCCGGACTGTGTGCTGATCGCCGGAGATGTTTATGACAAACCGGTGCCTCCGGCGGAAGCAGTAAGGATATTCGATGAATTTCTGACATCACTTGCCGGGCTTAAAACGGCAGTTGTCCTTGTCAGTGGAAATCATGATTCTGCGGAACGGCTTGCATTCGGGGCAAATCTTATGAGCAGCCGGCAGGTATATTTTTCTCCGGTGTACGATGGAACAACAAGACAGGTGAGCTTTTGGGATTCTTACGGGGAAGTCTGCGTCCATCTGCTTCCTTTTGTTAAACCGGTGACGGTAAGACATGCACTTAAAATGGACAGGGATGAGGATTCTGCTGAGGCTGAGGCATGTGAAAAGAAAACCGGAGATGACCGGATTGAAACCTGGCAGGATGCACTGGAAGCAGCCGTCCGTCATATGGAAATCTGTCCCGGAAAGCGGAATGTCCTTGTGGCACATCAGTTCGTTACCGGCGCACAGCGCTGTGAATCTGAGGATATCCAGGCAGGCGGGCTTGACCAGGTGGATGTGTCTGTATTTGATGCATTTGATTATGTGGCACTGGGTCATCTGCACAGCCCGCAGCATGTAGGCAGGGAAACGGTACGTTACTGCGGGACACCGCTCAAATATTCGTTTTCTGAGACAGCACAGGAAAAATCGGTGACTGTTATGGAACTTCTGGAAAAGGGAACGGCGAAAATACGCACGATCCCATTGGTCCCTCTCAGAGATATGAGGAAGATCAGAGGGACATATCTGGAACTGACGAGCCGGCCATTTTATCAGGGAACGAACACAGATGATTATATTCAGGCGACGCTGACGGATGATGAAGATATTCCGGACTGTATGCAGAAACTTCGTATCATTTATCCGAACCTGATGCATATGGAATACGACAATAAACGGACAAGAAATATCAGGTCAGTGGAAGCCGCAGAAAATGTGGAACAAAAATCTGAACTGGAATTGTTCGAGGAATTCTATGAATTACAGAATAACCAGCCGATGAGCGGGCGGCAAAAGGATTTTTCAAAAGCGTTACTCCGAAAACTTCGCGGGGAGGACTAATGCGGCTGGTATTATCGAGAAGTGATTCCTAATACCTGTATTTAAAATGTCGGAGCAGATTTTTTTATAATCAGAGAAACATATGAACTATTATTATCCATAAGAAATGAGTGTGAAATGATTGAAACCACAGAAATTAGTCATCAGTGCATTTGGACCATATGCCGGAAAGACTGTCATAGATTTTGGACAGTTGGGAAGCCAGGGACTTTTCCTGATCACAGGAGATACAGGAGCCGGAAAGACAACCATTTTCGATGCAATAACATTTGCTCTGTACGGAGAGGCAAGCGGAAATGTCAGAGATGCCGGGATGTTCCGAAGTAAATATGCGAAGGCAGATATCCCTACATTTGTGGAACTGACATTCCTGTACCGTGGAAAGTGCTATTATATCAAGCGGAATCCCGAATATATGCGCCCGAAGGGGAGGGGAACAGGGTTTACCTTGCAGAAATCGGAAGCTGAACTTGTGTATCCGGACGGAAGGCTGCCGGTGTCAAAAGCAAAAGATGTTACGAGAGCTGTTACTGAATTATTGGGGCTGGATTATAAGCAATTCACGCAGATTGCGATGATCGCCCAGGGAGATTTCCAGAAACTCCTTCTGGCAGGAACCGGAAACCGTGCAGAAATATTCCGGCAAATATTCCATACCGGGATTTATCAGGATTTTCAGATTCGGCTTCGTGAGGAAGTAAAAGAACGCTGGAAAAAATATGATGAAATGCGTCGGAGCATGAGCCAGTATATGAGTAATGTTTCCTGTGAAAATGATCCGGCATCGGAGCCGGAAATGACACAGATGAAGAATGAAAGATTTGAAGGTAAGATAGAACGCGGTCTGGAACTTTTGAAAAATCTGCTTGAAAAAGATGCGGCGCGTATTGAAGAACTGAATTTGCAGACCGATTTGCTGCTGCAGAAAATCCAGCAGGAAGATCAATTGCTGGGAAAAGCCAGGCAGGAAAAGGAACTCTGTGATGAACTGGAAAATCAGACAAAAAACCTGACCGGGTTGATTTTCGCAGAACAGGAGTCAAAAAAGGTTTTTGAAACTGCTGTTCAAAATGCGGAGGAAATAAAACTTATGGAAGAGCAGATCCATCACGGCGAGGAACGGATGAAACAACATGAGGCACTTGCTGCTGAATATGAAAAGCTTAAAAAACAGGAAGCAGCTTTTGAAAAGAAGTTTGCAGAACAAACAGCACAGCGGCAAAAACAGGAATCGCTGAAATCCTGCATTGAGGAAGAAAAGCAAAGCCTGGAAAGATTGAAATCGGCAGGTGAAGAACGAACACAGCTCATTCATTCCAAAGAAAAGCAGGAACAATACCGTGATCAACTGAAAGAGTATGTATCTGTGACGAATCAGATAAAAGATGCAGCGGCGGCTCTCAAATTATATCTCGATGCAGAAGAAGAAAGGAAAAATCAGCTGAAAGAACTTCAGAAGGAACAGGAGCTGCTCAAAAATGCCGGGAATGAGGAACTTACGTACAGAACCCAGGTGAAAGAAATAAAGAGAAGAAAAAAAGAACTGGAAGAGTCGCTTCAAAATCTGCAGTCGGCGGAAGAAGAATATGCAAAGCAGGAAGAAAACTGCGGCCGTATGCATTTGCAGGAGATAAAACAACAAAAAGAGTCAGAAGCATTTCAGTCGGAGAAAGAGAATTTAAGAGATGCCGAGCTTATTTTAAGCAGGCTTGAGGGAGATTCAATCCGGCTTACCGCAGATATACGCAGGCAGGAGTCACTTTCCGGTGAAGCGGAAAAACTGTCAGGGCTTTATGGAAATCTGAAACATGAGCAGGAAAAATATCAGATTTTTGTACAGCGAAGGAATCAGGCAAGGGAAGATTACCAGAAGATGGAACAGAATTTCCTTGATGCACAGGCTGGAATCTTGGCAATGCATCTTTCAGAGGGAGAGCCCTGCCCGGTCTGCGGTTCTCTGCATCACCCCGTACCGGCAGTTGTTTCTGCAGAAGCTCCGAATAAAGAAAGCCTGGAGCGAAAAAAAGCTGATTTAACTAAAATGGAAGCAGACACGGAACGGCACAGTGCCAGAGCCGGGCAGATGAAGACACAGCTGGAACAGCGGATTTTGGAAATCCGAACCGCTTATCCTGCTGTTGAAGGCTGCATAAACGAAAACGAAGCCCAAAGAGAAGCCGAAAAAGAGCAGTTTTCAATGCAGACGGCAGAAAAAGCTATAGATGAAATACAGCTTTGGGCATCCGACTGGAAAAACCAGCTTTTAAAAGAAAAACAAGAGCTGTATGTCAAAATGTCGGATGCGAAGAAAGCAAAGGAACGCTATCATGAGCTGGAAGTGCTTCTGGAAAAAGAACAGGAAAAACTAATAAAGCTGCAGGAAGATATCCGAGATAAAGAACGGGAGCTTGCATCGACAAAAGGTCAGATGGAAGAGAGAAGAGAGCTGTTTTCTAATACAGTGAAAAATACAAAAGAATTTCTGGCAGAGCTATGTGAAAAGGGTGATTTATCTGCCAAAAATATCCCGGACATGGAGGAAGCTTCAGATTTACTTGAAAAAATCAAAAAGTCTCTTTCCCGGGCGGAAGAACTTCAAAAAGAAGCAGCACGTAAGAGGAAGCACTGCGATGAAATAACAGATAAAATCAAACATATGCATGAGATAGCGGAACAAAGCATCATAGAGAAAGAAAAACTTCAGAAAAATCTTGATTCTTTGGAAGGAAAGCATACAGTACTGCTTGTGCAGGTAAAATCGGAACAAGAAGACTTTTCACCGGAAGAGGCACTTTGTACAGTTTCATATAACCTGAACGAATTGCAAATCCAGATTATTGAGAATGAAAGAAAAATTAAAAGAAAACAAAAGCTGGAGCAGGACATTCCGGGACATGAAAAGGATTTGAACAAATTGACAGATGCCATTCACCGTGCAGCGCTTGAACTGGAGCGGATGCAGACAGAACAGACTCGTCAAAAAGATGTTATTGCTGAGCTGAAAGACGGGCTGGAGGGGGAAAGCCCTGAAGAGACAATAACGAAGACCGCTGAATTCCAAAGCAGAAAAAAAGAACTGGAACAGGATCTTGAAAAGGCAGAAAAACAATACCAACAATGTCATTTACGGATGAAAGAAACCCAGGCGGCCATAGATACCCTGCAGAGACGAATTGGGGAAGGAACCGGACTTAACGAAAAAGAAATTGAAGCCAGAAAACAACAATGGTCAGATAAATATGCAGAGACCAATGCTCTTCGAACAGAAGCATATGCCATACAGAAAAATAATGCCGATATTTATCGTACTGTCAGTGCAGGGCGTGAAGAAATGATAGCTGCGGAGCAGGAATATATCTGGGTGAAATCACTTTCCGATACGGCTAACGGCACGTTGTCCGGAAAACGGAAAATCGAACTTGAAACCTATGTGCAGATGTCTTATTTTGACCGTATCCTACGTCGGGCCAATCTGAGATTCCTGACAATGAGCGGCGGACAATATGAATTGAAACGCCAGGAAGAAAGCGATAATAAAAAGGAAAAAAGCGGTTTGGAATTAAGTGTTATCGACCACTATAACGGGACAGAACGAAGTGTCAGGACTTTGTCAGGCGGAGAATCATTTCAGGCATCCCTCTCCCTTGCCCTGGGGCTTTCTGAAGAAATCCAGGCAAATGCAGGCGGAATCAGCCTGGATGCAATGTTCGTGGATGAAGGGTTCGGCTCTCTTGACGAAGAATCCCTGAATCAGGCAATGAAAGCACTTCAGGGGCTGGCAGAAGGCAGACGCATCGTCGGGATTATTTCACACGTGTCAGAACTTAAAGAACGTATTGACCGAAAAATCATTGTGACGAAGAACCGCGGGAAGGAAGGCATAGGAAGCAGCGTGGAAATTATATGCTGAGTCAGACAAAAACCTGCGGCAGTGAGATGTCGGTTTTATTGGTTGAAGATATTAAAAGAATTAAAGGAGAAATGATTATGAGTTTATTAGAGATAATGGGAAAGCGCAGAAGCATCCGTTCATATACTGGAGAAAGCATCCCCAAGGGTAAGTTGGAGACAATCCTGGCAGCAGGACTTTTGTCAGCATCCGGACGAAAAAGAAGACCGTGGGAGTTTATCGTGGTTCAGGATAAAGAGACACTTTTGAAACTTTCAAAGAGCAGAGCGCATGGTGCATCTATGCTGGAACAGGCAGGAGCTGCAATCGTTGTGTTCGCTGATCCGAAAAAAACTGATGTCTGGACAGAAGACTGTTCAATCGCTATGGCAAATATGCATCTGATGGCGGACAGCCTTGGGATCGGAAGCTGCTGGATTCAGGGACGTATGCGGGAAGCGGCGGACGGCAGGACAACGGATGAATATGTCAAAGAGCTTTTAAATGTTCCGGATAACTATACAATAGAGGCAATACTTTCCCTCGGAATCCCGAAAGAATCTGTGCCGCCGCACGATCTTAACGAGCTTCCGCAGGAAAAAATACACTGGGAGAGATTTTGAAATAAGAAGAGGAGGAAATATTTTATGGGTGTTAAGATTGTATCAGACAGTACATGTGATTTATCGGAGGGATTGCTTGAGCGGTATCAGATTTCAATTCTGCCGCTGCACATTGTGCTTGGCCAACAGGAGTTTGATGATGGAAAGGGAATTACCCCTGATGAAATATACCGCTGGTCAGACGAGAATAAAACAACACCGACGACTTCAGCACCGGCGATTACAGATGCAATGAATATGATTAATGAATGTACATCAGACGGAAGCGAAATGGTTTTCTTTACTGTTTCTGAGCAGATGTCCACCACGGCCAATGTAATGAGAATGGCAGCTGATGAACTTGAAAAAGAGGACAGGGTGTTCGTGATTGATTCCGGAAATCTTTCTACAGGAGTCGGACTGCTGGTGATTGAAGCGGCAATTATGGCGCAAAACGGGAAAACTGCGGGAGAAATCGTGGAAGAGATTGAGAAAATTAAGCCATATGTAAGAGCCAGCTTTGTGGTCGACACCCTGACTTATTTGTACAGAGGCGGCAGATGCAGCGGGTTGGCGGCACTTGCCGGAGGTGCTTTAAAGCTTCATCCGAAAATAATTGTTGAAAATGGCGCAATGCGGCCGGACAAAAAGTATCGTGGGAAAATTTCACATGTGATTTTAAAATATGCGAATGAGCTTGAACCACAATTGAAAACTGCAAAGCATGACCGTGTATTCATCACACATTCGGGATGTGAGGAAGAAGTTGTCCGGGAGGTATATGACTATCTGGACGGATTGAAAATATTTGATGAAATACTGGTTACACGTGCAGGCGGCGTAATCTCAAGTCATTGTGGTCCGGGAACATTGGGAGTCTTATTTATTCAGAATCCATAATTCTTCCGTGAATGATTGATATTGAGCTTCTGATGTTCTGAAAAGGTACAAGCCATTACAATATGAGCTTTGATGTTAAGAAACCTTAATGCGTCAGGTTCTTCTCAAAAAACGGTCAATAGTGTATATTAATAATTAACCGTTGCGGTTAATGAGGGAGGGCAATCATGAATGAGAAGTTGTGAAAAAATCTATTTGAGAAAAGAGGGGTAAAGATGTATGCCATTGAGACATCCGGTTTAACCAAATATTACGGCAAAGCGAGGGGAATTCTTGACCTGGATCTTTCCGTTAACGAAGGAGAGTTTTTTGGATTTATCGGGCCAAACGGGGCGGGGAAAAGTACGACCATACGGCTTCTTCTCGGACTTATACAAAGCACCGGCGGAAGTGCACGTATTTTCGGGAAAGATGCCGTCAAAGATAAGAAAGAAATACTTAACGATATCGGTTATCTGCCGTCAGAAGCTGTTTTCTATTCAGGTATGCGCGTCCGCGAGGTGATAAAACTTTCTGCTGATTTGAGAAAAAAAGACTGTAGTGATGAAGCGCATAAATTGTGTGAAAGACTTCAGCTTGATGTTAATAAAAAGGTGGAGGAGCTTTCTTTCGGAAACCGGAAAAAAGCAGCTATTGTCTGTGCACTTCAGCACAATCCGAAGCTATGCATCCTGGATGAGCCTACCGGCGGGCTTGATCCTTTGATGCAGCGTGAATTTTTTTATATTCTGAGGGAGAAAAACAGACAGGGTGCTACGATATTTTTGTCTTCCCATGTGCTGTCCGAAATTCAGCGTAACTGCAGTCGTGCGGCAATTATCAGAGAGGGGCGGCTGATTGCCTGCGACAGCGTTGAAGAGCTTGGAAAAACGAATGCTAAGCGCGTGACGGTTCGCGGCGATATTCATTTATCCGGGCTTCCGGGAATCCGGGATATGCAGAAATCGGAGGAAGGTGTGAGCTTTTTATACAGCGGAGATATCAATGCCCTTATTCATGCGTTATCGGAAAATCATGTTTATGACCTGAATGTTTCCGAACCTGATCTGGAAGAAATCTTTATGCATTATTATCTGGACGGAGGTGAGGAAAAATGACGCTGATCAAACATGAAATGAAACAGGGGAGGCTTTCGCTTATCATCTGGACAGCATCAATCGGCTTCCTATTTGCAGTTTGTTTATTTCTATTTCCGGAAATGAAAGGGGAAATGGATGGTGTCAGTGAAATATTCTCTTCTATGGGAAGTTTTACGGAAGCTTTTGGGATGGATCAGATTAATTTCGGCACATTGATCGGATTCTATGCTGTGGAATGCGGAAATATCCTCGGTCTTGGAGGGGCATTTTTCGCTGCATTATGTGGAATATCTGTGCTGGCTAAAGAAGAAAAGGAGCATACTGCGGAATTCCTGCTTACGCATCCGGTAAATAGAAGCAGCATTGTGACAGAAAAGCTTATTTCTGTAATGATACAGGTTACTATTATGAATGTAATTGTGTTTGGCATATCTATTCTGTCAATTATAGCGATCGGAGAAGAGATTCCGTGGAAAGAGCTTCTGCTTCTGCATCTTGCTTATTATCTTCTGCAGATTGAACTTGCCGGAATTTGTTTCGGTATTTCGGCATTCTTAAAGCGCGGTGGCCTTGGTATCGGTCTAGGAATTGCAGCAATTATGTACTTTTTGAATATTATTGCAAATATCACTGAAAGTGCGGAATTTTTGAAGTATATTACACCGTTCGGATATGCGGACGGTTCAGATATCGTGGCGAATGGAAATATTGATATTCGGATGGTTCTGCCCGGGATGATTTTCTGCATGGTGGGAATTATAGCTGCTTACATAAAATATTGTAAAAAAGATATTGCCTGACATATTGTTACAGTTTATCTTGAAATAATTCATGGGAGCTTTCGGCATGAGAAATACTAATGCCGGAGGCTTCTTTCTTTTTACAACTCCTGACCGCATTACAAACAAATGTTTGCAAAATGCTATATTATCATCGCACAAACAGCATGTTTTGTCATTTCTTGTCACTTTTCTTTATAATTCTATTGCAATATGTCACAATGCGTGTATAATGAAATTTGTTCGGTAATTTTTAAAAAAAAGTATAGTATTAGAAAACAATACGGTGTTTACTTGATAAAGACGGGAGGTGTGATTTTGGACATAGGTAAAAAGCTGAAGGAACTGCGTCTTCAGAACGATCTGACGCTCGGAGACCTGGCTTCCCGAAGTGAATTGACGAAGGGATTCCTGTCACAGGTAGAACATAACCTGACCACACCCAGTATTGCAACCTTGCAGGATATTCTGGAAGCGCTGGGAACGAATTTATCAGAATTTTTCCGTGAAGAACCGGAAACGCAGATTGTATTTTCTAAGCAGGATTTTTTTGTGGATGAACAGGATGATTTTCAGATTGAATGGGTGATTCCCAATGCCCAGAAAAATGAAATGGAACCGATACTGCTTACACTGCATCCCCATAAGAAAAGTCATGAATTGTCGGCCTATCACGGCGAGGAATTCGGATATGTGCTTAAAGGGACTGTGACTTTGGTGCGCGGGAGCAAAAAATATAAAATTAAAGCACAGGAAACGTTTTATCTGGATGGGACACAGAGTCATTATTTGTATAATCATGGGAACAGCGATGCAAAGGTGCTGTGGATTACAACACCGCCGATGTTTTAGTTGACAAGCATATGAAAAAGTCCGGTGGACCTTTATTGAGTTGCCATGCATATGAAAAAATGGTCCGGTGGACCATTTTTGAGTATGATGTACTCGAATTAACCGGATGTTAATCTTAACAGGAAAGTAATCGGGAAAGTCATACGAGGTAAAAGGAGAAGGTGAGATGGAAAAAAAGAAGTTGATAGAGTTCCGCGATATTGTGAAGAACTTTGACGGACAGATTGTGTTAAAAAGCGTGAATCTGGACATTTATGAAAATGAATTTGTAACGCTGCTTGGTCCGAGCGGCTGTGGTAAAACGACGCTTTTAAGGATTCTGGGGGGATTTCTTGAAGCAGATGAGGGCAAGGTTATTTTTGACGGAGAAGAGATCAGCCGGAAACCGCCTTATGAACGCGAGCTTAACACAGTGTTTCAGAAATATGCTTTATTCCCGCATTTAAGTGTGTATGAAAATATTGCATTCGGACTGAAAATCAAAAAAGTCAGCAAGGATGTTATAGAGCAGAAAGTGATGAAAATGCTGAAGCTGATCGGTCTGGAAGGATATGAGAATAAAAACACCACGTTACTGTCCGGCGGACAGCAGCAAAGGGTCGCAATCGCAAGAGCACTTGTAAACGAACCTAAGGTGCTGCTTCTGGATGAGCCGTTGGCAGCTTTGGATTTAAAGCTCAGGAAGGAAATGCAGTATGAGCTGAAGCGCATTCAGCAGGAGGTCGGAATCACATTTATTTTCGTGACACATGACCAGGAAGAGGCACTTACCATGTCAGATAAGATCGTGGTTATGAAAAACGGCGAGATTCAGCAGGTGGGGACGCCTGAGGAAATCTATAACGAGCCTGCTAACCGTTATGTTGCAAATTTCATCGGGGAAAGCAATATACTTCCGGGAGTCATGCTGGAAGATTATAAAGTACGTTTTGATGATATTACTTTTGACTGCGTGGATTTCGGTTTCAAAGAAAATGAACCGGTCGATGTCGTCATCCGTCCGGAGGATATTGATATCGTAGATGTCAAGGACGGAAAAATGACTGGTGAAGTCCTGAGTGTCCTGTTTAAAGGTGTACATTACGAAATTATCGTGGAAACTGTCCCGGGTACGAGCGTGACCGTGAACATGCGTGTCATCCGCAACCATGACGTGACAAGTGCTGACGGAAAAGAAAAAATCAGCGCTAATAACTTCTATGTGGATTTAGAAGATGTAAAAGATCTTGATGATAAAGAAATAATTGCCCGTTCCAATGCACAGGCATGGAATCCGGAAAGTGATGATTATATTTCCATAGCCCGGATAGAATATGACCTTAAAGAAGAGTTGGGGCAGTATCCGGTTGTTTTTTCGACGGCAAACGGAACAAGTATCGAACGTTATATTTTTGTGGTAAATCAGCCGTTTGTAAAAAATGAAAAGGCAAACGAAGCAATCATGGCATTTAATTTCCTGAAAACTGTGGATGAGATCGTAGAATCTCAGGCTTTGGATACGGATATTAAAACATGGGCAAATGCTCAGGGATGGAAGCTGAGTGATGAAAATGAGAGTATTGACATCAGTGTCGATTATGATTTTGAACCGGAAGAAGTGACGGAAGGCGTTTATCAGATTACCTTCTCCACAACCGGACGGGAATTTAAAATTCATACGACAGATTATACGGAAGTGGGTCAGGAGGTCGGCCTGACATTCTTCCCGGAAGATATTCATGTGATGTCAAGGATGGTGTTTTAAATGAAACGATTTTCACAGCTTGCAGTACCTTATATTGCATGGGCGGCAATGATGCTTATTCTTCCGATGGCATTGATTGTCCTGTATTCGTTTACAACACAGGGAAACAGCATCATTTCGTTCTCTTTTACACTGGAGCATTACGTCAAATTTTTTACCGACCCTGATTTTTTAATTATACTGTGGCGTTCTCTGGTGATTGCATTTAAAACAACCCTCATCTGCCTTTTGCTCGGCTACCCGATGGCATATTTTATAGCCCGCAGCAGTGAAAAGGTACAGAACATTCTCGTCCTGTGCATTACAATTCCGATGTGGATCAATATGCTTGTCAGGACATATGCCTGGATCGGACTTCTCAGTGAAGGGGGGCTGATTCAGCGGATTTTAAGTATTTTCGGACTGGGTGAGGCAGAACTGCTTTACACGGAAGCTGCGGTTCTTCTTGGCATGGTGTATAACTTCCTGCCATTTATGATTTTGCAGATTAATACATCTTTGTGTAAAATGGATCATTCTCTGCTGGAGGCCAGTGCAGATCTCGGAGCGACTCCGGCACAGACTTTTCTGCATATTACGCTGCCGTTATCTCTTCCGGGTGTCATTAACGGTATTACACTTGTATTCCTGCCGGCTGTCAGCTCTTTCTTCATTCCAAAGCTTTTGGGCGGCGGACAGTATTTCCTGATAGGAAATATGATTGAAAATCAGTTTATAACCGTCGGAGAGTGGAACTTCGGAAGTGCCATTTCTGTGATTATGGCAGCTATTATGATGCTGCTGATGATTGCTGTGCGGAAGGCTGAAATCAGAAATCAGGGAGGAAAGGGGGAATAATCATTATGAAAAAAGAAAAGCGTCCATTTGGAAGATTGCTTATGATTCTTATGATTATATTCTTTTATCTTCCAATTCTATATATGATTGTGTTTTCCTTCAATGAAGGAAAATCATTAACAAGTTTTTCGGGATTTTCACTGCGGTGGTATCGTCATATGCTGGAATCCAGAGATATGATGGAAGCATTATATACGACTTTTGGAGTTGCACTGATTGCAACATTAGTCTCTACTGTGGCAGGAACTATAGCTGCGATCGGATTAAGTAAGTCAAAGAAAATCATCCGGGACATCATGGAACAGGTGAATAATTTCCCGCTTATGAATCCGGAAATTGTTACCGCCATCGGATTTATGCTGCTTTTTATTACTTTCCGGGTCGAAAAGGGGTATATTACCATGCTTCTTGCCCATATAGCATTTTGCATTCCTTATGTCATGCTTTCTGTAATGCCGAAAATCCGTTCACTGGATCCTAATCTGGCGGATGCAGCGATGGATTTGGGGGCAACTCCCTGGCAGGCACTGACAAAAGTAATCGTGCCTCAGATTACGCCCGGAATTGTTTCGGGTGCATTGATCGCATTTACTATGTCGGTAGATGATTTTATCATTTCCTATTTTGTAACAGGAAACGGCGTAAAGAACCTGAGTATCATGGTTTACACCATGAGCAAACGTGTAAACCCAAGCATCAATGCCATTTCAACACTTGTCGTTGTCATTATCACAATTGTTCTTGTCATTATTAATGTGGCGCCTATGGTTATGGCAAAACGGGAGAAAAAAGATGAAATCAAAGGACACAGAATCCTGATACCGGCTGCTGCAGCTGTATGTGTACTGTTAGGAATTGTTTTCCTCACAAATCTAAACGGAAACGATTCCTTACTGCCGTATGAAGGTCAGACACTTTATGTGTACAATTGGGGCGAATATACCGGAGAAAATCTGATACCGGATTTCGAGGCGGCGACCGGTGCAACAGTTGTCATGGAGAACTTTGATTCCAATGAGCAGATGTACATCAAAGTAGCAAACGGGGAATCCTATGATATTCTTGTACCAAGTGATTATATGATACAAAGATTAATCGAGGAAGACTATCTGCAAAAGCTGGATCATTCGAAGCTGGACTGTATGGATAAGCTGACAGATGCTGTAAAGGGGCTGCCTTATGATGAAAATAATGAATATTCTGTTCCATATTTCTGGGGTACAGTCGGAATCGTTTATGATCAAACAAAAGTAAGCATCGAAGACCTGGAAAAAGAAGGGTTTAATATTTTCCTTGATGAAAAATACCGTGGAGATATTTATCTGTACGATTCGGAGCGCGATTCTTTCATGATGGCATTAAAAGCTCTGGGATATTCGATGAATACGGAAAATCCTGAAGAATTGCAGGAAGCATATGACTGGCTGGTGCAGTGCGTCCAGACGATGAGGCCTGAAATCGTTACTGATGAGATTATAGATAATATGGCACAGGGAAGGAAGGCTCTGGGACTGATTTATTCCGGTGATGCGACCTATGTCATGAGCGAAAATGAAGACATGGGATTTTACCTGCCGGAAAGCGGTACAAACCTGTGGTCTGACGCAATGGTCATTCCGAAAAATGCAAAGAATCCTGAGCTTGCACACGAGTTTATCAATTTTGTATGCGAATATGAGGGTGCGTATGATAATTCAAGCTATGTCGGATATACTTCGGCAAATCAACAGGTTATGGACGATCTGTCCGGTCCCGGCGGTGATTTTGAAGGAATTAATGCGTACCTTCCAAGAATCGGGTATGAAAAAGATGAAGTTTTTGTATATAACGATGCTGTCCGGAAACAGCTCAGCAATATGTGGAGCAAGGTGAAAATAGCTGCCAGCAATGCACGGTAACTGTATACACTGTGAATTTCTCCGGAGTGAGAGTTGACGATATCCTGGTGGGAAAGTTCCCGGGATATCGTCATTTTCCCTGTAAAATATAAGTTGGGAGATGACTTCTTGGACAGGTTTTGAATTCAAATATCGAATTTGTAAAACATCGGAGGACAAAATGTATTATCAGACAGATTATGTATCTCCCGTCGGGAAGATTATGATGGCGAGTGACGGAGTACATTTGAACGGGCTTTGGATAGAAGGTCAGAAGTATTATGGGAGTACAATAAAAGAAGAGATGCAGCCAAAAGACAGCCTGCCTGTATTTAAAAAGACAAAGGACTGGCTGGAGAGATATTTTTCAGGCGGAAGACCGGAAATTTCTGAAATTCCTTTAGCTCCGTCAGGCAGTGATTTTCGGCAGAAAGTATGGGCGATGCTTTGTGAGATTCCATACGGAGAGGTTACCACATACGGCAGAATCGCAGAAAAAATTGCAGAATTACAAAATAAGAAATCAATGTCCGCTCAGGCAGTAGGCGGCGCTGTCGGGCATAATCCAATCTCAATTATCATTCCCTGCCACCGTGTTGTTGGAACAGACGGCAGCATGACAGGATATGCAGGAGGGATTGATAAAAAAGAATGGCTTCTGGCCCATGAAGGTTATTTAATAAAAAAGGTTGACTATTACGGAACGTGATAGATTATGCTGATACTATCAAAGGGGGACAAATAGTCAGATAAGCGAAGCTTTTGATAAACAATACGGTGAAGGAATGGCTGACTATTTTGCGGATGCTTTGTCAGAGTTTTTTAAATAACAGATATCAATCATGCCCCAGCTTCCCGGAGCACAGATGTATCAGACAGGCTCCAAGTATTTCTGCTCCGATATAGATGAGATGTCCTGCCGTCTGTCCGGTGAAGCGGGCGATATCACGAAAAACAACCTGTCCCATAGAAAAGTATGGGCTGATATAAAACATGTTGATGAATCCCCTGGTATGAATAATTATATTCAGATATGTGGCAATACCTGCAAGAAGTAGAAAAAGAGCGCATGGTAATATAAAGTCTTTTAAACAGGAGCTGTTTTTCTGTGTAAATATCAAGAATAAGCCCAGAAAAATCATCAAAAAATGCCAGAGATAACTGTGCATTGTGAGGACAGGCAGGTCATAGTGCATGCCGCTTTGATCCGCAAAAGCAAAAATTCCTCCAAGCAGCCCAAAGTCTACCAGAAAATCTGCAAGTACAATGCGTATCCTTCGGTATTTTTTGGGAAAAAGACAGTAAAGAGGCAGAAGATACATTGGCATGCTGCAGAGCTGGAAAGGAAAATACCACCAGTCATAAGAGAATCCGTTGCTGACAAACAGAAGAAGCTGCTTGACAATCTCAGAAAACGGGAACAGTATGGCCAGGGAAACAAGAATATATTTTTGTCCATTTTCTGAGAGTCTTGACGACCGTTGGGCAAAAACGACCGCAAGTACACTGCCTGTGAGGAAAATACGCATAAGGAATCATCTCTTTTCTCATATTGTATTTAAATATTTTATCATATTTATAAGTATTAGAGTATCGCATTTTTCTCAGAATAGTCAAAAATCTGAGCGACCATACTGTATGTTATGAGAATAAGAAGAGGGTTGGATTCAGAAAATATTTTGTGTTAAAGTGTTATCCGGGAGAAAGGAGAAAATCCAATCACCATCTAAGATAATTGGATTATATGTGTTATATGAATAATGTTGTTGAAGATATTATAAGAAGTGGAAAATTTAAGAGGCTTATCGAAAATATTTTAGTCAATGATGCAAAACAGATTACCGGCCTTAATAGAATAGAGCTTGTCATCATCTATCTGCTGTATCGATATGACGAGTTAAATACACTGACGGATATTTCGGGCTATATGCAGATGAATAAAGGGCATATTTCCACAACACTGGATGGCTTAAGCAAGAAAGGATACATTATTTGCCAGAGAGATGAGGCTGATCATCGGTATTTTCGTTACCGGATAACAGAAAAAGCAGAAACCGTCGCTGTGAATATGGATAATTCATGGGCTGAAATTTCAAAAAAGCTTGTCCGTAAGATTGATAAAAATGATCTGGAAGTCTTCCATAAGGTAGGAAAGCGGATCGAAGATAATATGGAGGAAATGTTGGAGGAATACAGAAAAAACTAAAGGGTTCAGAACAACCCTTTAGTTTTTTCGGCAAAAAAATCCGGGATTTTGAAAGTGTCTTATTAATAGTCCATATCAGCCGGCTGATGAATAGAAGGATGAGCTTCTTTAATGTCTGCTTCCCGAAAGAAGCGTGTTGTTTATAGTTTGAAATCAAACTATTTAATTTCAAAGCATTATAACACTATCTCCTTATATGTCAAGAGACTTTATGTTTCATTATTTTTTATAAAAATTTAATGAAAATTTGACCAGGCATGTATTGATCTGGTATATGCAAGCAATGATGCCGGTAAAGCACATTTGCTGGAGCGTATCGAAAGCCGCAACGGAATCCATACCATTGAGGCTGCTGCAGCTTTGGGATACGGAAGCAGAGAATACGAAATGATAGAAGTTGAGTAGTGTAAATTAAGAGTATAAATATGCTTATCGACATACAATTGTATTAAGCTGTTTATGCTAATCTCATATGACTAAAAATTGATTTACTTGATTGTCTCTGGATAGACCATTATACTGACATCAGTATAAAGAAAGGAATCCCAGAGCA